>CALXMM010000006.1 GCA_944389475.1 uncultured Clostridia bacterium
CCAAATATTCTGCTGCTTCTACTGAATCTAAAACTCTTTTTTCTTTTGTGTTTTCATTTAATTTCTCACTATTCATAGTTAATCACCTCCCATCTGCTTTGTTTAAAACAAAAACATTGTTGTTTTGTTTTAAAACATTTTATTTGTATTTTTGTTTTTTGTCAATACATTTTAAAAATATTTTTGTTTTAATTATTTACAAATATAAATTATTGTTTTATAATGTTCTCATAAAAATATATTGGAGTGTTTATGATGAATATAAATTTTAGCGAAAAATTAAAGCAATTACGAAAAAATAAAGGTATTACCCAACAAGCATTAGCAAATGCTATTGGAGAAAAAAGATCTAGTATTGCAAATTATGAATCTAACAATTCTACCCCAGGATTTGAAATTTTAAATAAGCTATCTAACTATTTTAATGTGCCTGTTGGATACTTAACAGGAAAAACAAATTCTTTAGTTAGTGAATATAGTTTTAAAACTTTAGAAGATTATATTAACATTTTACCTAACCAAAAACCTTTATGGTTAAAAATAAAAAATCCAATTAAATATTCTTCTTTTTCTGGAGATGAAGTTTATGGACCTAATCAAAATTCTAAAATTATATTTTTTAATCCTCTTGATGAAAAAGAGAAAAATTCAAGAATATATTTAGAATTTCTCGCTATAAATTCTTATGCAGGAAATAGAGAAAAATTTTATAAAGCTCTTTATGATTTTGCATGTAAATATGGTTTTTTCGGTGAAATATTAGAATTAACAAATGAGAAATTTAATTACTCTTTTCCTATTTTTAAACCATTTGAAATAGGAATATTTGATACTGTTTATTATAATCCTTCTTTATTTCAATTTGATTTAAACTTTAAAACAGTAGATTTTCCTGGAAAAGATAAATATAAGACTATATTAGAAAAGCATAAAATTACTGGATATTTTGAACCTATATCTTGCTATATGGATTATTTATCAGAAATGCACCGTTTGCTTTACAACTTATCTCGCGACAATAGCTTATCAGAAAAAACTTTAGAGCAGATTTCTTATAGAACTGGTGGAATTAGAAAACGTTTTGTAAAAACTGACACAGGTGAAATTGTAGAAGGCATCTCTTATAAATCTTTGCTTTCTCTAATGTATTATGAATTGTTTTTAGATATAAAAAATGGTAATATTCCTAATTACTGTTTTGAATGTCATAAATTTTATTTGCCTGATAGTAAACATAAATGTAAAAATAAAGGAGACTAACTATGAATATTTATGATGAAATAGATGAATGTATAACAAAATTAGATGAAGATTACAAAAAATTTTTACCTACAGTATTAGTTAAATTGCTTTCTATTACAGAAAAATTAAATAAACCATATGATTGGCTATGGGTAAAACTTCAAACAGAAGAACTTAGAGGGAATTATCAGCCTAGTACAGAAAAAATATTTACTACTTTATGCAAAAATATAGGTATAACAGATATTACTAAAATAAAAGAAAAATATCGTAAAATTTTAAGAGATTTTATGAGATATAGAACATTCGAAATTGATAAAGACGGGATTTATGCTGATTCCACTGCAAATCTTATCCTGCAGATTGACTCTATTGAACAAAAAATCAGAGATACAGTTTTACCAGACAACTTAGCCCCTATTGATTTATATTATGAGAAACAAAAACATGACAATATTATATCAACATACCAAAATGCCCTATCAAATTATAAAGCTATTTTAAATCACATATACACACATACATATCAAATCTTAATAGATTTAAAATATTCCAATCAACAAGCAATATCTCAAGATGATGCTGTACAAAAAATTGAAACTATTTTCAACAAATTTCATGATATAGCCACTCAATTATTAAAAAGATATGAAGGTAGAGAAACCCTTAAATTAAAAGATGAATATGATGTTCAAGATTTGTTACATTCTTTGTTATTATTATATTTTAATGATATTCGAAAAGAAGAATCAGTTCCTAGTCATGCCGGCTCTAATTCTAGACTAGATTTTTTAATACCTGATTACCAAATTGGAATAGAAGTAAAAATGACTAGAAAAGGATTAAGTGATAACAAAATAGGTCAGCAATTATTAGTTGATATTGGTCGTTATCAATCTCACCAAAACTGTAAAACTTTGCTATGTTTTATATATGATCCAGATTATAATATTGATAATTTCAAAGGATTAAAAGATGATTTAGAAACTCATTCTAATGATGATTTTAATATAAAAGTTTATATCTCAAGATAATAAAAAATTTTCTTACCACGTGAAAGGAGGTGATGAAGGTGTGGTAGGAAATATCGAAAAACGTGGAGAGAATTCATATAGATTAAGAGTTTCTGGTGGCTACACAGGAGAAGGTAAAAGAATTATCTATAAAAAGACAGTTCAAGCCAAAAACAAAAATGAAGCTAGAAAAGAATTAGCATTATTTATATCAGAAATAGAAACAGGACAAGCTTTATCTGCAAAAAAGATGCGTTTTAGAGATTATGCTGATTTTTGGATTGACCATTATGCAATTCCAAATTTATCTCCTAAAACCTATGAAAGATATAAAAGTATGTTAAGGTCAAGAATTCTCCCCTATCTCGGCAACATGTATTTAGACAAAATTCAACCAATGCAATTAATGTATTTATACCAAGAATTAAGTGAGGCAACTTATATTAGAAAAAATATCAAACATAAGTTATCTCCAAAAACTGTACTAGAACATCATAGATTATTACATTCAATGTTACAACAAGCAGTATATTGGCAAATGATTCCATATAATCCTGCATCAAGAGTAAGACCACCTAAGGCAAAAAAGCCAAGTATTAATTTCTATGATGATGTACAAACAATTGCATTAATTAAGGCATTGGAAGGTGAAGAATTAAAATTTCGAGTCATTATTCTTTTAACAATTTTCACAGGATTAAGACGTGGAGAAGTTTTAGGATTAGAATGGCAAGATGTAGATTTAAAAAATTCTTCAATTACAGTAAGACAAGCTAGTCAATATGTTTCTTCTATTGGTATCTATACAAAAGATCCCAAAACAGAAACATCAAACAGGGTTATTAGTATCCCTGATTCAATTACTAAATTATTAAAAGATTACAAAAGAAAACAATCAGAAAAAAGATTAAAATTAGGAGACAAATGGATTAATACTAATCGTTTATTTGTACAATGGGATGGTTCTCCTATGCATCCAGATACAATTACAAAATGGTTTAGGCAGTTCCTAGAAGATAAAAACTTGCCACATATTACATTTCATGGCTTACGCCATACACATGCAACTTTGCTTATTGCACAAGGATTAGATGTTAAAACTGTCAGTCATAGACTAGGACATGCTCAAACATCTACAACATTAAATATCTATGCCCATGCATTTGCGAAAATGGACAGAGAGGCATCAGATAAACTTGATAATCTTCTTTATAGAGAAGATACAAAAAAATATTTTAAAGCCAATTAGAGGCTTATCACATAAATTTATACAAAAAATTGAAAGGAAAAAAATTCTATGAAAAATGATAATAATAAAGAAGTAAATCAAGACATGATAGTTTCTGCTTAAATACTCTTAATTAATTTCACAATTTAATATTTTATAATTTAAGCAGAAACTTTTTAATTTTATTTCAAATAGAATTTAATCAAATATATTTATAAATATCGAAAATTCAAGGTTTACCAAAAACCTTTTTATATAGATTTGTGCCCAAATGGTGCCCAATTCATTTTATGTAATGTAAAATGAGCAAAAAATAAGAGTCCACAATCTCTTGCGACTCTAATAAAATTTGTGGTTGCGGGGGTAAGACTCGAACTTACGACCTTCGGGTTATGAGCTAATTTTATCCATCCATTTAACCGCTTATGCTCATCCTTTATAAAATTTGATATCTTTCAACAATCAAATCATTTAGATTTTCAGTTATATCGTTTCCCAAATTTTTTATTATTATTTCATTTATTGTTTCATAATCAGCTAGTCCATCTGAGGAACTCAAGCATTCCTTCAAGCAATAACTTGCTAACGTTTCCGCTTCCAATGTAACTATTTTAAATCCCTTTATATCCGATTTTGCTCCTCTTGAAAATTTCGGAGAAACAATTATACAATATTTAGAGCCATTTTTCTTAATATGATTCATTATTCTAGTTGCATGTATTCCTTCCAATCTATTTTTTGTTTTTTTAGAATCAACATTTACTTTATACAATTCATTTAGACTGTTTGACATAATACATAATAAGTCTGTATCTCCAGCTCCACTAATAATTTGAACATCTCTATTTTCTCTAAATAATTCGAATATTGGTTGAAGGCTTTTTTCAAAGCTTTTTCCATCATTAGTTCCATATTTTGATTGATAAACCATATCTTTAACAATTTCAATAACATTGTCTTTATATTCTCTATCATAACTAATATCTTTTATATAGTCCAACATATTAAATTCATATAAGTCTCTTATCCAATCTTCCTTTGATATTGCTGTTGCTTGAGTCTCTGGCATATCAAAAGCTGAATACTTATTACTTAATATTTTGGCTTTCTCAATAATATTGTCTGCTAGTTTCAAATATCCTGGTATTTTTTTCCTAGTTACTACTGAATCTGTCCTATATGTATTTCCATTTCCATGTCTAAATGCAAATATCTTGCCATCATTATGTTTCCTATCTTCTACTAAATCAAATACTCTAAAACTATAAAAGATTGGTATAAAATAATAGTTTATTTCATGCATACAGTTTGCAAATACATCATTATAATTTTTTACACTTTTAAACAATTTATATTTTTCTTCATATGATAACTTTCTATACTTTAAAATTTCTTGAATTAAAGTTTCATATATTTCTTCATTAATATGTTCTATAAATGGTAGAAACCATATAAATTCATCAATATATAATTTATTACCAATTCTATCATCTAATAATAATTTTATTAGAAATCTTCCCATATAAATTTTAAAATTATCCGGTGTTCTGCTGTATGGATTAGGATATTGCATAGAAAATAAATTCACTAAAAACATTTCATCAATTGAAGCACTTTTTTCTTTTCTAAATATCTGTGTTGTAGGTGATGGTAAAAATTTGCCATTTTTCTTATATCCTATCATATAAAAACACATTTGGCTTAATCTGACTCCCATTGTATTTGTCGAACCATCTTCACTTCTACCTTTGTAAAAATCTTGACCTTTTAAAGTATTTTTCACATTTTCAGCATCAATATTATTTTCTTGTTTTTCCAAAGCATCTATAAATGCTTCTATTAATTCACCAGAACTAATATTTTTTTGAAAAATCCACTTATTTTCTTTTGCTCTGTTTAATACTAACATTTTATTCACCATCTTTTACTATTTCTTTTACTATGTTATAAGATAATCTAGGTGGAATTGCTTCTCCTATAATTTGTCTAATAAAATTATCCGTATAATCATTTGGAATTTTCCATTCAGCTGGTAATGATGAAACTATAAATAATTCCCTTAATGTTAATACCCTAGCATCTGAATAGGTTCCATCTGGTAATAACCTTCCAGGATGTACGTTATTGTGTGAGCCAATATTTCCGCTGTTCATAGTCCTGGCAGGAGCGGGTGCATCCCAATTCATTCTTTTGTATGTATTGTGAAATCCTTTTATTCTGCTTCCATCTTTCTTTTTTGGATAATAAACTTCATTATTTAAAGCACTACATCCTGTTGGAGTATGTTTCATAGCTAATATTTCCCTCTCATTATGTACTTTTGCATAATGATATTTAAGATTTGATTTCTGACCCGATTCAAGACTTGGTAAATCTCCTATAGCCTCTTTTAATGTTATTTCTTTTTGTTCCTTTGGCCATCCCCATTTTAGACCAGGTTTATATAATTTTATTATTGCTCTTGGTCTTGTTTGAGGTACACCATAATCCTTTGCATTTAATACTCGTATATCTATTATATATCTTTTAGAATATTTATCTCTTAATATTTCTTCAAGTTTTTTAAAATCTCCTTTATATGGAAAATACACATTTAAAAATCTAGGTACATTCTCTATCATTATATAATCAAAATCTTTTTGATCTATTACTTCCATTACACTATATATCAAGTAATTTCTCGGATCAGCAATCATTTGATCCATATGCTTATTAATTCCTAATGTACTTGCACCTTGACAGGGTGGCGTAGCAATTAAAAATTTAACATCATCTTTAATTTGATTTAAAAATTCATTTTTTATTTTTTCATCTCTAATATCCCCTACTATCATTTTAGCAGTTGGATACATATATTGATAAAATTTTCCTCTTTTTTCTAATAACTCATTTGCAACTACAATATCTATTCCAGCATCTTTAAAATATGTTTCTGCTATTCCTGCACTTGCAAACATTGATGCTCCTTTAATCATTTGCCTTTTTTATTCCTTTCACTATATTATATGTTAATTTAGGTGGTACACCTTCTCCAATAATTCTTCTAATAAAAGTATCGCTTGCCCAAGCAGGTGGATTCCAGTTATCTGGCAAAGAAGATACTCTAAACAATTCAAATAATGTTAATACTCTAGCATCTGAATAAGTACCATCCGGTAAGAGTCTTCCTGGATGAACATTATCTTGTGATGATATTGCATCATTCCTCATGGTAACAGCAGATGCTGGTGCATCCCAACTCATTCTTTTATATGTAGCATTATATCCCTTTATTTTTGTTCCATCAGCTTTCACAGGATAATATATATCATTATTATGTGCTGAACACCCTGTTGGAGTATGTTTCATCCATAACACTTGTTTTTCATCATGTTTTCTTGCATAATGATATTTAATATCGGACTTTTCACCTGATTCAAGACTTGGTAAATCCCCTATGGCTTCTCTCAATGTTATTTCTTTTTCGGGTTCTGGCCATGCCCATTCTAAGTCAATTTTATACATTTTTATTATCGCTCTTGGTCTACTTTGTGGTACACCATAATCTTTTGCATTTAAAATCTTAGCTTCAATTGTATATTTATTAGCATATTTATCAGTTAATATCTCTTTTAAAGTACATAATTTATCTTTGTAGGGTAATTTTATTTTTAAAAAACCAGGAACATTCTCCATCAAGATATAGTCAAAATCTTTTTGGTCTATAACATCTAACACATCAAATACTAAATAATTTCTTGAATCTTTTAATTTATCTTCTAAATTTCGATTTTTTCCTAAATTGCTAATCCCCTGGCAAGGTGGAGTTGCAATTAAAAACTTAACATCTTTTTTAATTTGACTTAAAAATTCATCCTTTATTTTTTTATCTCTAATATCTCCAACTATCATTTTAGTTTTTGGATACATATATTGATAAAATTCTCCTCTTTTTTCTAATAACTCATTTGCAACTACAATTTCTATTCCAGCATTTTTAAAATATGTTTCTGCTATTCCTGCACCTGCAAACATTGATGCTCCTTTAATCATTCTGTCTTTTTCTCCTTTATAAATTTAAAATATATTTTTACAACTTTCCATTTTTCATTGCTTAGTCATCTATTAAAATCAATAATATTCACTTTATTTACAATATATATTTATATCACAACTATTTATTAAGATAAATAGTTTTCTTGTATATTTATTTTTCCAAATACACAAACGACTGAGGCGCAGATTTTACCCCATAGCATGCTAATTCCTTAGGCTCATCATATTTTTTTACATCTGTTAATTTATATGCTATAGCATTACTCCTATTTTTAAAATACTTACTATAGAACTCAAAATCTATTCCAGAATAATTTTTAGTTTTTTCCCATAAATTATCAGGCGTATCTTCCAAAATCTTTTCCACCTTTGCTTCACCCACAACTTTCATAATTGGTGAAGTTGAATATATGATTATTTTATCCACATTATGTTTACACTTAATTTTTCTATATTCATATTTTTTGCTTCCATTTAAAATTTTTTCCACAAATTTTGGCTTAATTGAAATTAAAATATTACACATAATTCACTTACCCTCACATTTTTATATTTATCATAAGTATTATAAATACAACAAATTAAATTTAATGTATTTCACATTATTTCAAACATATTTTGACTATGTCCTTCTTTTATTATCTTTTCTAAACTTTTTCTATCAATCCTCAATGGTCCTTGAATAGGAACTTTTACAATATTATTTTTTAATAAAAATTTATATGTAATTGGTCTTTCAAAAGTTACATAATGTTTAAACATTATAACTAAACTATCTAGTTTAGCAACTTTTTCCAATTCTTCTTCGCTATAAGCTGTTCTCTTTCTAACCAAATTAAAGATTTCATTTTTCGAATTAAACTTATTCCATGTTGTTTCTATTATTCCTAATGTAGTTATAGCTTTTTTATCAGTTGATGCATAAAATAGTATAATATCTCCAGGATTGATTATTTTTATTTTAGCATTAGAAATGAATGCTTTTTTTATAGCATTAGCTGATGTATCTTTACCTTGAGTATCATTAATACTTATTTGATATTCATCTTCTGCATCTTCAAATAATAATTTATGATATTTTGGCTTTATTGGAAAAATAAATATGTTTTGATTTTTTAATTGAACATATGGATATTTACTTTTATCCCTCATATTTTTTACATATACAGCTTCCCTTTCAATTGTCTCATCAGGTTTAAACGTGTTTTTATATGTATATAACTCAAATCCATATTGTTTTAATAAATAAATTAATGCATCCTGTTTCTCAAAAGTTGTAACATATAACTCATCAACATTCTTTTTTAATGCTTCATTAACCATTATTTTTATAAAACTTTCTCCTATCTTTTTTCCAGTATCAGCAACTTTGAATGTACTTACCTTTATTCTTTTAGCTGGTTTAAATGGTTTTTCGAATGTTGAATAATCCTCTTTCTCATCTTCTTCCTTTAGCATAAGAAAAGATGTAACTTTATTTTCTTTATTTGTAGTTATATAAGCCATTCTTCCTTCTTTTTGTTTTCTTATAAACCAATCATCAAACCCCAAATAATCTCTTCTCAAAGTTGTAAAAAAATCATCATTTAAATCCATATTATATAAATATTCTTGTTTTATAAACACAGGAGTTTTAATAAAAACTTCTTCCTCATTTTTAAATTTCTCTAGTGCATCATCAATTGACAAAACTCTATCGTTCAAATTTAAAATTTTGGATTTCTTTACAAGTCTTTTATCATTGGTAATGAAATAACTTACGCAATTTTTCATTACTGCATATAACATTTCATTATCAATTTTATCATTTTCATTGTTGCATCCAACAATTTTATTAAATTCCTCTGTCATTTTAGGCGGATGATCTATGATATTATAAACTTTTAATTTTGAGATAAATATTGCTTTTTTCTTTTCATCTCTTATTTTATTAGCTTCCATAAATGTCTCAGGATGTATTGTAATCATATATTTATTTGAATCATATAAAATTTTAGTTAATTTTGATATTTTTTCATCCAATACATGATCATCCAAAATGTAAATCATCATATTAGTATCTAAGAGTATTTTTTCTTTCATAATTACTTCCTTTTTATTTACATTCAACCAAATCCTTTTATTTATGCTTTTTTATTTGATAAATATTGGCAATAAAATTCATAATCTGATTCATTAAAACAAACTAAATATATTTTTTCAAAATCTTTTTTATATTTAATAGTTGTGTCTATTGCAATTTTCCCTCCAACAGCTTGTGGAACTTGATATACTCCCATTCCTAAGCAAGGAAAAGCAATTGTTTTAATTCCATTCCTTTTTGCTAATTCATAAGAATTAATATAGCAATTTTCTAACAATTCTTCTTTATTTTTTACCGTATCATCATACCATTTTGGTGCAACTGTATGTATAACATGTTTAGCTTTAAGATTATATCCTTTTGTAATCTTTGCCTCTCCAGTTTTGCATCCTCCTAATTTTCTACATTCTTCTAAAAGTCCATTTCCAGCTCTAGCATGTATTGCACCATCTACACCTCCACCACCTAGAAGTGATTCATTTGCTGCATTTACTATTGCATCTACTTCTAATTCTGTTATATCACCTTTTAAAATTATAATATTATCAAATTCACTCTTTATCATTTTTATATTCCTCTTCTTTTTCTATTATTATACATTATAATACATAGACTCACAATTTTTCTTTCGCATTGGATATTCTTTCATTAGAGCTCTTGTAAGTTTAGTCTTTTTATTTCATTATACTAATAAATCAATCTCCAACCCCAAAGTCTGTATTTTCCAATAAAATATCAATATTTTCATAATCCTTGTATTTTGGATAAACTTGTCTAACAAATTCCTCTTTTAATTTTGTATCAGCAGGCATTATATCATCCATTTCTTTATATAAATTCACGCAAACTCTTTCAAAATTCTTTATGCCTATTTCTATATCATTCTCAATCTCTTCTAAATTTTGTCCTTTTACTCCAACTAGCAAATTAATTTCATCAAATGTATTTTTTAAATCATCTAAAGTTGGGTAACCAAAACCTTTATTAAAAACTTTTTCTCTAATTTCTGCATCAAAAGTTTCCACTCCACCTTTTACTTTTAATGTTATACCATTTGATGCACATTCTTTTCTAAATTCTTCTATTTGTTTTTTGTACATGTAATGACTCTCTATAATTAGTCTTTTAATCCCTTTGTTAATACAAGTTTTCATCAATTCTTCTTTACTTTTCGCATTTAATTCAAAAATACTACCAGAGTTGATTGCTTCCAAAACACCAAATTCTCCTGTAACATTTTGCAAGACTTCATAATTTATTTTAAATTGTTCCTCCGGATTACTATTTCTATCTAAATGATAATTGCAAAATTTACATTTACTCCATTTACATCCATTTCCTATTAATAGAACTATTTCTCTTTTATCTTTATTTAAAATCTTTGAATATCTGTCCATCTTTTCCTCCATTTATTTTGTTTATTCTAATTGTCCATCTCTTTTTTCTTTCTTCTTCACAGGAAATTTTTTATCAAATTCTTCCACCTCATCCATATTTACATGGTAAACATCTGGTTCTTCATATATTCCATATAAATCATTAATTTTATTCCTATGAAAAATTTTTATCATAAAATATGGATTCTCTTTATTCTCCATTCCACCATAATAAATCTTATAGTGGGATGCAGGTTTGAATCCAAATCTAGTATAATATTCAGGTTTTCCAGTTACAACTACAGCAGTATACCCCATTTGTTTTGCTTTTTTTAAAGTGAATTTTATAAGTTTTGTACCATATCCAGCATCTTGATATTCTGGTAAAACGCTTACTGGTCCAAATGTTAAAACTTCTTCTTCTCCTTTTGCATTTATTATCTTTCCTTTTGTATATACAATACTTGCTATCAATCTTCTGTCAGCTTCTATTACATAACTTAATTCTTTCACATAACTAGGATCTTTTCTTACTTTATGTAAAAGATAGTGCTCATAACACCCAGGTCTATATACATTCCAGAAAGCCTCCCTTGTTAAATTTTCATTCATAAAGTAATCTTTTTCTTCTTCTAATCGTATTTTCATCCTTCGCTTCCTTTACTATATAAATATATATATTTAATTATCTATAATGGAGCAGGTAGGAAAAACTTTGCAACCTATAACTATAAAAAAATATATATATTTAATTCTCTACAAAATAAAATTTTTATGTATTGCTTAATATATTTTCAGATGTCTTCCATCCAATTATATATCTACTTATTCTTTTTTCTGAATATTCTGACATTAAAACTCCTGTTGGTATTGCACCAACACTTTCCATAACTCTTCTAGATGCATCATCTTCCAAATCATGGCATACAATAATTTCATCCATTCCTAATTCTTTACATTTATTTACAAGCATATTTGCAACTGCTTTGCCATATCCTTTTCGCCTCTCTGAAGGTCTAATTCCATAAGATAAATTTCCTAAAATATCTTTTCCAGGTTGAGTTAAATTTATTCTAATAGCTGTAGCGCCAATCAATTTATCTTGATCATTTATTACTAAATAATAATAACATTTTTCGTACCATTCTTCTTTATTATGTAATTCATTAGCTGCATTTTCAGCAACTCTTACTATATTTCTATAATCTATCTCATTATCACAAGGTAATTCTAAAATATCAGGTGTTAAGGAAGTATTACTTTTTTTCCATTCTTGTATCATATCTATATATTGAATATAATATCTTGGTTCTATTTTTTCGAATCTTAACATGCATATGTCCCCCTATATTATTTTTTTCGATATATTTCCTATTTTTCCTTGTAAATAAAGACATTTTATTGCTTTTTTTCATACCAATCTGCAAACACTTTAAATGAATTAATTGATTTTTCTCTTTTTCTATTATCCCTTTCTTCCTTTGTCATTTGTGCTAATGTTTTATCATATCCATATGGTATAAATATATACCATAAATCTGACCATTTTTCATTTGTATCATTTCCTAGAATTTTTTTAGATAATGTTCCATTATGTCCAATGTAAAATTCACAAAAGCTCTTGGGAATCCATTTAGTTCATCTATCCAAAAGCCAGAATCTAATGATATACATGGTTTATTTACTAATTTATATGCTTCTTCAACTTTTACTTTAGAGATATATTTTATATTATCACTTCTAGGTTCATCTAAATCGTATTCTTTATATTTGCATTTTTTAAAACCTTTTGTGCTGATGCAATTTTTCCTTTATTATGTGTTACAAAAATTAATTCTTCCATAAAAAGTTCCCCCTTTTGTGAAACATTTTATCACAAAAGAAGGAGTTATAGTTAATTTTTATAAAATTATTCTTCAAACATATTTTTTCTATTATATTTTTTACAATTTAATTTTTCTTTTAAATAAATACATTCTTCCAAATCAATATCAAATGTATTAGCTAAACATACAACATAATAAAGTACATCCTGTAATTCTTCTTCTATTGTTCCTTTTATTTCCTTTCCTTGCATTCTTACATTTTCATTAACATCTTTTGCAAGTTCTCCTACTTCTTCCATTAACTTAAGCATATACTTTTCTTTTGTATTATTTTTATGATTAATTTTGCTTATGCATTCTTGTAATCTTTTTATTGTTAAATCTGCTTGCTTTGGTTTTCTACCTCTCTTAGATTTTTTTGGAGTAAAATTAATATCCATTATTTCATCTGTATTTTGATATTGTATTGGTTGCATTGGAATTGTTTGCAATTCTTGATAAGGATCATCAAAGTCTTTTGAATAATCAATTTTATCTAATTTTCTTGTTTTAGTCATTTGACCTATATTTGTTGCTACAGATACATTTTCCAAATTGTAATTCATATTTCCAATAGTTTCTGCTGCTTCTGTAATTACATTATCATTAATTTTCTTTTTTCTTCCTCTTTTAGCTGGTACTTTTTCTAAATTGTTTTGTCTTACTATTTGAGTTTGCTCTACATTATTATTTTTTTCTATCTTATTATTTGTTTTCTTTGGAATATCTATTATTTTCTTTTTGGCTAAATCATTTTGTTTTACACCATATAAAATAGCTAATTCTTCATTTTCTAATATAGTTTTAAATGCCTTTTTATAATCATCTATTTTTTCATCAAGTAATTCTTGATTTGCTATATATTCTATGCTATCTTCTGGTAAATTCATAAACTCTTGGGCTGTATAGAATATGTTGATTAGTGCTATTACATTTTTGGCAAATTTTTTCTTCTTGTAATTTATTAATTTTTTATCAAATAAAATTATCTTATTTTTTGCCTCTATATATTCCTCTAAAACATATTTTTCCAAATTATATTTTCCCCAAACTTTTAGGATTAAAGTACCATTTGTATTTTCCTCAAATATAGGAAATAGTATAAAATTCACATCATTTTCTTTTAAGCATTTTGGAAAAAACATCTGATATTTTCCTACAGGATTGTATTCTTTCCAGTTATCCAATATTCCATCCATTAATGCAATTCCGTTTTCTAATTCTTCTTCCATTATTTACACCCCAATATTTTTCTATAAAATCTTTCTTTTAATATTTTATTTATAATCTTTTTTAACTTTCTTTATTTAATAAATTTCTTGCCATTTGTACTCCGGATGCTGATGCCATCATTAGTCCTCTTGTCATTCCTCCTCCATCACCTATAGAATATAATCCTTTTACACTTGTTTCAAAATTATTATCTATTACAACTCTGTTACTATAGAATTTGATTTCCGGAGCATATAATAAATTTTCAGGATTTGCAAAACCTTCTACAATTTTATCCATACTTCTAATAAATTCCAAAATATCTGTCATTGTTCTATAACCTAATGAAAATGTTATATCTCCTGCTACTGCAGATTTTAAAGTAGGTTTTATTTTATTTTTTTCTAATTCATAATCCCAAGTTCTTTTTCCTCTATAAATATCTCCTAACCTTTGAACTACAATGTTTCCAGCTCCTAGTTCATTTAGATTTTTAGCTATATTCCTTCCATATTCTATTGGTTTATCAAAAGGATACTCAAATTTATGTGATACTAAAATCGCTAAATTTGTTTGTGTACTTTTTTTATCTTTGTATGAATGTCCATTTACTAAATCTATTCCTTCATCATATACCTCTGAAGAAACAAATCCACTTGGGTTTTGACAAAATGTTCTTACTTTATCTCTATATGGCTCTGGATGTCCTATAAATTTTCCCTCATACATATATGCATTAATGTCTTTCATAACCTCATCTGATAGTTCATATCTTACACCTATATCTACTACTCCTGCTTCTGTTTTTATTTGATGCTCATTACACATATCTACTAACCAATTGGCACCTTTTCTTCCAACTGCCATAATTATATTTTTTCCATATATTTTTTCTTCTTCAGTTCCTTTGTTATGCTTTACTATTACACCTTTAGCTTCATTGTTTTCTATAATTAAATCTTTTACTTCTGTTTCAAACATTAAATTG
This sequence comes from uncultured Clostridia bacterium, assembly GCA_944389475.1. Classification (GTDB taxonomy): domain Bacteria; phylum Bacillota; class Clostridia; order TANB77; family CAG-508; genus Merdicola. The sequence continues at coordinate 15,043 of CALXMM010000006.1, forward strand.
ATATTATTTTCTTCTAGATAATCTTCTAACTTTTTATACAATTCATGTGCCTTTTCAGTTCCTAAATGTCTAATAGGAATATCTATTAGTGTAATTTCTTCTTTTTTTGCTTTTTTCTTTATTTCATCAATTTCTTTTTTATAATGTGTGCCTTCTAGTTTTGGATCTGCTCCAAAATCTAGATATATTTTGTCCGTATAATCTATTAATTTCTTTGTTTCTTCTACACCCACATATTTATGTAGATCTCCTCCTACATAGAAATCCTCATCCTCTTTGTTGTATAAAGAAAGTTTTCCATCTGAAAATGCTCCAGCCCCTGAGAATCCACTTGTTATATTACAAAATGGTTTGCATTTTATACATTTGCCAATTTTATCTATTGGACAATTTCTTTCTTCTACACGTTTGCCTTGCTCTATTAGTAAAATTTTTTTGTTTTTATCATGTTGTAACATTTCGTATGCAAAAAATATACCACCAGGTCCCATTCCTATTACTATAGCATCATACATTTATATCACATCCTATCTTTAACTTACTTTATCCTCATAAGTTCTAAAGTTCTCTACTTTCTTGACAAGATTACTTTATTCTTTCATAAGTAACGAAGTAATAATCCAATTTATTATTTTCATCTTTTATTCCTTTTTCCCTGCTAACTTCCTTCCAAATTTTATCATCAATTCTAGGAAAAAATGCATCACCATCAAAATCCTTTTCTATTTCTGTTACATACATTTTCTTTACATATGGCATTAAGAAATTATATATCATTGCTCCTCCAATTACAAAAGCCTCTTCTTTTCCTTCTATTAAATCTTGAATTTGAAGTAATGAATGTACAACTTCTACATTTTCATCATGAACTTTAAAATCTGGATTATTACTTAATATTATATGCTTTCTATTTGGAAGTATTTTTCCTAAAGACTCAAAAGTTTTTCTTCCCATAATTATTGTATGTCCTGTTGTTAAATTTTTAAAATGTTTTAAATCTTCTGGCAAATGCCAAATTATCTTATTATCTTTTCCAATTATATTGTTTTTTGCTTTTGCTACTACTATACTTAACATCTTTCTCTCTCCTATTCTAAGTTTTATAAGTTTGTTTATTCTATATGATGTAACCCTTCATTATTCTGCAACTGGTATTTTACCAATTTTAATTTCTTTTTGATAATCATAATCCTGTACTTCAAAATCCTCTACCTTAAATTGGTAAAAATCCTTCGTATCATTCTTTATAACTAATTTTGGTGTAACATCCATTGGTTTAGCCTCTAATAATCTTTTAACTAGAGGAATATGTCTATCATAAATATGGCAATCACCAATATTATGAGTTAAGGTTCCAACTTCTAATCCAGATACTTGTGCAAACATATATTGTAATGCAGCATATTGCATAACATTCCATCCGTTTGCAGTTAACATATCTTGTGAACGTTGATTTAATATTAAATGTAATTTTCCTTCTTTTACCAACCATTGGGTTCCATATGCACATGGCTCTAAATTCATATCTTTTAGTTCTTCATGATTAAATATATTTGTCATAATTCTACGACTTGATGGGTCATTTTTTAGTAAATATAAAACATAATCAACTTGATCCATCTCTTTAATTCCTTCTTTTGTTTTGAATTGATATTTCTTTCCCAATTGATATCCATATGCTTTACCAATACTACCATTTTCATCAATCCATTGATCCCAAATATGTGAATTTAAATCTTTTACATTGTTTGATTTCTTTTGCCATATCCATAATATTTCATCAATAGCTTTATAGATTGTTTTAGAATTATTTCTAAGTGTTATCATAGGAAATTCTTTTCCTACATCATATTTATTTGTTACTCCAACTATGGAATAATAATTAGCTTCACTTCCATCTTCCCATCTTGTACGTACATGTGTCCCTTCTGATGAATAACCATGCTCAATTATCTCTTTACAAGTATCAATAAAATGTTTATCTGCCTGTGTCATTTATACTTCCTCCCATTCAGTTCTAGTCTTTTGATATTTATATTTTTTTCGATTTAATTCTATATCAAACTTTTATTTATTACAATAGCAAATTTAAGAAAAAGAAAAGACTGTTGAGCAAAATATTTTTATATACTTTGTCAACAGTCTAGAGCGAATGTATAAAATTATACATTCGCCTTTTTATTTTTTCAAATTATAAATGTGGAATTTTATGAACTATTATTATGCTTTTTACATTCCAAATTCTTTTTCTATAAATGATGTATCATATTTATTTTTTACAAATTTCTCATTATTTAATATCTTTAATATAAAATCTATATTAGTATCTATTCCAGAAATTACGAATTCTGATAGTGCACTTTTCATTTTAGCTATGGATTCATTTCTGTTTTTACCATGAACAATAACTTTTGCTATCATAGAATCATAATTTTGTGGTACTCTATAACCAGAGTATAGTGCTGTATCAACTCTTATACCATTTCCTCCTGGAATATGTAATTCTTCTATTGTACCAGGACATGGCATAAAGTTTTTGTCTGGATTTTCCGCATTTATTCTTGCTTCTAAAGCATGTCCAGTAAATTTTATATCTTTTTGTTTGTAGGACATTTTTTCTCCTGAAGCTATACGTATTTGTTCTTTTACCAAATCCAAACCTGTTACCATTTCTGTAATAGGATGCTCAACTTGAATTCTTGTGTTCATTTCCATAAAATAAAAGTCTTTATTCTTGTCTACTAAAAATTCTATTGTTCCTAAACTTGTATATCCTACTTCTTTAACAGCTTTAACTGCAATAGACCCCATTTTTTCTCTTAATTTACTATCTATTACTCCTGATGGTGTTTCTTCTAGCATTTTTTGATTTCTTCTTTGTACTGTACAATCTCTTTCTCCTAAATGCACTGCATTTCCATGTTCATCCGCCATAACTTGTATCTCTATATGCCTTGGATTTTCTATAAATTTTTCTATATAAATACTATCATCATTAAAAGAAATTGCTGCTTCTTGTTTTACTAGTTCATACTCTTTTTTTAATTCATCTTCATTATATGCTACTCTAATACCTTTTCCTCCACCACCAGCAGATGCCTTAAGCATTACTGGATAGCCTATTTCGTTTGCAATATTTATTGCTTCTTGAACTGTATATATTAATCCATCAGATCCAGGTACAACTGGTACTCCCGCATTTTTCATAGTTTCTTTTGCTTTTGATTTATTTCCCATAAGTTCTATTATCTCTGGTTTTGGTCCAATAAATTTTAGGCCTATTTCATCACACATTTTTGCAAAACTACTATTTTCTGATAAGAAACCAAAACCTGGATGAATACTATCTGCTCCAGTTAAGCAAGCTGCTTCGATTATAGCTTTAACATTTAAATAACTTTTCTTAGATGGTGCAGGTCCTATGCATATTGCTTCATCAGCAAGTTTTGTATGCAATGCTGTTTTGTCAGCTTCAGAATATACTGCAACTGTTTTTATTCCCATTTCTCTACAAGCTCTTATTATTCTAACAGCTATTTCTCCTCTGTTTGCAATTAATATTTTCTTTAACATAACAATTTCAATTCCTTTCTTAATTCGATTAGAATATCTCATATACATCGCAATTTATAAACTTTAAAATTATTTATTATCTACTATAGCAAATGTAAGTTCACCCTTTACTGCTACTTCACCATTTACAGTAGCCACAGCTGAACCAACTCCTATTGGTCCTTTTCTTTTTATAATTTTAACTTCTAATTTTAATACATCTCCAGGAATTACTGGCTTTTTAAATCTTAATTTATCAACTCCACCAAATAAAGCATTTTTACCTTTATTCTCTGGCATAGAAAGAATGGCAACAGCACCTGTTTGTGCTAATGCCTCTATTGTTAATACACCAGGCATAATTGGATTTCCAGGGAAATGTCCTTGGAAATGTGGTTCATTTATACATACATTTTTATAAGCTATACAACTTTCTCCAGGCACACACTCTTCAACTCTATCAATCATTAAAAATGGTGGTCTTTGAGGAATAATATCCATGATTTCATTAATATTTAACATTTTTCTTCTCCTTTTTGAACTTTAAGTATTTATTTTATCTTAAATAATGTTGTTCCATATTCTACCATATCTTCGTTTTTTACGCAGATTTCTACTATTTCTCCATCATACTCTGATTCTATTTCGTTCATTAATTTCATTGCTTCGATAACACAAAGTACATCACCTTTTTTTACTTTGTCACCTACTTTTACATATGGTTCATCTTTTGGAGATGGACTGCTATAAAATGTTCCTACCATTGGTGATTTTACTTCTTTATAATTTTCTGTTGCTACTACTGCTTTTTCTTCTTCTTTTTTCTCCGTAGGTAATGTTGTCTCTTTTACAGCAGGCATAGTAGGTTCCACTGTTTCTATAATTTTTGCTTCATTCTTTTTCATTTTTATTTTTGTTCCATCTGGGAATTCTATATCTAAACTATCTACTTTTGAGTTTCCCATGTCATCTAATAATCTTTTAATATCACTATATTCCATTTTTATATCTTTCCTTTCTTGCTTTACTTTTGAGATTCTTCAAAAGCTTTTTGCTCATTTCATAAATTATTCTTTCGTTTCTTGCAAAAATCTAGATACATAAAATTAATCTTCGTATTTTTTGAATATTATTGAAGCATTATGTCCACCAAATCCTAATGAATTTGACATTGCATATTTAACTTCAACATTTCTTCCTTCGTTTGGAACAATATCCAAATCACATTCTGGATCTGGTACCTTATAGTTTATTGTTGCTGGAACATATCCATCTTCGATTGCTTTTATGCAAACAATTGCCTCTATTCCGCCAGCAGCTCCCAACATATGTCCTGTATTACTCTTAGTTGAACTTACCATTAGTTTTTTACTTGTTTCTTCACCAAAAGCTTTCTTTACAGCTAATGTTTCTCCAGAATCATTTAAATGTGTTGATGTACCATGTGCATTTATATATGTAATATCTTCTGGTTTTAATTTTGCATCTTCTAATGCAGATACCATAGCTCTTGCAGCACCTTCTCCATCTGGTGATGGTGATGTTATATGGTATGCATCTGATGATGCTCCATATCCTACTATTTCTGCATATATATGTGCTCCTCTTTTCTTAGCATGTTCTAATTCTTCTAGAACAATTACTGCAGCACCCTCTCCCATTACAAATCCATTTCTTTCTGCATCAAATGGTATACTTGCTCTTTCTATATCTGTTGCTCTTGATAATGCTTTTAAGTTTTGGAATCCTGCAATACCTGTTTTTGTAATAGGTGCTTCTGTTCCTCCTGCTAAAACTGCATCTTGATATCCATGTTTAATCATTCTATAACTTTCTCCAATAGAATGTGTTCCTGTTGCACAGGCACTTACCATTGCAAGTGATTCACCTTTCAAACCTAAATCTATAGATACATTTCCTGTTGCCATATTAGGAATCCCCATTGGTATGAACATTGGTGATACTCTATCCGGTCCTTTAACAGCACATGCTACAATATCTTTGTCCATAGTTTCTAGTCCACCAATTCCTGAACCAACCACAGTACCAACTCTATTCATATCTGTATTCTCAGCTGTAATATCACTATCTTTTAAAGCCTCTCTTGAAGCAACTACAGCATATTTTGAATATAAATCCATTCTTCTTGCTGTTCTTCTGTCAAAATAATCTTCATCTTTAAATCCTTTAACTTCTGCTGCTAATTTTACCTTTAAATCACTGGTATCAACTCTTGTAATTTCATCTATACCACATTTTCCAGCTTTTATTCCTTCCCAGAATTCTTTAGCTGTATTTCCTATTGGTGTAATTGCTCCGATTCCTGTTACAACAACTCTTCTTTCCATGTTAAATCATACCCCCATCTATGTTTAATGTTTGACCTGTTATATATGTATTTTCTTCTCCTCCTAAGAAGTATACTGCATTTGCAATTTCATCTGCTGTTCCCATTCTTTTTAATGGTATTTGTGCATTTATGCTTTCTTTTACCTTGTCACTTAATACTGAAGTCATATCTGTAGCTATAAATCCAGGAGCAACACAGTTTGCTAAAATATTTCTTGATGCTAATTCTTTAGCAACACTCTTTGTAAATCCAATTATTCCAGCTTTTGATGCTGCATAATTTGATTGTCCTGCATTTCCTACAACACCTACAACTGAAGAAATACTTACTATTCTTCCTTCTCTTTTTTTCATCATATATGGTGTTACCAATTTTGTCATATTAAATGTACCTTTTAAGTTTATAGAAATTACTTTGTCAAAATCTTCTTCCTTCATTCTCATTAAAAGATTATCCTTTGTAACTCCTGCATTATTTATTAATGTGTCAATTCTTCCAAATTTCTCTATTGCTGCTTTTACCATATTTTCGCATTGTTCATAATTGCTTACATCAGCTTTTTCTAATAATACTTCTACACCGTATTCTTTAAATTCATTCTGTATTCCATCTAAATCCGTTTTGTCTGATACATAATTTAAAATTAAATCATATCCATTTTTTGCAAATTTCTTTGCTATTGCCTTTCCAATACCTTTGGCACCACCTGTTATTAAAGCTACTCTTCTTTCCATATTTACTCTCCTTTGTTAAATTTTATTTCATTATTGATAAGAAATTCTCTAAAGACTCAACATTATTAATATTATACAAGTTTACATCTTTAAGTTCTTTCCTTACAAATCCTGTTAAAGTTCTTCCTGGCCCAATTTCTACAAATGTATCAATTTCATTTTCTTGCATTGCTTTAATTGCTTTGTCAAATCTTACAGAACTTATAATATGTCTTGATAAAATATCTACCATATCATCATTTTCATTATAGAATGTTCCATCTAAGTTTTTAATTACTTTTGCTTTTGGATTTTCTTTATTAAATTTTACTTCTTTTAATTTTTCAGTATATAATTCTTTTGCTTTACTTAATTTGATTGTATGGAATGGTCCTCCTGTTTGAAGTTTTATTGCTCTTTTAGCACCTTTTTCTTTTAATTGTTCTATTGCAATATTAATTGCTTCTTCTTCACCAGATATTACTGTTTGACCTGAATAGTTATAGTTTGCTGGCGAAATAAACATCCCTTTTTCTGCAATATTATTGCAAACTTCTTCTATTATTTTGCTATCTAAACCAATAATTGCTGCCATACTATAATTTCCAGGTTCTACTTCGTGTTCCATATAATATCCACGATATTTTAATAGTTTAATACCATCTTCAAAACTTAAATATCCTCCGCTTATTAATGCCGGATATTCTCCTAAACTTAGTCCAACAGTGATTTCTGGTTTTACATTATTTTCTTCTAATACTTTTAAAATTCCTAAACTCATTGTTGCGATTGCAAGTTGTGTGTTTTCTGTTTTGCTTAATTCTTCTATTGTAGAATCAAATGTTATTTTTGCTATATCTTTTCCAGAAATTTCTGAAGCTTTTTTGTATACTTCTTTTATTTCATCATATTTGTCGTATAGGTCTTTACCCATTCCTACTGTTTGTGCTCCTTGTCCTGGAAACATAAATGCTATTTTCATTATTATCTTCCTTCCTGTTTTTATATAAACTTCGTGTATTATATTTCTAGAATTATACTTCCTGTATTTAGACCTCCACCATATCCAATTAAAATAACTTTGTCATTTTTTTGTAATTTTTTATTTTTTAGCATTTCATCCATTGCAATTGGAATGCTTGCACAAAATGTATTTCCTATTTCTTCTACATTTGAATACATTTTTTCTGTTGGTATATTTAATTTTTTAGCCATAGATACCAATATTCTTCTATTAGATTGATGAGGTATTATATATTTTATTTCATTAATGTCTATATTTTGATGTTCTAATACGTGATTTATATTTTTAACAGTATCTGTTACTGCATATTTGAAAACTTCTTTTCCATCCATATATATTTTAGTTGTATTTGTTAATATATCTCCTTTTTGACCTTTGCTTTCTATATATGAATGATATATTTTTTCTTCTTCACATTTTTGTATTACTATTGCTCCTGCACCATCTGAAAGTAATATTTCTGTTCCTAAATCTGTTCTATCAACAAAACTAGATAATTTATCTACTCCTATTACCAATGCTGTTTTTACTCTGTTACTATCAATGTATAGTTTAGCAATATCTAATGCATTAATAAATCCTGCACATCCAGCTAGTACATCCATACATATGCATTCTTTAATATCAAAATATTTTTGTACTTTATATGATATGCTTGGCATTTGAGTTTTCTCCGATGTAGAAGCGACTATAATTAAATCTATTTTATCTTTTATATTTTTTAATGCTTCTTCTGAAGCTTTAATTGCTAATTCTTCTATTTCTTCGCTAGTATAATATCTTTGTTTTATGCCAGTCCTTTTTAAGATGTATCCCTCTTCTACTTTATATTTTTTCTCTAATTCTTCGTTTGTAATTTTTATATTTGGGATATATCTTCCACTTGAAATTATTTGTATATTGCTCATAAATCCTCTCCCATATAAATCTACTATATATTTTATAGTTTTTTTACTTATTTTTAATTAGTCCGACCGGTCAGGTTTTGAGCTTATTTTGTTTATTAACAGTATTTCATTTAACATACCATTCTTATTTTATCATATTTTTGAAAATCTTACAATATTTGCTATTACTTAATTTCGTTTAAATTTTACATATTATTTAACTATGTAGTTAAATAAAAATGAGGAACAGAATTAAAATCTATTCCTCATTTTTTTGTGCTTTATCAGCACTTTTAAATAGGCAATTGGCCTCTATCTTCACTGATGTCTATTGATAAGGTAGTTGGAGAAACAGCACATGCCTTGGGGCCACACGCAAATCCATATAGATATAATTATCATCTTTAAAGTTAACATTAGATACCCACTCCAAATTAGTTTTGAGCTTCTTAAGCATCAATTTAAACTCATCATCCATAGTCTCTGAGCCAGGATAAATAATAAAGCAAGTCTCAGATTTAAGAAGATCCTTCATTAATTGAACAGGGAACTCACTATGTAAGTGTACTCTACCAATAAAAAAGAGAGTCTCCTCTTTAAAATCACCAGGATTATACTGGATGAGTTTTAACTTTCGGAGTAATGAATTCGTATGCGGTAAACAAACCTCAAATACAGTGCACTTATGTCGCCAAAACTCTTTATCATCAAATGAAACAATAGGATTTCCATTTTTCTTATTCATACCACATACAAAAACAGTGGCAGGCATATTTAATCCTTTCTATTGTTAAAATAATATTTTTATTGTATAGATGCCAAAAGAAAAATTTTCTCCTTTCTTTAATTGCCTAAATTTACAATTGTAACAAATTATATTATACCACTTTTATTGAATATCTTCAAATATTTTTTAATAATAATTTATTTAATAAAAGAAATGAGGGACAGAATTTAATCCATCCCTCACTTTGCAGTGCATTAATAGCACTTTTGCTTAGGCAATTGGCTTCTAGACCTATATCTTGCAGTATTGCTACTACATGTCGGTAGACACCACATGCCTCGAAGTCCTGCGCTCTACTCTCTGAACGACACGGTCATTGCAGCGGATTGCATACATCCACTCCAAAGTCTTGATGAGCTTGTTAAGGCTCCTCTCGAAGGTGTCGGTAGTCCTGAAGTCGGAAGACAGAACGAAGAAAACTTCGGCATAGAGAAGATCATTCATCATATCTTCGGAGCACTCCTCCTGGAAGAAATCTCCAACGATAAACCACTGAATCTCCTCACCGGAATCATTCTTCGGGTTGTACTCATTGATGACCATGGTCTTATAAGCTGTTTCATCGTTACTCGAGAGGTCAATCTCGAAAACCGGGCACTTATGAGACCAGGCATCATCCCCGAAGGAAACCATAAAGTTTCCATTTTCCTTCATACCACAAACAAAGACAGTGGTAGACATGTTTTATCCTTTCACTTGTTGATACTATAGTCTATAGTACAGATGCCAAAAGAAAAAAATATTCTCCTTTCTTTAATTGCCTAATATGTACATCTGTAACACCTTATATTATAGCACAGTTTTCCATTTTCTTCAAATTTATTTTTCAATAAAAAGTTGCTGTTGTTGAAAGAATTTGTTATACTTTATGTATTATGGAAATTAAAGAAAGATATAATCATTTAAATACTTATTATAAAAATAAATTTGGTGAAAGGACATTAAAAATCTGCATAGATGCTGGTTTTACATGTCCTAATCGTGATGGAAGTTTAAGTTATGAAGGCTGTATATTTTGTAGTGAAAAAGGCTCTGGTGAATTAATAAAATTCTCTAATTTAAATATAACTAAACAAGTCCAAAACTTTTTAAATAGTTACAGAGGTAAGCGTGCAAATAAATTCATTGTATATTTTCAAAATTTTACAAACACTTATGATTCTGTCCCAAACTTAAAAGCTAAATATGATGCAGCTTTAGTTGATGATAGAATCGCTGGCTTATCTGTCGCAACAAGACCAGATTGTATTACAGAAGAAATTGCGGTTCTACTTGAATCATATTCTAAAAAATATAATGTTTCTGTTGAACTAGGCTTGCAGACTTCAAATAATAAAATTGGAAATTTAATTAATCGTTGTTATTCTAGCAATCAATTTACAAATGCTGTTAACATTTTAAGAAAACATAATATCGAAGTAATTGCTCATATGATGATTGGACTTCCTACTGAAACATTTGAAGATATTAAGAATACTGTAGAATTTATAAATGTACATGATATTCAAGGGCTTAAAATACATTCTACATATATTGTTAAAAATACTGTTTTAGCAAATATGTATTACAAAAACAAATATATTCCAATTACTTTAGACTATTATTTAAATAATCTAGCATATGTTATAACACATTTAAGACCGGATATAATAATTCATAGAATTTCTGGAGATGCACCTAAAGATTTGCTTGTAGCTCCAGAGTGGAATTTGCATAAAAAGTGGGTTTTAAACGGTTTCGAAAAATTATTGAAAGAGCAAGATTTGTGGCAAGGAAAATATTATAAAGAAAAAAGTTAGACATTATATATGTCTAACTTTTAATCCTTTTTTCAATATCTTTTTCAATATTTTCAATTATTTTACAAATGATATCTTCTACATTATATTCTTTTTTTGTTTCTTTATATAATGATGTGGCAATATTGGAAATGTCATCGTGAAATACTTTTTCATTCACATTAAATCCAATTCCTATGAATATTTCTCTTACTTCATCTTTTATTGTTGTACTTTCTGTTAAAATTCCACATATTTTCTTTTTATTTAATAGTAAATCATTTGGCAATTTAATATTTAAATCGATATTATATAAATCTTTTATTGCTTTTTTTATATCCTCAGCAATTGTTCTTGTAAAACCTTCTAATTTTTCTAATTTCATATTTGGTTTTAATATTATTGTCATAGCTATATTATTTGCTTTAGTATGCCAAACTCTTCCATGAGTTCCCTTTCCAGAGGTTTGTACATCAGCTATAATAATTGTTCCATTTTCATATTTACTAATATTTCTCTTAGCTTCTGTTTGGGTTGAATCGATTGTTTCGAAATACTTTATATTTTTACCTATACATTTTGTTTTTGAATTTTGTATTTTTTGAATATCCATATTTACCTCTATTCGTTGTTTGTTGATACTTTATCTGTCTAGATTTTAAACTTACAATATTATATCCCTCTTTAATAAGCTATTTTTCACAGTTCCTGTTCCTATAAATTTATTATCATCATATATTTTATAAAGTCCATCATTGTTTGATATTCTTAAGTTTACACCATTTAAAAATAATTTTAACTTCTTATTACTTAAGTATATAGAATCATTTTCTTTTAACAATTCTTCTAACGTTATTAAATGTTCTTGGATGCTTTCTAAATTCACATCTTCAATTTTTATTGCATTTTCAATTTTAAATTTTCCAACTTGAAGTCTATTTAAATTTCTCATATAACCTACTGTATTTAATTTTTCTGCAATATCTTCGCATAAACTTCTTATATATGTACCCTTCGAGCAAGAGACCTTTAAATTAATGCATTTATCCTCATATTTTAATAATTCAATATTGTATATTTCTATCTTTCTAGGCTCTATTTCTACTTTCTCACCTGCTCTTGCATATTCGTATAATTTTTTACCATTTTTCTTTATAGCTGAATACATTGGTGGAATTTGTTCTTGCTTTCCAATAAAACTTTTTAATACTTTTTGTAAATTTGCATTTATATATTCTTCATCAACATTTTTTTCTTCTATTATTCTACCTTCAGCATCTGCTGTATCAGTTTTTTTGCCTAGTTCTAGTTCTACCTCATATACTTTGTCATGCTCTATTAGGTATTTAGAAAACTTAGTTCCTTTTCCAATTAAAATTGGTAATACTCCTGTTGCTAAAGGGTCTAAAGTCCCCGTGTGGCCCACTTTTTCACCAGTTATTTTTCTTATTTTAGCAACCACATCATGTGATGTCCATTTTTTTTCTTTATTTATTATTAATATGCCATTCATATTTTATTTTAGATTCCTTTTTATTACATTTAATAAGCTTGTTTTTATTTGTTCAGGTGTTCCTGACATTTTGCAACCTGCGGCTCTAATATGTCCTCCACCACCAAATGTAGTTGCTACATCTGATACATTTACATAGTCATTTGAACGTAGAGATATTTTGAATGTTTTATCTTCTTTTTGATGTAAAAAGATTGCTACTTCAACTCCTTCTATATCTCTTCCAAGGTCTACTATTCTTTCATGGTCTCCTTCTTCTGCATTTACTTCTTCTTCATCTTGCTTTGTTATATATGTAAATGTTACTTTACCATCTTCTAAAAATTCCATTCTATTCATTGCTAATTTTGATAATTCAAAATTAGCTTTTGTTCTTATTTGAAATGCTTTTTTATATATGTCTGAAACATTTATACCGCTCTGTAATAACCAAGCAACAAATTGAAATGTGTCAGATGTTACTCCTTGATACTTGAATCCCCCAGTATCTGTTATAATTCCTGTTAATAAGCATGTTCCAATTTCTTTAGTAATTTTTATATTTAAAGCTTCTAATATAATTATTAAAATTTGACAACAAGCTGGAGATGCAGGGTCAACATAATTATAATCTCCAAACATTGAATTCTTGGTGTGATGGTCTATATTTATACTAACCTTTGCATCTTCAAAATAATTCTTCCAACCATTTAATCTATCCATGCTTCCACAATCCAATGAGATTGCTAAATCATATTTTTCTTTTTTTCCTTCTTCCAAAATATCTTCTGAACCTGGTAAAAACTTGAATATTCTATTATACTTTGGAATTATTACATCCGGATTTTTTCCCATTTGTTTTAAAGAATTATACATTGCCAAAGAACTTCCAATTGCATCTCCATCTGGACTTTCATGTGTTAATATAACTATACTTTCTGCTTTTTTTACTTCTTCTACTATACTCTCTAAAGTTGTCATACTTATTCTCCTTTATTTTCTGGTTTAATATCTTTCATAACTTCTTTTAAAATAGTATCTATTTTAGCTCCATACTCTATTGAGTCATCAAAAATAAATATTATTTCCGGTGTTAAACGTAAATTCATTCTTTTTGCTAACTCAGTTCTAACAAATCCTGATGATTTTTTTAATGTTGCTAAAACCTGTTTATTATCTTTTGCATTTATCATGCTTACATAAACCTTAGCATATTTTAAATCCCCACTAACTTTTACTTTTGTTACGCTAATTAAACCTGTTATATTAGGGTCTTTTAAGTCATAAGTAATAATATGACTTATTTCCTTTTTCATCTCTTCATCAATTCTATTTAATCTATTTGAGTTTTTGCTAGGCATATCCATACCTCCTCGCCAAAAAAATTCTTTAATATTAGCAAAACTTTCTCCTACAAGAGGAAAAAGTTTTAGCTAATTAAAATTATTCAACCTAAATATTTTAAAGCCTTCGATATAGATTATCTCTTAACTTCTTCCATTACAAAAGCTTCAATAATATCTCCTTCTTTTATATCATTATAATTTTCTATTTGTAAACCACATTCAAAACCTTTATTAACTTCTTTAACATCATCTTTAAATCTCTTTAATGAAGTTAATTTTCCTTCATGTATAACTACTTCTTCACGAATTACACGAACTCCAGCATTTCTTTCTATTTTTCCAGTTAAAACAAATGCTCCACCAATTGTTCCAACACTTGAAATTCTAAAGATTTGTCTTATTTCTGCTGTTCCTATTACTCTTTCTACATATTTTGGATCTAACATACCCTTCATTGCTGTTTCTACATCTTCAATTGCTTGATAAATTACTGAATATTGTTTTATTTCTACTTTATCTTTTTCAGCTTCAACTTTTGCTGTTGCAACTGGTCTTACGTTAAATGCAATTATAATAGCATTAGATACATTTGCTAGAGTAACATCTGATTCGGTAACTGCTCCTACAGCTGAATGTATTACAGAAACTTTAACTTCATCATTAGATAGCTTTTCTAGAGATTGTTTTAAAGCTTCTACTGTTCCTTGAACATCTGCTTTTATAATTAAATTTAATTGTTTTAATTTTCCTTCTTCCATCTGGCTAAATAAATTATCCAATGTAACTTTGTTTACTTGATTTATAGATTTTTCTCTTTGTTGTCTCTTTCTTCTTTCTATTAAATGTTTAGCCATTTTTTCATCTTTAACTTCATAGAATGTATCTCCAGCTATTGGAACCTCTGTTAATCCCATAACTTCTACTGGTGTAGAAGGACCTGCTTTCTTAACTTTTTGTCCTTTATAATTTCTCATAGCTCTAATTCTTCCAATAGAAGAACCTACAACAATTGTATCTCCTACATCCAAGGTTCCTCTTTGTACCAATAATGATGCGATTGGTCCTTTTGATGTATCTAGTCTAGCCTCTATAACTGCTCCTTTAGCTTGTTTATTAGGGTTTGCTTTTAAATCCAACATATCTGCTTCCAATAATACCATTTCTAGTAATTGGTCTATATTTTCATGTGTTTTTGCTGATATTGGAACAAATATTGTGTCTCCACCCCATTCTTCTGGAACCAAATTATATTTCATCAATTCTTCTTTTACCTTTTCTACATTTGCCCCAGGTAAATCTATTTTATTAATAGCTACAATTATAGGAATATTAGCTGCTTTCGCATGATTTATAGCTTCTACAGTTTGTGGCATAACACCATCATTTGCTGCAACAACCAATATTGCTATATCTGTAATTTGAGCACCTCTAGCACGCATACTTGTAAAAGCTTCATGTCCTGGTGTGTCTAGGAATGTAATATCCCTTCCTTTAACATTTACTTGGTATGCACCTATATGTTGAGTAATTCCTCCAGCTTCACCTTCTATTACATTAGTAGAACGTATTGCATCAAGTAGTGATGTTTTACCATGGTCTACGTGACCCATTACAACTATAACTGGTGCTCTTGGTACTAAATCTTCTGGCTTATCTTCTGAGTCATCAAACAATATATCTTCTTCTTTTACAACATTTTTCTTTTTAGCTGTTACTCCAAACTCTTGTGCAACTAAATAAGCGGTATCAAAATCTATATCATTATTTATTGTTGCCATAATTCCGTAACTTAGTAATTTTTTTATTACTTCACTACTAGTTTTCTTTAATTCTGCTGCTAAATCTTTTACAGAAATTGTTTCAGGAATAGTAATTTCTGTAAGTTTAAATATTTTTTGTTTTGATTCTGTTGTTTTTTGATTTTTAGCATTTTTCTTTTTAGCTTTCTTACCTCTTCTTGTTGATAAATCATAATAATCCAACATTCCACCATCTTGGTCAGAAAACATAGTAGATAAACTATTAGTTTGTTTTAAATCTTGTAATTTCTTCTCATTTATATCTTCATCATTAAATCTCTTACTAGATCTAGCAGATTTTCTTGTTTTATTTTCCTCATATCTATTATTTTTTTGCTTATCTATAGATTTATTATTATATTCTCTTACATTTTCTTTCTCTGCAACTTCTGAAGACATAATATTCTTTATGTTCTTTTCAATGGTTCTCTCATCCATTGGTCGTGAACCTCTAGAGAAGTTATTGTTTCTATAATTATTATTCTTATAATTATTATTTTTATATCCTTCTCTATTATTGTTATTTCTGAAGTTTTTGTTATCTCTTCTATTATTATTAAAATTATTATTTCTCTTTGAAGAGTCCCTTTCTTCACGTTTATTAATTGATTCAATTTGTTTTGATGTTTTGTTATTTTGTACCCCTATCATATTCTCTCTTTCACTTTTTTCAATTTTTTTATTTTCAATTTTTTGTTCTTGCTTTACTCCACTTGTTTCTTCTTTTGTTTCTGAAGGCTTAGCTTCTACTTTTTCTTCTTTTTTAGGTTCAGGCTTTTCTTTCTTTGGTTCTTCCTTTTTCTTTAGCCCAAATAATTCTTCTACTGTAAGTGGTTTGGTTTGCTTATTTCTATAAACAATATTAAAATCTTTGCTCTTATTTCTTTCTACAAATCCAAGTTGCTTTTCTCTTTCAGTTTGTCTTTTCTTCTTTTCAGCCTCTTCCTTTTTAGCCATTTCTTCATCAGAAATAATAACTTCTCTTCTTATTATTACAGGTTCATCCTTCTTGTTTGCAGAAGATTGTGAAGATTGTTTTGTAACATTTTTGTTCTTTTGGTTATTTTTGTTTGATTTAGTTAACTCATCTTCTATTTTTTTAGCTTCCTCATCAGTTACTGCACTTAAATGACTCTTTACATCAATATTTAGCTTTTGGGCCTTTTCTAAAACTTCCTTGCTTGTAAGCCCCAATTTCTTTGCTATTTCATGTATTTTTATTTTACCCAATAGCTTCACCCCCACTAATTAATTTCTGTATTCCTTTTACTATATTAATATCTTTTATTCCTATTATAGCTTTATTTTCTTGACCAATGGCTTTACTCAATTCTTTTATTGTTCCTATAAAAATAATTGGAATATTATATTTTTCGGCATAAAATTTATAATTCTTCTTGGTTTTATCCGATGCATCTTCAGATAATACTAGCATTTTTATTTTATTCATCTTTAATGCATTTTTGCAAGCATTACTTCCAAAAACTATATTTCCAGCTCTAGCTGCTAAACCAAGTAAATTTAAAATTTTATTTTTCACTAATTACACCTCTTAATTCATTGTAAACATCTTCGCTTATGCTCATCTCGAAAGTTCTTTCTAAAGCCTTTGTTTTTATGGCCTTTTCTAAACATTGAATATTATCACATATATAAGCTCCTCTACCATTTGCTTTTCCTGTCCTATCCAATGTAATAATTCCTTCTTTATTTTTTACTATTCTAATTAAATCTTTTTTGTCTTTTTTCTCTCTACAACCAATGCAAGTTCTTTGTGGTATTTTTTTCATTTTAACACTTCCTTATTATTATACTTGCTCATAGCTTTTTATATGTTTACTCTTCTTCGGAATTGTCTTCTTTCTTTTCTTCCATTTCAGCTTGTTTTTCCATTAATATATTTCTAAATTGTGTTTCTGATTTAATATCTATTCTCCAATCTGAAAGTCCAGTTAATTTAGCTGCAAGTCTTGCATTTTGTCCTGATTTACCTATTGCTAATGATAATTGGTCATCTGGCACAATTACTTGTGCAACTCTATTTTCTTCATCAATATCAACAGCCATAACCTGTGCTGGTAATAATGCAGAAGAAATATATGTTGATAAATCTGCATTCCATTCTATAACATCTATTTTTTCACCATTTAATTCATTTATAATATTTTGAATTCTAACACCCTTTTGACCAACGCAAGAACCAACTGGGTCTATATTTTCGTTAGGTGAATAAACAGCTACTTTACTTCTACTACCTGGATCTCTAGATACACCTTTTATTTCTATTACACCTTCATAAATTTCTGGTATTTCGAATTCAAATAATTTCTTAACAAATTCTGGACAAGCTCTAGAAATTATAACTTGTGGAACTCCTTTTGCTCCTTTTTTTACATCTAATATGTATCCTTTAATTTTATCATTTACATGATATTTCTCTGTAGGAATTTGTTCTTTAGCTGGCATAATACCTTCTACTTTACCCAAGTCCATAACAACAATGCTTGGATCTGCTTTTTGTATTATTCCAGAAACTATTTCCCCTTTTCTTTCATTATACTCATTAAATATAATTTCTCTTTCTGCTTCTCTTAATTTTTGAATAATTACTTGTTTTGCTGTTTGTGCTGCAATTCTTCCAAAATTCTTTGGCACAAGTTCTACATCTACTGTATCGCCAATTTTTGCTTCTTTATTAATTTTTCTAGCATCTGCTAAACTAATTTGAAGTATTGGATTTTCTGCATGTTCAACAACTTCTTTTACGGAATATAAATGTGATGCACCTGTTTCTCTGTCTACTACTACTTTAACATTTTCTTGTGAATTATAATTTCTTTTATATGCTGTTAATAATGCCTGTTCTATGGAATCTAATAAATAATCCTTCTTAATTCCTTTTTCCTTTTCTAATTCTTGTATTGCAACTATTAATTGTTTATTATCTATACCTTCTTCTTTCATTATTTACACTCCTTTTTACCATTTTTGAATAATGCTTTTTATTTAAATAAATTGTAAACACTATCCTACCAATTATATTTTATTTTAATTAATGAAATATCTTTTCTAGGTAATTCCACATCATCTATATTAATGTTTTCTTCATTAAAACCTTTTAGTAAACCTGTTACTGTTTTTTGACCATTAAATGGTTTGAATAGTTTAACTTCAACTTCTTTTCCAATATTTTCTTGGATTTGCCAATCCTTTCTTAATACTCTCTCTATTCCAGGTGAAGATACTTCTAAAAAATATTGGTCCTTTATATAATCTTTTTCATCTAATAATTCTGTAATAGCATTATTTACTTTTTCGCAATCTTCTAAACTTATTCCTTTTTCGTTATCTATAAAAATTCTTAGATAGTAGTCCTTAGCCTCCTTTTCATAAATTACATCATAAAGCTTATATCCAAGACTTTTTACTATTGGTTCTATTAATTCTTCTACTTTTGTTTCAACCTTAGACAAAAAATTTACCTCCCTTTACACTCATAAGGAGTGGGATTTGTTCCCACTCCTTATGTAATGTATTTTGCTATATTCGTATTATATAACATATATTTCCAAAAATCAAGCATTTCATGATTTTTTTAGCGGATTATCAAAAAAAAATCCTCATTAGGCACTTATGTATCTAATGAGGATTTGCGAGTACACTTGCACTACGCAATTGGAGTTTTTTTAGATGACAGCAGCTTATTGCAACCTAATGGTGCTTATTCTTGTTTCCATTAGTAATTATGGTAAATACTATTAAAATTGCCATCATAATAACAGTTATGCCAATCACACCTAATCGGTTAGATTCTGGATAGGACAAAACATATACTTGATAGTACTATATTTCCATCCAATTGGCTGTGCACATTGCAAAAGTCTTTAAATCAACTTTTTATATTTCTATTTCTTTATTAAGCCATGTTGAATATATATATGTTTTATCAACCTTTCTATTTAAAGCCTCTTCCAATGCTTTTTTATAAATTGCTAATTGAATATTATATTTATCTCTTAAACTTTGCTCATCTTTATTTGCTACATAATCTGTTTTATAGTCAACTAGCACTAATTTATCATCATCAGTTACATAATATAAATCTATAATACCTTGTACCAAAATCTCATCTTCTGCACTATTTTTATATATTTCACTAGCTTTTAGATTCAAATAAAATGGTTTTTCCTGCTCCACAATTTTTGCTTTTTTCATATCTTTCCATATATTCGAATTTAAAAAAGCAACTAATTTATCATAGTTTACACTTTCAGCTTCTTTTGGTAACATAATTTCTTTTTCTACTAATTTATTAACCATATCTTTCAATTTATCTTTATCATAATCTTGTTTATAATCTAATTTTTGTAAACATAAATGCATTATCGTTCCTTTTTCTGCTGGTGATAGTTGTGTTTTATCTACTAAAAAGTTTGGCTTTTTTAAAGAAGAAATTTTTGTATCTTCCTGTTTTTTAGATAATTCTTTAATTTTAGATACTGATAACTCACTTGGTATTTCTGTTGAATCCTTATATTTATATTTCCATTCCAAAATATTATGTATTTTTTCTATATTTTCCTTTGTTATTTTTCTCTTTTCTATATCATTTAAAATGTCTAACTTTTCTGTTTCTTTTTTATCATTTGAATTTAATATATCTTTTTTATGCACCACATTAAATTCAAAAATCTGCGAATTTTTATTTTCATCTTTTAAATATACTAGTTCTATCCAATCTAAATAAGACCTATAATTTTCTAATATTCTTGAGTTTATTTTTAAATCATTTCCTTGTGAATATAATTCTAATTCTTTTTTCTTATTCTCTATTGATTTTTGTAAATCTTTTTCTATTCCTGTTATAAACAATTTTTCCTTAGCCCTTGTAAGTGCAACATATAATACTCTCATTTCTTCTGAAATGCTTTCTTTTCTACTTACTATTTTAATAGCCTCTTTTGCTAATGTTGGATATTCTATTTTTAATTTACTGTTTTCATAATTTGGTCCAAATCCTATTTCTTGATGTATTAAAATTTGTGCACTTAAATCTTTTAGATTAAAATGTTTACCAGTGCTACATAAAAATACAACAGGAAACTCTAACCCTTTACTTTTATGTATACTCATTATTCTAATTACATTCTCATTTTCTCCAATGATTTTGGCAGCACCTAAATCATTATTACGAAGTTTTAATTTATCAATAAAATTTATAAAATTAAATACTCCTTTAAATGATGCTACAGAATATTGTTTTGCTCTTTCAAAAAGCATTTTGAAATTTGCCTGTCTTAGTTTACCATTTTGCATCAATCCTACATAATTGTAATATCCTGTATCCATATAAATTTTCCAAATAAGCTCATCCAAAGCTAAAAATTCACTTTCTTCTCTCCAGTTATTTATCATTTCTAAAAAGGCATTAATTTTATTTTGCAAATCCTGATTTACTTGAATTCTAGATTTTATCATACATTCATAAAAATTATCATATTTATCTGCAAGTCTAATTTCTATTAAATCATTATCTGTAAATCCACCAATCATTGACCTCATTACTGTTACCAAAGGTATATCTTGCATTGGATTATCTATTATTTTTAAAACAGACATTATCGTTTGAATTTCTACTGAATTTAAATATTCTGTTGAAGTTTCACTATATACTGGCATACCTAAATCTGATATTTCTTTTTCGTATATTGGTGATAATTCTGTTGTTGACCTTAATAATACAACGACATCCTTATATGTAATTTTTCTATAACCTTCTTTTTTATCTAAAACGTAATAATTACTATTTATGAGTTCATTTATTTTCTTAGCAACATATCTTGCTTCCAAAATAGAATTTTCTACTCTTTCAGTATTTTCGTTTTCTGACTCTTCATCACTTTCTTCTTCATCCTTAGTACCATTTGTGTTGTTTTGTAAATCTATTACGTTAATTTCTGTCTTGCCTGCAAAATCTATATTTTTTAAAGTAGGTTCTTCATAATTTGCACCTAAATTTAAGTATTCATCTTCATTATAATCAACATCTCCTAAGTCCTTACTCATAATTTCTTGGAAGATTGTATTTGTTGTATCAAGAATATTTTTCCTACTTCTAAAATTCTTAAATAATTGGATTTTTAAATCATCATTTTCGCCTTTGTCCTTCTTTAATTTATATGCTCTATATTTATTCAAAAACAATTCTGGCATTGCTTGTCTAAATTTATATATACTTTGTTTAACATCTCCAACCATAAAAATATTATTACCCTTGGAAATAGAGCTTAAAATATATTCTTGAACCATATTGCTATCTTGATATTCATCTATTGCAATTTCTTCAAATTTATCTTGATATTTTTTTGCAATTTCTGTTGGCACATAATTTCCATCTTCATTTTTAACCAATATTTTTAATGCCAAATGTTCAATATCATTAAAATCTATTACATTTCTTTCTAGTTTAGCCTTTTTATATTTTTCCGTATATTTTAAAATAATATCTTGTATCAATTTTAAAATTTCATACATTTCTGATAAATCAGAAATTGCTTCTTTAGATGTATATATAAAATACTGTTTTTTAAAATTATCAAATTTCTTTTTTATAGCATCTCTTTTATTTTTTATTTCATTTATGTTTTCATTACTACCTTTTTTACCCTTAGACCATGTTCCAAATGAAAATCTATTACCTAGCTCGCAAATCTCATCCCATGAATCTAAATTAGATGCTAATTTTTCCAAATTTTCTATATTTAATCTTATAAGTTGGTAGTTTTTTTCTGAATCCGGGTCTCCCTCTAATTCATTTTTAACCTTTTTTAACCCTAAAATGGATTCTTCCAAAAGTTCTTTATAATTATTTATAATAATCTTTCCCCATACAGTATTTGCAAAATCTACCACTTGTGAATCCATATTAAATAATTTAACCTTTTCATCAAGCCATTTCTCTGGAAATGGTGCACTTTGAATAAAATTATATATATTTTTAATTATATCCTTTAAAGGTCCATCATCTTTATATGATGTATATATTTCTAAAAGCTTTAAAAATCCTTCATCTTCTTTTAAATATAAATCTTCAAAAAGCTCTTCTAAAACCTCTTCTTTTAACAATTCTATTTCTGCAGTATCCCCAATCCTAAAATTTGGAGATACATCTATTTCATAGAAATTATTTCTTATCACATCCAAGCAAAATGAATGTATTGTACATATATTAGATTTATTCAAAAGAGTAATCTGTTTTTGAAGTCTTAAATTATTAGGTTCTTCTTCTATTTTTTTATAAATAGCATTTAATATTCTTTCTCTCATTTCACTCGCAGCTGCATTTGTAAATGTTACAACCAAAAGTTTATCTATATCAACTTCTTCTGATATAATTTTATTTATTATTCTTTCTACTAAAACAGCAGTTTTACCACTCCCTGCAGCAGCCGCAACTAAGATATTAGCACCTTTCTCCTTTATAGCCTGTAATTGCTCATCAGTCCACTTAACTTCGCTCATTTTGTCTCCTTTTGAACTTTAGGGACGGACCTTAAAGTTCATATTTTATGTTACCTTAATGAACTTTTAGTTCCGTCCCATAAGTTCATTAATTTCTTAATATCATTTGCATAAAATTCTAATGCATTTTTGTATACTTTGCTGTCCTCTAAATCTATATCTACAGTTTTTAATATATCTAAAGATTTTTTACTTCCACCTAATTTTAACATATTAATATATTTCTCTACAAATCCATCTTCTTTATTTAAAATTCTTGTTGCTATTTCTATTGCAGAAGAAATACCTGTTGCATATTTATATACATAGAAGCAACTATAAAAATGAGGAATTCTTGCCCAATTATATTTATTATAATCATCAATTATTAAATCTTTGCCATAATATTTTTTGTTCAATTCCAAATAAATTTCTCCCAATTTAGTAGAATTTAATATATTTCCACTTTCTACATTTGAGTGTACTTCCTTTTCAAATTCTGCAAACATTGATTGAGTTAATAATGTTGCTCTTACTGTTTCAATTCTATCATATAGTAAAGCCATTTTTTCTTCTTTTGTTTTCGCGGTCTCTATTCTATATTGTGCAAGTAAAATTTCATTTACTGTTGATGCTATTTCTGCTGTTAAAATTGTATAATTAGAATCTAGCACATTTTGACTTTCGCAAGCATAGTATGAATGCATTGCATGTCCAAACTCATGAGCTACTGTAGAAACATCATTAGTTGTTCCTTCATAGTTTAATAAAATATATGGATGAACTCCATAAACAGACATATTATATCCACCACTTCTTTTATTCGGTGCTTTATATACATCCATCCAGTTTGATTCAAAAGCTTCTTTTAATTTTGCAATATACTCTTCTCCTAATGGCTCCAATGCTTTTAGTATAATAGCTTTTGCTTCTTCTATATCCGTATATTTTTCTTCAGTTGTAAATGGATTTACATACATATCATACATGTGAATTTCTGGTAATTTTAACATATGTTTCTTTAATTTTGTATATTCATAATTTATATTTAAATTTTCATTCACCGTGCTAATTAATTTATTGTAAACCTCAACTGTTGCATCATCTTCATCTACAGCTTTTTCCAATGAACTATTATAATTTCTTAATCTTGCCATTTTAGTGTATTCGTTAACTCTGTTTAGATATAATTCTGTTATTGTATTTATATATTTTCCATATTCAGATACTAGTAAGGTTGAGGCTTGTTTCCTTATTTCTCTATTTTTACTACTTAATAATTTTGAATATGTTGCTTCACTTAATTCTAATTCTTCTCCATTTTCTCCTTTTATTGATGGGAACTTAATTTCTGCATTTGTTAATATGTCATATGCATTTTCTACCCCATTAAATACATCAGAAAATCTAGATAATGCATCCTCAACATCCTTACTTAAAATATGTTTTTTGTTTTTTATAATTTCTTCTATTAATCTTTTATATCTTTGTAATTCTTTGTTTTCATTTAAATAATTCTCCAACACTTTTGTGTCAATATCTGTTAGTTCTGGAACCATAAAAGATGTTGTTTCATCTATTTTAGCATCCAAACTTTCTGCATCTTTAAATAATTTAATTCCCTCTGGATTAGATAAATCCTTATGATATTTAAACATTCCATATGCATATATTTTGCCTATTAATTCGGCAATTTCTTCGAAGATTTTATAGCAATTATATATATTCTCTGATGAATCTTTTAGTTTTCCTTTAAACTGCTTTATTTCTTCTAATAATTCATTTATTCTTTCTTTATCCTTTTTATAATCAGCTTCTGTTTTATATATATCTGTTAATTTCCATTCATATTTATTTTCCATAATAACCTCCTTCACATCTCTTATATTAATAATATTTTTAATAATTTGCAATATTAAATTAAAGAAAAGTGAATGTAACTAAATTACATCCACCTTTAACCTATGCTTTTTTATTCATTTCTTTTATTTTTTCATAGATATCATAAAAACTATAACATCTAATAATATTTCTGCCTTCTACATCTCTGTTATATCTTGTATCAAAACATAATATTGGTAAAAACTCTGAAAGTTGTCTTATATTATGTGGGCTATCTTCCACCATTATATCAATATTTTTCGCTCTGCAATTTTCTAATTTATTAACAGTAGAAAAGATCAATTCATCATAATATATTTCATTATTTTTAAACCATTGTCTTACCAATTCTTCCATTTTATTTTTAATTTCCACATCCTGAAATTCACTTGACCTTGCAGTTATAATATAAATATTGTGCCCCTCATTTTTTAACTTATCTATTACTTCTTTTGCAAATGGTCTTGGCTTTTCCTCGATTGCATATTTGGCTTTATACTTAGCCCAAAAATCATTATCTGTTTGCTCACTCCAACTAAAAATTTCTATACTCTCATATCCTCTTGGATTTACTATTTTCCCACTACCAATTTCAGAAGCATATTTTGTTCCATAATTTAAACAAAAATCATTAAAATTTGTTAAAACACCATCTAAATCTATTCCTATATTCATATTATCCTCCCTTATTTACATTATTTTATCAAATAATTCATTCTGCTTTTTATAAATATATCTATTTATAAAATAAGTAATTATGATATGTATTATTGTAAATATTCCTGCAAATACAAAATATGAGTTGTTTTTTAAAGGTATTGCAATCACAAAAGCCACCATTATTTCTAATAGGCCAACCACAAATGGCCATAATAAATTTAAATTTTGTTTAACTACTGCATATTCTGTAGACCAATCTAGTTTTGGTTTCTTTAAATCTACTAATTCCATTAGCAATGTTTGAATTATAATTAAAATTAAATTTATAACAAAGCATATTGCTAGAAATACAAACGATACTCTCATCACTAAATATACAAAAATTAAAATTATAATTGATGTAATAGTTCCAAATATCACATTTGGAATACCTTTATATATTATCTGTTTATAATATGAAACAGGTATATATTTCATAAATATAGCATTGCTACCATCTCTTGATATAGCAGTTGGTGCAATATATAGCATACTATACATAAACTCTGTTACTGCAATTATTACAGCCATTCCTATTGGTGATTGTACAAGACTTCCTAAAATAGATGTTATTGCTTGTAAATCATTTGATTCATTACTAGAAATAGTAAAAATAGCAATCCCCAATACTAGTATTGGCATAAATACTGATGGCAATACACATTGAACAAAAAATATTGGATTTCTAAATAATATTTTTATTTCTTTAATTACATAAGTTTTTCCAATTTTTCGTGTTTTTATACTATTTATTTTTATTTTCTTTTTGGTTTTATTACCCGAAGATAAATTTCCAATTGCACCTCTAAAGTAAATCTTACTACCAATCAAAATAAATGCTAAATACCCTATAATTGTAATAATCGCTAATTTTAATAATTCTAAAATATTAGAATTTATTATTGCATTAATAGCCGGTTTTAAAATAATAAATTTATCACTAATAAGTTCTACCATTTGATTTGCTTGTAATAATTTCTCTAGTACTTCTTTTTCTGAAATATCGGATGAGCCTGTTGATGCAAAAGAAATTGCAAAAGCTAATATTATTCCAAGAATTGGAACTATTAATTGGAATCTATCCTTATTTTTAGCTCCTTTTGTAAAACTCATTATTATCATGATTATAATAGTTGATATAATCAAAGGAATTATTGGGAATATCAACAATACTAAAAATGAAATTATATAATATTGTATTCCTACTGCTGTTAGTACACCATAAATAATTATTGGTACCACCGCAAATAACAATTCTACTATATATTCTGTAATTAAAATTACATTCAATTTTGATATTAAAATTTCTCTTGGTTTTAATGGTAGTGGCAAAATATACTCTAAATCCCTAGAAAAATAAAATACATTTGTTGCTGATACCATGCCTTGTATTATTATAAATAAAGCAACGCCCATCAAAAACATACCAATAAATATGGATTCTTGATTTATTTGCTTTAATGTATTTATTATTTGAAAAGAAAAGACTCCAAATAATGCCATAACATATCCAAAAACAATAATATACAAAATTGCTGTTGCAACTTTATTTCTTTGCTTTTTATTATCATATCTTTGGAAGGAATTTTTTAAAAGAACTTTTGTAAGTGAAAATATTTTTTTATTCATCCTGTGTAATCTCCAAAAATAAATCTTCTAGTGACCCATTATCTTTTAATTTAGCTTTCATATCTTCAAAAGTTCCAACAAAAATTAATTTTCCTTTATTTATAATTCCTACTCTATCACATAATTTTTCTGCAACATCCAATACATGTGTTGAAAAGAAAACACAATTACCTTCCTTTGCATGTTTTCTCATCATTTCTTTTAAATCAAAAGAAGCTTTAGGGTCTAAGCCTGTCATTGGTTCATCCAAAATCCAGTTCTTAGGATTGCTTAAAAGAGCTCCACAAATAACTATTTTTTGTCTCATTCCATGTGAATAACTTTGCATTTCTTCATTTAAATTATCAAAAATTCCAAATTTTTTCGTTAACTCTTCAATTCTTCTTTTTCTTATATCTGCTTGAACTTCATAAATATCACCCATAAAATTAAGATATTCTATTCCCTTTAATTTTAGAAATATATCAGGAGTATCTGGAACAAATCCAATATTCTTTTTAGCAGATATTCCTTCTTTTTTTATGTCTTTACCATCTATTAATATATGTCCTTCATCAGAGTTTAGAATTCCTGTTATCATCTTAATAGTTGTAGTCTTACCAGCACCATTCGGTCCTAGAAAACCAAATATTTCTCCATCCTTTATTTCTAAATCCAAAGTATCAACCGACTTTTTACCTTTAACATAGGATTTAGACACATTTTCGATTTTTATCATATAAATCCTCCTAGTTTTTACTTATTTGATTTTACTTATTTTATATAAACTAGTCAATATTAAATTACAAAAACATAAGCCAGCATACTAATTTTAGTTTGCTGGCTATATAACTTCTATCTTTGACAATCATTTCTTTGCTTTAGAAATTCTTCATAATCCTCGTGAAAATAATATCTAAATCTATTTTCAAAACTATCTATAACTAATTTATCTTTACGAGTTCTTTTATCAAACTCAAAATGCATGTATAAAGGCAAAAAATATTCTGCAGATTTTGGACTACTTATATTATTTAAGCAAATTCCTCTATTTGCCTTATATACTGTAGAGTGACTTGCTGTTCCATCTTTTTCTGTTTCCCTCATCCTAAATGTTTTTATCTGTGTTTCATGGTTAAAAGCTATATTTTCATCTTCTACATAAACAGTACGAGTTATATGTAAAGAAGAATATCCATTATCCTTTGGACAAGCAATATAATCTTTTCTTTTTTCATGAATCTCAGTAATATTTGGATTATAACTTACTAAAAATTTTTCCATTTCATAGGCTGTTTTTATTAAAGAAGATTCATCTGTTTTTCCATTTGCAGATAAAATTATAATTTTATCCCCAAATATATCGAAGGCATCGCCTTTTTGTTCGATTTTCTCTTTATAATTATGTTTTGACTTAACTCTAGACAAAATATAGAAATCTACATTAGAAAAAGCTTGCTTTAAAATTGCATTCTCTTCTTCTAAATTTTGTACATAAAATTTAAAATAATTGCTTTTATATACATCATATAAATTCAGTAATTGTTGTTTTTGTGCTAAATTTGGCTTTTTACCTAAAGTACGTAAATAATTAATTAATCTATCATTTGTGAATGTAGTTTTTGTCCTTTGAGACAATATTATCACCTCTGTAATTTTTGTTTTACCTTAATTGCGCGCGAAATAAATTATACCAAATTTTGGTAAATAATACAATAATAAAAAGTATAAATCGTTCGACTTATACTTCTAAAATTCGACATTTTATTTTTCTATTTAATAATAATTTATATCTTGCCTAAATATTTTAGACTAGAAAAAATAGTGTCTAAAACTAAACATATTGGCATTAAATAAATAAGAACTCTTAATATATATGTTGGCACTTTCGATATTGATTTCTCTATTTTTTTAGAAAAAAATGGATGAATATTATTAATAAAAATTAAACCAATAAATCCCCATATAATAGTATAAAAAATACTAATTCTACCATTTAAATTAAAGAAATCATATGTATAATCCCACCATTTAGCTGCAAAAATGGCATCTAATGCAAAACTTACAACATATTCGAATGCTGTAAATAAAATTGCAGATGCAAAAAATAATTTTATAGAATTCTTTTTATATTGGCTAATAAATAGAATCATCATTATTGCACCAAAACCATATATTGGACAAATAGGACCAAATAAGAAACCACGTTTTGTAAAATGGCCAAGTACAAGTACAGAATATACTGTTTCCAATAACCAACCAATAAAAGAATATAAAAAGAAATATAAAACTATGTATTCTTTTTCTGATAATTTTTTCTTTACGACTAAAGATTTTGACTCTTGCATAAAAACCCCCTATAACAAAGTGTAGGAGGTAAAATTTAGAATTCATTAATTTCTTTAATAGCTGTTTTAATGGCACTGGCAGAATTTTCGAATCTTGAACTTTCTTCTGGAGTAAGTGACATTAAACCTGTTTTTTCTATTCCATCAATTCCAACAACAGAAGGTGAACTAATAAATATCTTTTGTAGTGGATCATATGATGAGACACAAATTATAGCTTTTTCATCTTCTATTATTGCTTTTGTTATTCTTGTAAGAGCTGAGGCCACACCATAACAAGTATAAGTTTTCTTTTGAGCAATAGTAAATCCAAAATTTCTTGTTTCTTCTTCCATCTGTCCCATTTCTTCTTTTGAGAAATAATTAAAAATTGGATTTAAGCCTATTTTTGCATTACTCCATGGCACAAATTGACTATTTCCATGTTCACCAATCACATAAGCATTCACACTCTTTGGTGATATATTAAGCCTTTTGGAAATAATATTTTGTAATCTTGCAGAATCCAATGATGTTCCTGAACCTATAATTTGACTTGTATTTAGTCCAGAATATTTCCAAGTAACATATGTCATAACATCTAATGGATTTCCAGCAATAAGTATAATACCATTAAATTTAGTACTAGCAATATTTTTAACAATATCTTTAAAAATATTTGTAGCCTTAAATAAATCTTCCATTCTAGATTTTATATTTGCCCTTTGTGAAACTCCTGCTGTTATACAAACTATTGATGCATCATTACAATCCTCATATGTTCCAAACCTAATTTTAGTAGAACCGGCTACTAGTGGAGTACAATTTAATAAATCTAATGCTTCTCCTTCTGCTTTTTGAGTATTAATGTCTATTAATATAATTTCATGTATATTTAAATTAGAACATAGAAGAGAATAGGCATAACTAACTCCAACATTACCTGTTCCAATTATAACTATCTTATTTTTCATTTGTAAAAAACCTCCTAATAACTTGTACTTCATAAGTATATAGCAAAATTTTTTTACTGTAAAGAGATTAAGAAAATTTTAATAATACTCTACTTTTTTATTTAAATCGACTAATTGCTAATCCATCTCCGACTTCTAGAATTTCTGTCTTACAATTTTCATCCTCTGTTACTTCTTTTATATATTCACGTAAATTTCTAACAGCTGTTCTTTGCTTATGTTTATTATAATCACTCATAACATAACCTTTATATAGAATATTATCAGCAAAAATTATTCCATTTTTATTTAACATTCTTTTTGACTGCTCTAAAAAGAATGGATATTTCCCTTTTGCAGCATCTATAAATACAACATCATATTTATTGTTTAAAGTTGGTAAAATTTCTACTGCATCTCCTTCTAAAATATTTATTTTATTTTCTACACCAACCTTCTTTATGTTTTCCTTAGCTTCTTCTACTCTATCATGTTCTCTTTCAATTGTATCTATTGTACCATCTTCATCTAAATATCTAGAAAAGCACATTGCGGAATATCCTACAGCAGTACCAATTTCTAACATTCTCTTAGGTTTTACTTCTTTTAAAATCTTATCTATCACTTCTAATGTATCATCCATTAATATTGGAATATGTTCGCTTAATGCTTTTTCTTTTATTTTTTCTAATTCTACTTCGTTCATTAATTTTCTCCTTTTGAACTTTAGGGACGGACCTTAAAGTTCATTAAATTAACATAAAATTTGAACTTTTAGGTCCGTCCCTTTTGTTCATTAATCTTCTTTTACTTTTCTTCTAGCTTCTCTTTCTCTTGTTTTTGTGTCTAGAATTTTCTTTCTTAAACGAATACTCTTTGGAGTTACTTCTACTAATTCATCATCTTGAATAAACTCTATTGCTTTTTCCAAAGACATTTGAATTGGTGGAACTAATCTTAAAGCATCATCAGAACCTGAAGCTCTTGTGTTTGTTAAATGTTTTTCTTTACATACATTTATAGTTAAATCTTCTGGTCTAGAATTTATACCTACAATCATTCCCTCATATACTTCTACACCTGGTCCAATAAATAATTCACCTTTATCTTGTGCATTATATAATCCATATGTTATTGATGTTCCAGCTTCGAAGGCTACAATTGTTCCTCTTGTTCTTGCAACAACTGTTCCTTTATATGGCTCATATCCATCAAAAACATTGCTCATTGTACCATTACCTTTTGTATCTGTCATAAATTCTGTTCTATATCCAATTAAACCTCTTGCTGGAATCTTAAATTCAACTTTAGTATGTCCAGCTTCTGCAGGTTCCATATTCTGCATTTCTGCTTTTCTTCTACCTAATTTTTCTATTACTGTACCAATACAATCATCAGGTACATTAACTACTAATCTTTCGATAGGTTCACACTTTTGACCATTTATTTCTTTAAATATTACTTTTGGTCTAGATACTAAGAATTCATATCCTTCTCTTCTCATAGTTTCTATTAAAACAGATAAATGTAACTCTCCACGTCCAGCTACCTCAAAAGAATCTGGTGAATCAGTTTCCTTTACACGTAAACTTACATTTCTATCAAGCTCTTTAAACAATCTATCTCTTAAATGTCTAGATGTAATAAATTTACCTTCTTTTCCAGCTAGTGGTCCATCATTTACACTAAATGTCATTGTAACAGTTGGTTCATCTATATCTACGAAATCAATTTTATCTGGATGTTCTACATCACATATTGTTTCACCTATATTTATATCTGGAATTCCTGATAATTCTATAATATCTCCAGCACCAATTTCTTGAACTTCTACTTTCTTAAGTCCCATATGTGTATAAATTTTTCCAACTCTAGCATTTTCTAATGAACCATCTTTTTTACAAATAACTACAGGGTCATTTACTTTTAAAATTCCTCTTTCTAATCTTCCAATAGCCATTCTACCTATGAATTCATCATAATCTATGTTAGATACTAACATTTGAACAGGTCCCTCATCATCACATTGTGGTGGGTCTATTTCTTTTATGATTGTTTCAAATATACAATTTACATTGTCACTGCTATCTTCCATATGCATTTTAGCTATTCCATTTTTAGCTGAAGCATAAATTACTGGAAATTCTAATTGTTCATCTGTTGCATCTAATTCTATGAATAATTCCAATACTTGGTCTAAAACTTTAGATGGATTTGCACCCGGTCTATCTATTTTATTTATTACAACTATAGGCTTTAAGTTCATTGCTAATGCTTTCTTTAGAACTTCTCTTGTCTGAGGCATTGGTCCCTCGAATGCATCTACTAATAATAAAACTCCATCAACAGTTTTTAAAACTCTTTCTACCTCTCCACCAAAATCAGCATGTCCTGGTGTGTCTACTATATTTATTTTTACACCATTATACATAACTGATGTATTTTTAGATAGAATTGTTATTCCTCTTTCTTTTTCTAGTGCATTTGAGTCCATTACTCTTTCTGCAACTTGTTCATTATCTCTAAATACATGGCTTTGCTTTAAAAGAGCATCAACCAATGTAGTTTTTCCATGATCTACGTGTGCTATGATTGCTATGTTTCTAATATTTTTGTTTATCATTTTAATTACTCCTTTATTCTTTATATTCATGAGATGTATTTTCTAATTCTCTTATTGATAATTCAATTCTTTTATTTTCTAAATCCATATCTATTATTTTAGCATTAACCTTTTGTCCTATTCTTAATTCTTCTTCTGGCTTTGTTATTTTTCTTTCGCATATTTGTGAAAGATGTACTAAACCTTCTATTCCTGGTTCCAATTCCACAAAAGCTCCAAAAGGCATTAATTTAACTACTTTCACAGTTAAAATATCATTTATATTGTATTTTCCTTCTACACTCTTCCATGGATCAGGTCCTTTTTCTGCATATGATAATTTTATTCTTCTATTTTCTTTATCAACATCTATTGCAATAACATCTATCACTTGTCCAACTTGCAATATTTCATTAGGTGGCGTATTCCTATTCCAAGTCATTTCTGAAATATGTAATAGTCCTTGTACAACACCTAAATCTACAAAAGCTCCATATGTACTTATGCTTGTAACTTTTCCCTTGTATTTTTTACCTACTTCAGCATTGGTCCAAAATTCATCTATTTTTTTGTTCTTCTCTTCATCTAAAACAGATTTTATTGAACCTATTATTCTTCTAGGTCTAAATTTACATTCTATTAATCTAAATCTTACTACTTTATTTTTATAATCACTTATATTCTCACTTCTTGTTATTCCAGACAAAGAAATAGGAATAAAAATATTATATCCTTCCTTTGAAACTATAAATCCTTTATCTGTAATACTAGAAATCTTTTCTTCTAATATTTCATTATTTTTAAATTTTTCTTCTAACTCTTTTTGAGCTTCTTTCATTTTATATCTCTTTGTAGAAAGTAATACATTACCTTCTCCATCATTCATTTTAAGAACTTCGGCTGTTATTTTATCTCCAGCTTTTAATTCTTTTTTTGGATCCGCAGATTCATCATATGAGTATTCATCTCTTGGAATAATCCCATCTGCCTTATATCCAATATCTATTATTACTTCACCTTTTCTATTTATACTAATTACTGTTCCTTCTATTGCTTCTTTTACATTTATATTTTTCATTGATTCTTTGACCATTTGTTCAAAATTTAATTGCTCTGCCATAATTTCACCTTCCTAAATCTTTGTTACGTTGTAACATCCTCTTTTGTTTGGTTCATCTTTATAAATGGCGTTTTTCAAAAATGAAAAACGCCTATTCGCAATAAACTGATAATATTATATATTATTGTTTTATATTTGTCAACATAATTATGTTATCCATTATTTCTTTACTTATTTGGTCAAGCTCTTCTTTTGAAGGTTTTTTTGTCATCCTATCGCTATAGTCCAATGGCTTTCCATAATTAATATAAACTTTTTGAAATGGTTTTTCTCCTCCTACTATACCAACTGGTTGAACTTTTGCACCAGTTGTTAATGCAAAGAATGCAACGCCATCTTTTATCTCTTCACCTTTTTTTAATCCATTTCTAGTTCCTTCTGGGAACATTGCCACACTCTCTTTGTTTTTTAAAGCCTTGATTGTTGTTTTTAAAGCACCTATATCTTTGTTATCTCTTTTAACATATATTGCATCAAATACAAATCCTAAGAACTTCAAAAATTTATTTTTAGTAAGTTCTTCTTTTGCCATAAACCTAACATGCCTTCCTGCTGTTATAACTATTAGTGGAGGGTCTAAATAACTCCTATGATTTCCACAATATATTATTGGTCCTTCATCTGGAATATTTTCTTTTCCCATTACCTTCATTCTATATACAACTTTGCAATACAAATATATGGCTGTTCTAACGATTACTCTTAATATTTTTTTTATAATTATCATTTCTTACACTCCTCTTACCCTCATTAGTTTTTTGTTTTATAATTCTTATTATTTTATGTTTAGTTTTATTAACACTTGATTTACTAGAATCTACATAAATAGCATCAGGTGCCTTTTTTAGTGCACCTACAGCCTTATTCATATCATTTTTATCTCTGGCCATAATAGATTGTAATACTTCCTCAAAAGATTGATTTATACCATTTTTCTTATTTTGTCTACATCTTCTTTTTGCTCTTTCTATAGGAGTTGCATCAAGATATATTTTTACTTTTGCATCTGGGAATACAACTGTAGTAATATCTCTCCCTTCCATTATTATATTTTTTCCTTCTTTTAGCCATTTATATCCAATTTTTCTTTCTAATTGCGTTATTTTCTCTCTAACCTTTGGAAAAGTAGAAGTTTGAGAAACAATACTGCTTACTTCCGGAGTTCTAATTTGATTTGTAACATCTTCTCCATTTAAAAAAACTAATTGTTTATTATCATTATTTCTTAAATCTATATCTATTTTTTCCAAAATATCTACTACTTCTTTTTCATTTGTTATTGATATGTTATTTTTTAATACTGCTAAAGCATGACATCTATATAGCATTCCTGTATCTATACTAACCAACCCCATATCCTTAGCAACTAATTTTGTAATCGTACCTTTACCTGCACCAGCAGGACCATCTATTGCTACTATATATGACATTTTCATTCTACCTTCCACTATTTATTTTCTTCTTTGTAAGCATCACTCACATGAAGTTCTTTTATAACTATCTTTATTGTTTGAACTCTCATTGTTGTTAATTTTTCTAGTTCTTTTATAACTTTATTTTTAAATTCTTCTACAACATCTCTTATATTTTCTCCATACTCAACACTAAGCTCTATGTATACATATGGTCCTTCTTCTTGATTATCAATCCTGGTTCTTAAGACACTATATATCTTTGGCTCTTTCTTAGCAATATATTCTATTATTTGTCTAAATACGGTATCAGATATTGTAAATTTTCCCAAATAGCTAAATGTAGGCCTAATAATTGATTTTTCTGATATATATGGTTTGTGTCCCCTTCCTTTAAATTTAAATATTTGTAGGGGGTCCAATATAAACCCGGAAAAATCTTTTTTTATTTCGAATGTTGGTACAGGAATAACATGCTTTCCTTCTGTTACCCTACTTCTCCTTGCTTCTTGAATTTCTTCCGGTGTTGCAATTTCATCAATATATATTGTTTTTTGTATAGGTGGCAACCCTATATTTGCAGCTATTTTTTGCACCATTCCATCAGATGTACCCAATATTAAAATAGATTCTGGTTTATATTTTTCTATAGCTTTTCTAATTTCATCCTTTTGCTCTTGTTTCAAAAATAATGCCTTTTTTACAGTTTCTATTTTTGTAGGAGCTTTTTTAGCAGACTCACCAGCTATAATCTCATTATCATTTATAAAAAGTCCATCATCTATTATATAATGAATATTATTTTCATTCGCTACCATTTGTGCTCTATAACTTTTACCAGTCCCAGATGGGCCAACAAAAGCATACACTCTTATATTATCCATATTTTCTCCTCTTAATATTCTACTATATTAATATTTATACTTAAGTCTTTTATATTATACCTCATTATTTTTTGCATTTCAATTACATTATGTTTATTAAAACAAAAACAGGATACATAAGTACCCTGTCTTTTTATTTTTTCTCATATCCTGGTTTTCCAAGTAATGTAAACATATTCTTTTTGTATGCTTCTACTCCTGGTTGATTAAATGGGTCAACTCCCAATAACTTACCAGACATTGCACATGCTAGTTCGAAGAAATAAATTAATTGTCCCAAATTTTCTTCATTTAATTTTTCCATTGTAATTAGAATATTTGGCACATCTCCATCCACATGAGCTGCAATAGTTGCTTCCATAGCTTTTTTGTTTACATAGTCCAAAGATTTTCCTACCAAATAATTTAGTCCATCTAAATTATCTTCATCAGATTCAATTTTTATATCCGTTTTTGATTTTTCTACATTTAGTACTGTTTCGAAAAGATTACGTCTTCCCTGTTGAATATATTGCCCCATAGAGTGCAAGTCCGTTGTGAATTCTACACCTGCTGGAAAAATACCTTTTAAATCTTTTCCTTCGCTTTCACCATATAATTGTTTCCACCATTCTATAAAATAGTGTAATTTTGGCTCATAATCTACTAATAATTCTATATTCTTTTTCTTTCCATATAAAATATTTCTTACAACAGCATATTTATAACAATCATTATATTTTAAATTTTCTTCCGCATATTTATTTTGAGCAGATAAAGCTCCTTGCATTAATTTATCTATATTTATTCCAGCTACTGCTACTGGTAATAATCCAACAGCTGTTAAAACGGAATATCTTCCTCCAACATTATCAGGGATAACAAATTCTTCATATCCTTCTTTGTCTGCAAGTTGCTTTAAAGCACCTTTCTTTTTGTCTGTAGTAACATAAATTCTACTTCTTGCTTCTTCTATTCCATATTTGTTTTCTAGAAATTCTCTAAAAATTCTAAATGCAATTGCAGGTTCTGTTGTTGTTCCAGATTTAGATATAACATTTATAGATAAATCCCTATCACCTATAAATTCTATAACATCATTAATATAATCTGGATTTAAATTATTTCCTGCAAATATTACTTTTGGATATTTAGCTTGTTCATCAGATATAGAATTTACGAAATTACTTGTCATTGCTTCTATTACTGCTCTTGCTCCTAGATAAGAGCCTCCTATACCTATTACTAAAAATACATCTGAATCTCCCTGTATTTTTTTAGCAGCTTTTTCAATTCTCTTAAATTCTTTCTTATCATAATTTGTAGGAAGTTTAAGCCATCCTAAAAATTCTTTTTCATCATCTGCTTTATCATATAATTCATTATGTATTTTAGATACTTTTTGTGAATATTTTAAGATTTCCTCTTCTTCTACATTAGTATTTTTTAATTCTAATTTTAAATCTTTCATATACACACCTCTTTATCTTGTAACCCATTGGATTACATCCAAATTAGTAGTATTTAACATCATATCTGTTTGTGGCATAACTCTAAAAGTATAACCATAATTTCCACCAGTTTTTAATTCTATTTTAGTTGAATATTTATATTCTCTATTTTCATCATCTTTTTCTATTAACTGCATTGGAACAGTTTTTATTTCTTCCATTATTCCATTATCTAATATTTTTCCATAATATACTTCTGCTCTAATAGAATTATAGTCTATGCTTTCTGGCAATTTAACTACACAGTGTACCTCTATTTTGTTGCCTGCATCTATTGTAATATTATCTAAATTATTATTTTGAGTAATGCTAATGTTTTTCCAATTTGTGTACATATTCTTTTTCCACTCTGTAAACTTAATTGCTTCATCCACATTTTGATAATGTTTATGAGATAAATTTATAAGTTCCATATAATATTCTTTTGTATACTGTATTACCATTCTAGATGTACTATATTTTCCTCCTGTAGAAATGATTGAATTTTTAAACATTTCCATCCATTTATCAGAAACACCATCTGCTTTTTTGTTTTCATAATATAAAGGAATAATTTTGTTTTCCAATGTATTATATAAACTTTCGCTATCAGCTTTGTCTTGTTCTTCATATGATTGATATTCTGTGTTGTCCCCTATTGTCCAACCATTCTTTTGGTTATATCCTTCAGCCCACCAACCATCTAATACACTAAAGTTAATTACACCATTTACAGAAGCCTTTTGTCCACTAGTTCCAGAAGCTTCCATTGGTCTTCTAGGAGTATTAAGCCATACATCTACACCACTTATTAAATACCTTGACATTGCTATGTTATAATTTTCTAGTAAAAATATTTTTCCTTTAAATTGTGGTTTCATAGAAACTTCGTGAATATATTTTATTAAATCTTGACCTTCTTTATCTGCCGGATGTGCTTTACCTGCAAATATTAATTGTACTGGTCTGTCCGGATTATTTAATAATTGGGTTAATCTTTCTAAATCTTTAAATATTAATGTTGCTCTTTTATATGTTGCAAACCTTCTTGCAAATCCAATTGTTAAAGCATTTGGATTTAATTTAGATACTATCTCATTAATTTCTTCGTAGCTATAACCACTTGCTTTTAATCTATTTGTCATATTGCATTTTACTAATGCACATAATTTTTTCTTTCTTTCTATATGGGTATCCCATAATTCCTTATTAGGAATATTTTTAATGTCCTTCCAAGTTTCATCATCTTCAATATGGTCCTGCCAATATGGTTTTAAATATTGATTAAACAATTTTTTCATAGATGGAGCAAGCCATGAACAAGTATGAATTCCATTAGTTACATATTCTATTGGAGATTCATCTGGGGCAATATTTGGCCATACATCTGAGAATAACCTTCTTGATACTGCACCATGTAATTTACTTACACCATTTTTCTTGCCTGCAATTCTTAAAGCAAACATTCCCATATTAAATCCTTGTTCCAATCCTTGTGCACTCTTCATTCCTAGTCTTAAGAAATCCTCACGAGAAATTCCAAGTTGTGGCCAGAAATTAGAAAAGTATTTATCCATTAATTCTATTGGGAATATATCGTTTCCTGCTGGAACAGGTGTATGCGTTGTAAATACTGTTTTAGCTGAACATATTGTTTTAGCTACTTCGAATGATACTTGTTTTTCTTGCATTATATCTTTTATTACTTCTAAATTTAAAAATGCAGAATGACCTTCATTCATATGGTATACAGATGGTTTTAATCCTAAACGTTTTAATAATTTTATTCCAGCCATTCCTAAGACAATCTCTTGTCTTATTCTCATTTCCTGGTCTCCACCATATAGTCTTAATGTAACAACTTTATCTTCAGCAATATTTTTATCTATATCAGAATCCATTAAATATAGAGTAATTCTTCCTACTACAATTTTCCAAATTTTCAAATAAAGTTTTCTATCTGGGAAATCGACATCTATTATTAAATCTTCCCCGTTTTCATCCTTTACTGGTAAAATTGGTAAATTGTCTAAATCTATATTTGTATATTCTGTTTTTTGAATTCCGTACCCATCTATTTTTTGGTTAAAATATCCATTTTTATATAATAATCCTACTGCAACAAAAGGTAATCCTAAATCACTTGCAGACTTTAAATGATCTCCAGAAAGAATTCCTAATCCTCCAGAATATATAGGTATTATTTCATCTATACCATATTCTGCAGAGAAATATGCTATTAAATCATTTGTATTATTAGGATAATTCTTAGAAAACCATGTTTCCTTCGTTTGCATATATGAATTAAAATGTTCTACAACTTTATCGTATTCCTTTAAAAATTCTTCATCTTTTACAATTGCTTCCAATTTATCTTGAGATACTAATTTTAAGAATTTTACAGGATTTTTACCTACAGTATCCCATAAATCAGAATCAATACTTTTAAATAACCTTAAAAATTCTGTATTCCAAGACCACCATAAATTATTTGCAATATCTAATAATTGTCCCACTCTTTTAGGTAATTGTGGATTTACCGTGATTTTATTAAATATATACATCAACATTTCCTCCTTAGTTTACCCTTTTAATTCATCTCTTGTACTCCATATATTATCTATTATAGTTCTGTTTTTGTCAAATGATTTTACACATTTTTTATTAATATTTTTTCAAAAAAATTTTTTTGATTTTAATTCAATTTTATGTATTTTTTCTATTGAATTTATTTATGTTTTGATATAGTATATACTTAGTTATGCGTAAATACAAAGGAGGAAATTAAATGCCAAAAAAAGCAAATGATAATGAATTAAATAAGACCGAAACATTAACGAAAAAAAGTTCTAATATCAAGGCAACTTCAAAAACAAAAAAATCCACGAAAGCAGAAGTTCCAACAACAAAAGCAAGTACAACAAAAAAATCTACTGTAGCTAAAGTTTCAGCAACAAAAGCAAGTACTACAAAAAAAACCACTACAACTAAAGCTTCAGCAACAAAAACAGGTACAACAAAAAAAAATACTACAACTAAAGCGTCAACTTCTAAAACAAGTACTACAAAAAAAGTAGCCACAGCTAAGGTACCTACAACAAAAGCAAGTACTACAAAAGTAGCTAAGACTAAAACTTCTACTAGTAAAACAAGTGCTACTAAAAAAGAACCTAAAGTTTCTACCAAAAAAACTAGTACTTCTAAAAAAGCTGTATCATCAAAGGTTCCAAGTAAAAAAGTGGTAAAAGATTTAACAAAAGACTCTATTAAAAGTAATGAAAAAGATGAAACCATAAAACAAAAATCAACTATTAGTGGTGAAAAGTTTTCTATAGCAGAATATTATGATTTACCTTATAGATATAATCAAACTATAGTAAAACTACTTTATCAAACACCTACTACTCTATTTATTTATTGGGATATTTCTGATGAAGATAGAGAAAAACTTAAAGAAACTCATGGTGAAGATTTCTTCGAAAAAACAAAACCTGTTCTTTTAGTTTATAACGAAACTAAAGGTTATAGTTTTGAAGTGGAAATTAATGATTTTGCTAATTGTTGGTATTTAAATGTTAATGATAGTAAGTGTAAATATAAAATAGAATTGGGCAGAAAACCTTTTGAGGTTATGTATAATGGCGAAGTTACAGAAGTAAAAACTACTTCTAAAATTACTCAAAATTATATTCCTATTACTTCTTCTAATGAAGTAGAATCTCCAAATGATCATATTCTTTTCGAAAAGAAACAAGAAATGATATATTTTAAAAATGTAAAGGATAATACTGTAACAGCCAAAAATGTTGCCAATCTTAGTTTTGTTAGAAGTATCGGTAAAGTATATAAAATTAATGATCTTTACAAGAAATTTTATAAAGATGAAAATTTAGACCAATTTGGTAAGGAACAAAATCCTTCATCAAGTAGTTTAAATTCTTCAGGATTTAAAGCATTTTAAAGGAGTTATAAGATGAGCAAAGACATAAAAGGATATGTAAGTTTTGTATTGCATGCACATTTACCATTTGTGCATCACCCAGAAAGTGATGATTATCTAGAGGAACAATGGTTGTTTGAAGCCATGTCCGAAACTTATATTCCTCTTCTTAGGAATTTCAAAAAATTAGTAGATGAAAAAGTTGACTTTAGAATTACAATGTCAATGACTCCTCCTCTACTTTGGATGTTGGACAATAAATTATTACAAGAAAAATATGTTCATTATCTAAATGAACATATTGAGCTTTGTGAAAAAGAAGTAAAAAGAACTGCATATGATGCCAGATTAAATGAACTTTCTAAATATTATTTAAAAAGATACTCAAATGATTTATATTTATTTGAGAAAGTTTTTAAACGTGATTTAATATCTGTATTCAAACATTTTCAAGATCTTGGTGTTTTGGAAATTATAACTTGTGGAGCAACACATGGTTTCTTCCCCATCTTATACGTAAATGAAAAGACAGTACGAGCACAAATTGCTGTAGGTGTACAAACCTATAAAAGATTTTTTGGAAGACAACCTAGAGGAATATGGCTTCCTGAATGTGGTTATGTTCCAGAAGCTGATAAATACTTAAAAGAATTTGGTATTGAATATGCAATTTTAGAAACACATGGTATATTATATGCAGACCCTACTCCAATATATGGTACATTTGCACCAATTGTTTCTCCTGGTGGATTAGTTGCCTTTGGTCGTGATATGGAATCATCTAGACAAGTATGGAGTTCCATAAATGGATATCCCGGAGATTTCAATTATAGAGAATTTTATAGAGATATTGGTTATGAATCTGATTATGATTATATAAAACCTTACATTGCACATGATGGCGTAAGAGTTAATACTGGTATTAAATATTATAGAATTACAGGAAAAACGGACCAAAAAGATTATTATAATTTGCAATGGGCAAAAGATTCCATATATAAACAAACAGGTCACTTCTTCGACAGCAGAGTAAAACAAATAAATGATGTTGCACCTTATATGGACAACCCCCCAATTATTTTATGTCCTTATGATGCTGAATTATATGGACATTGGTGGTATGAAGGACCGGATTGGTTATACATTTTATTTAAGAAAATATATTATGATGATTGTAATTTTAAACTTATAACACCTAGTGAATATATCGATAAATATCCAAATATACAAATATCTTCACCTTGTAGGTCTAGTTGGGGTGCTAATGGGTATAACGAAGTATGGCTTAACCCATTAAATGATTATGTTCATAGACATCTTCATAAAACTGGGGACAGAATGGTAGAACTTGCACACCTATTCCCTAATGAAAAAGATGAACTAAAAAGATTCGCACTAAACCAATGTGCAAGAGAATTATTATTGGCACAAAGCAGTGATTGGCTATTTATAATTACAAACCAAACAATGGTTGATTATGCCAAAAAAAGAATTAAAGACCATATCGGTAGATTTACCAAATTATATTATCAACTAAAAAATGATAATATAGATAAAACATATTTAGAAGAAATTTATAAAAAAGACAAAATTTTTGATGATATAGATTATATGATATATTATTAAATAAATTTTTAAGAGTTCACTTTAATTAAAATAAAGTGAGCTCTTTTTATATACATCAAACAAGTTTCAAAATAAATCTTATTTCATATTATATGTATAATGATACTTTATTTAGTAGATAATATTACATATATGTGAAGGGAGATATTTTCATGAAATCATTTTGTATAAAAACAAATAATAAACGTATAGTTAAATATCTACTAGATAATTTTACTTTTCCAAACACATATATAATTGCAAAGAAATTTAAAATATATCAAAATATAATTATTCATTTTACAGGCAAAAAAGATTCTAAAGAACAATCCGATTTTTATAACGCCCTTGCCAATACCTTGGTTTCGGTAATTATACATTTTTATGAAAAGAAATTATTAAAATCAATTATTCAATCCAATTATTTTTATTTTTCAGAATCAGAACAAGATATTATATTGCAAAAATGTTTGGACTTTTTTATAGATACATCTACTGTTGAATATCAGGTAAGAATTGAACATATTTATATTGCCGCATTAAAATATATAACCAACAACAAATCTATGATTTTAAGTGGATTCGTTAATTTTAGATTATATAATTATATGAAAATTTTAGATTATATTGTAGACAGCGCTGTAAATGAA
This sequence comes from uncultured Clostridia bacterium, assembly GCA_944389475.1. Lineage (GTDB taxonomy): Bacteria > Bacillota > Clostridia > TANB77 > CAG-508 > Merdicola. The sequence continues at coordinate 59,421 of CALXMM010000006.1, forward strand.
CTTGTAGTTGACAGAGAATATAAAGAATTTATAAGTTTGTTAAAATCATATGTTAACTCTAGACCATCAACTATTAATACAGTACACTTTATATATAAAAATACGGATTCAGTACTTTTAGACAGTAATTATAAAAAAATTCCATTTATAGATGATTTATCAAATTTAAACTATATTTCCGATGTCTCATTTTCTGAAAATGATATATCATTAAACACCCTTCTTACCCTTTTGCCACAAAAAATAATAATACATTTGTCAAAAGAATCCGATGATTTTATAAAAACACTAATATGTATATTTGAAAATAGAATAGAATTTGCAAAATGAACTTTAGGGACGGACCTTAAAGTTCATTTTTTATGTTAATTTGATGAACTTTTAGGTCCGTCCCCTTAGTTCACAAACTTAAATTTATTCCTCTTGCTACAACATCTTTCATATTTTCTACTAACTTATCTATTTCTTTTGGTGTTACTACAAAATTATAATCTTTAGGTATTAGTGCTTCTTTTATTTCTAAATAATTATCTTCTTCTTTTAATTTGTTTAAATAAGCATTGGATTCTGCTTTTTCTTGCAATTTTTCTATAAAAACATCCAAGCAATCATTAACCACAACTGCAGTTTCTACGACTGTTGGTATTCCTATAGCAATTACAGGGATTCCTAAAGTATTTTGGGTTAATTCCTTTCTAGCATTGTCTACTCCGGCTCCGGGAACAATTCCTGTATCTGCTAGTTGTATTGTGCTACTAATTCTTTCCATACTGCGAGAAGCTAAACTATCTATAACTATTACTAATTTTGGTTCAATATTGTCTACAATTCCTTTTAAAATTTCAGCAGTTTCAATTCCTGTTGTTCCTAAAACTCCTGGTGAAATAGCACTTACTGGTCTTGTATTTTTATCTAAATATTGAGGTACATATTTTAATAGATGTCTTGTAATATCTATTTCATTAATTACCTTTGGTCCCAATGCATCAGGCGTTACATATACATTTCCCAATCCCACAACTAATATTTCTTCTTCTTTACTTACAAATTCATCAATCATTTTCTTTAATTCTTCACTTAAAACCTCACTAGCACTTTGAATATCATCTTCTCCCATATATTTCATATTTTTTAAATCTATTGTTACATAATTTCCTTTAACCTTTCCTATTGCTTTTTCTCCATTTTCATTTAAAATTTTTACTCTTGTTATTTTTATATTATTACTTATTTGTTCTTCTTCTGCCTCTATTCCATCTATTTCATTTTCTATATTATTCGCTTTTTTATATAAATCTCTTCTCTCACTAGCAAGATCTGTTCTAAACTCAAACATAACTCAACCTTCTTTTCTTAAAATATATTTTCTTATATTTATATTTTAAGAAAAAAAGTACTTTTTTATACAAAAACATATAAATAAACTGTGGTAGGAATCCATGATTTCATTACCACAGCTTTAATTTAAATATTTATAAATATGCTTATCATCTATTTACTTCATTATTGGCAGCTAGTTTTCCTCTTCTAAAAAACTTTTTCAATTTTGACCAGATTTTATTAATTATATTTTCTGGTTTATATACCATTAATCCTGTATTTGAAGAATTTGATATTAAATTATTTTGTTCACTAACTACCATATAATCTTCATTTGCTTTTTCATTTTTCCAATATATATTTAAAATTTCTTCTCTTTCTTCTGGACTACACCAATAATCCAAATTCAAAACAGCCAATAATAATAATGTTTTTCTTTGTAGTTTTTGGTCTTCTATTGGTAGTTTAGGATTAATTTGAACTTTATAATTTTTATCCCTTTTTGTTTTAAAAATATTTAAAACATCCTTTGGAACTTTATTTAAATATGATACTGGTATATATTTTAATACTTCATATACTTCTGAATATGCTTGTGCTAATTCGTTTTCCATAATTATCTCCTACTTTTTAATAATATTTAATTCTTCTTTTATTGTTTGATAAGCTATTAATTCTTCGTTTCTTTCAATTTTAATACTATTTTTTAATGAACTTCTTAATCTATTAAAAAATACCTCAGGTGTTATATTTACTTCTTCTGACATTTCTAATTTTATTTTTAAATATGATAAAGAATCTTTTAAATCTTCCTCTAAATTTTTGTCTTCTATTTCAATTTTATTTGAATATTCATTAATTGCTTGTATTAATTCTTTATTTTTTTCTATTTTAACATTTCTTTCTAAATCATTTATTAAATATTGTATTACTTCTTTAACTTGTTTTGCAATATTATTATTTAATTTTTTATATTTTAAAACAACTAATACATTTTCCAAAATATTAGCAGAAGACATTCTCTTTTCCATATTTGTTAAATTTTCTAATTCTTTTTCTGTCCATTCCACCAAATCATCTTTTATTTTATTAGTATCTTGCATAACATTAACTATTTCATCCAATTTGTTTGAATCAATTTTATTTATTCTTTCATGATTAAAAGCTTTAAAAATTATATCTGATGATGAAAATTCTTTTTGCAAAATATTTTCATTTGGTATTTTTTCTTGCAATATATATAATGGTAAAATTGTATTCTTATTATAATAAATACTTTCTCTATTTATGTCTTTTAATGCAAATTTATTTTTTTCGTAAAATTCATTTAAATTAAACTCTTCTACCTTTGGACTACCATTAAATATATTCCTTATGTATTTTTCCTTATCTCCTAACAAATATTCTAATAGCATTTTTTTATCTATCTTTAATTGTTCTAGCACATACATTCTTGTTCTAATTATACTATTTTCTTCTAGGTATTTACTCTCTATACTATAATTTTTATCTAAATGAAAACCTAGATTTTCGTATGGATGATTTTTTAAATAATTATTTACTACTAAATCCGCAAAGATATCAGCATTTCCTTCTTCCAATACTTTATTATTTTCATTTGAATCCCTATTAGAAAAACAATTTGCATATCCATATAATACATAACCTAATACTTTACTTTGACTATTTCTTCTTTTCTCTGAAATTATTATTGTTTTATCTTTTGAATTTACCTCGAATTCTTCATTTTCCGGTAACTTATCACAAATAACGTTTGTTCTATTAAAACTTATCTCTACTGTCTCTAGTTTATCCTCTGAAACACTTGAATAAACACTTTTTATAAATTCTTTTATCATCCTTTGTGCTAAATAAACTATTCTAAATAAATCCGGAGACACTTTATGTTCTAAACTATTTATTATTTTATCCCTAGATTCCCTTTCTTTAAAGTTTTGTAAAAACTCTAATTTGGCATCATTATCCTTTTGAGCAGCTAGATATGAAACTTTATTTTTTTCTCCATCTATTGCATTTATCTCTTTCTTTAATTCTTCTTTTTTTTCAATACTAGTATCTAACATAATAATCTTCTCCTATGTTTATTCTATTTTTAGGTTTATTTTGAGCAATTATTACACAAAATCGTTTCTAATCCTATATTTAAATCTATATTACCAATTTTATAATTGTAATCCAAATCTATTAATGCTTTTATAATATTCGAAATTTCTAATTCTGTAAAGCTTTTTGCTTGCTTTTTATATTTATTTACTAAAAACATTTGATTAGGTTTTAAATTTAAAGATTTTGCTATATCTAATTTATATTTTTCTGCTAATTTTGTAAAGTATAATCTTTTAAAATGATTATATAAAGTAATCAAGATTTTTTGGATGGGCTCTTTATTATAAAGTAATTTATTCAATTCTTCCAGTGCTAATTTTATTTGTTTTTTACCTAGATAATCGGTTAAATTAAATATTATCGCCTGTGTTTGTTTTGTACATAACAAATCAATATCTGCTTTTGTTATTGTACCTCCTTCTCCTTCATACTCTATTAATTTTCTAATTTCATTAATAAGTTCCTGCATATTTTGACCACACTGTTCAATTAAATATTGTAATGTGTTTTCTGCAACATTTACTTTATATGCATTAGCAATAGATTTTAATCTTCCTATAATTTGATTTGGTTTTTGAAATTCAAATTCGCATACACAAGCATTTTTTTCTAGAACTTTAAACAATTTTTGCTTTTCTACATTTTCTTCTATAAAAACTAATATTACGCTTTCATCAATTTCTTCCATATTATTCTCTATGTATTCTGCAACACTCTTTTTTGCCTTAGCAAGTTCTGGGTCCTTTCTTTTTCCTTCCTTTTTTAGAATTCCGGAATTTCTAACAACTATTAGTTTTTTTGGATATCCAAATGCCGGAGTTTGTATATCTGCTATTAATTCCCCTATATTTGTTTCATCAATTGTAATATAATTAATTCCATTTATACATTCCCCAAAATTCTTCTTTATTTTCTTTACAACTGATTCTAGCAAAAATTTTTCTTCACCATATAATAGATATATACTTTTCAGTTTCTGTTCTCTTAAATCTCGTTCTAGTTCTTCGATTAACACAATCATACCTTCTTCATAATTTTAAATTTCATAACCCGATAAAAAAGCAATCTGCACATTCTTTATAATTTAAATTGTGATGAAAACTTAGATGAATGTGCATGGCAAATTGCCATTGCCATACTATCTGTTATATCATCTAGTTTTGGTAGTTTTTCTACATTTAAAATCATCTTAACCATTCTTTGAACTTGTATTTTATCTGCTCTACCATAGCCGGTTACCGCTTGTTTTACTTGTAGAGGTGTATATTCAAAAATATCTAATTTATTTATTCTTGCAGTAATTAATATTACACCTCTTGCCTGTGCTACATTAATTGCTGTTTTAGCATTATTATTGAAAAATAACTCTTCTATTGCCATTGCATCTGGTTTATATGTTTTTATAATATTATCTAAATCCGTATAAATTTTTTCCAATCTTAATGGAAATGAAACTCCTGCCTCAGTTAAGATTGCTCCAGATGTCTCTAATTTAAATTTATTTCCTATGTAATCTATTATACTGTACCCAGTTATTGCAAAACCCGGGTCTATTCCTAATATTCTCATTATTTTTCCTCTTCTTCTGTTGTTTTTGATTTTTGTACCTTGTTAGAACTCAAATTTTCTTTTTTAATTTTCTCTTCTTCTATTGTTGCATCTAATAATATTCTAAATATTTCTGCAACACTCCATGCTTGTGAAAAAGCTCCCTTTGGTAAATATGGAGGTTTAGAATCATATAATTCAGAAATACTTTGTACACAACCTTCTTTATACATCATTGCTTTTGTAGTAGTCTTTAAATTCTTTATAAATTGGTCATATTGTTTTTGCAATTCTTGTTTTGTTTTTGCAGTTTTCGTATTTTCTATAACTGCTTTATATGCATCACTATATATTCCAAATAACCATGGCCATGTAATTCCTTGATGGTAACTTATATCTCTCCTATATGAATCTCCCTCATATGTGGCAATATATTGTTTATCTTTTCTATTTAAAGTACGTAGTCCATGTTTTGTATATAGTTCATCAGTTACTGTTTTTAATATTTCTTTTGCATTTCTTCCCGATGGATTTAATACAGGATATGTAAGTGATAAACTAAATAATTGGTTAGGTCTTATCCTGTCATCACCTAATACATCATATAAAGATTTTTTCTCTGGATTATAAAATTTCCTATTAAAAGATTTTTGCACTTTTTCTGCTAATTCACTATATATCTCTGATGCTTTCTTTGTCTCAAATCTCTTAGATAATTCCTCCATTATTTTTAAAGCATTATACCATAAACTATTTATTTCTACAGCTTTTCCATTTCTTGGAGTTACTGCAAAATCACCTATTTTTACATCCATCCATGTATTTTGTGTATTTATAGTTCCAGAATGAATTAATCCATCCCTCTCCATATAAATATTATTATCATCCACATCTATTCCTGTTATATATGCTTCTACAATCTTTTTTAAACAAATATAGAAATTATCTTTTATAAATTTATAATCATGTGTATAGTTTAAATATTTCTTTATTTCTTCAAAAAGAAGCAAAGATGCATCTGCACTATTATATAAAGGTCTGTTATCATATCCTGAATAACCATTTGGTACTAAACCATATTTAACATCTCTTATAAAAGTTAAAAGAACTTCTTTAGCTATGTCAAATCTTTTTGTTTTTAGTAATAAACCTTCGAAAGCAATTAAACTGTCCCTGCCCCAATCTAGGAACCATGGATATCCTGCAATTATAGTATGCAAGCCAAATGAAGGTCTATATGCTATAAAGCTATCTGCTGTAATTATAAAATCCTCTATTAATTCCTTATCCTCTGTTTTCTCATCAATTAATTTAGTATCTTTAACAATTTTCTTTAATCTGTCCTCTTCCTGTTTTATTATATCTTCCGCTTTTATTTCATCAATATTCTCTTCTAGAGAAAACACAAATGTTATATCTTTTTTCTCATTTGGATTAATATTAATTTCATATCTTCCAGGAATTGCATGATTTTCTATTGGGTCAAATCCTCTTTTTTCCTCTTCCATATAAAACATATGGTAAAATATATCATTATGATGTTCTATATATTGTCCTTCTGAACATTTCATGTAGAAAGGTGTTTGGCTTTCATTCTTTACAATCATTTTTACTTTTGTTCCAGATATTGTCTCTTTTAAATTAAAATCTGTATCTTTGTTGATTTGATGAAAGTCCCTATAATTTATTATTGGAGCCAATGTTAATTTTGTTTTATAATTTCCGTTTTTTACTCTATATAGCAAAACTACTGTATTTCTTCCGTATTGCATACTAATAGTTTTTTGAATAGTAATATCATCTATTTTGTATGTATATGTTGGAACATATTTCTTTTCGAATGATTCTATTCTTTTACATCCATCAGAAATATAATTATCACATATATTAGTATATAAAGGATATTTAGAACCATTAAATTCTATGGATTCATCTACTTTTGACAATATTAAAAATCTTCTTGCGGGTGGAGTTAATGCTGCTACAAGTAATCCATGATATTTTCTTGTATTAGCTCCTACAACGGTGGAAGCTGCAAAACCTCCTATTCCATTAGAAATCACCCATTCTCTTTGAACTAAATCTTTAAAATCTCCTTTATTTACCATTATTTTCATTTGTATGCCTCCAATTATTTATTTTTCTTATTTTGTTCAATTTTTTCTATAAAATTTTCTATAAACTCTTCCTCTTTGTCCTTGTTCATATTTTTTAACATTTCTCTGTTCCTTATTTTTACATCTTCAGTATTTTTTATAGCATCTATACGATTACCATATCTGTCTAAAAATTTACTTTTTCTATGTTTAGGAACTGTTTCCTTTTTCTTTCTTTTTGGTTTATTTTTTATTTTATTATAATGCTTTTCGTATGCTAATTTTGATTGCAATAATAAATATTGTGGGTCAGATTGTTTATCTCTAAATTTTAAATCATCACATATCAATTCAGAAATAGCACGTGCAACTAAATCTGGGTTATGTCTTATATATCCATTTTCTACACAAGCTAAATCTCTTTGTATTAATCTTACTCCCATACTCTTAGCTTTTTGAATATCTGCTTCTACTAATTCTGCTCCTTTTAAGTTATATCTTTTTATGTATTCAGGAATTATTTCTCCGGTATCATAAATGCAATAATCCATAACATTTTTTCCTGTATGTTCCATTATTGCCTTAATATGGTCTGATAATTTATACCCTTCAGTTTGTCCTGGTTCTGTCATTATATTACTAATATAAACTTTTATTGCCTTACTTTCTTTCATAGCTTTATAAACACCATTTACCAATAAATTAGGTATTACATTTGTATACAAACTTCCTGGTGCAATTACTATACAATCAGCTTCTTTTATTGCTTGTATAACATCAGGTGTAGCTCTACAGTTTGGTGGTGAAATAAAGACTCTATTAATTTTTGTAATTTTATCATAAGTAATTTTGCTTATCTTATCTTTTTCTTCTATAATCATGCCATTTTCAAGTTCTGCACATATCCTCATTTCATCATTTGTAATAGGTAGAATTTTTCCTATTATATCAAATATTTCATCAAAATTAGATATTGCTTCTGTAAAATCTTTAGATATATCTTGTAATGTGGCAAAAAGTAAATCACTAAAAGTTATATCTTTTAAATCTCCACTTTTAAATTTATAGTTTACTAATTTATTTGCTAATTCTTCATTCTTAGCTAAAGCAATTATAGTATTTTTTATATCCTCTGTAGGCATGGAATTTATGCTATTATCTCTAATTTGTCCATATGCGGATACTGTTACAATTGCTGTTATATTATCCGTATATTTTTTTAATCCTTTTGCAACAGTTTCCATACCATTTCCAGAACCTATTACAACAATTTTTGGACCTTCAGAATAAATTTTCTTATTAAATATTAGAGAATTTATATTTACATGTTTTCTATTATTCTTAACCCTTGAATCTGTAGATTCTATAATCATTTCCATAGTTCTTTTTTGCATGAACACAATTCCTATTACAATGCATGTAAAGCCTATAATAAATGATAAAATAATTAAAAATAATTGTGATATTTCTAATTCTTCCTTTACAATTATAGAAGATATTCCATAACAAGCAAATACAATACCCACTAATATAAGAAATATCCATCTTTTTATTCTTGCATTTGGTCTAAACCATTCTATAAATCCTTTCATTTTAATTTAATACATCCTTTCGAGACTAACTTAATATTTAAGTTAGCTAGTTTTCTAAATCTTCCCCTATGACTTGTACTTCTAATTCAATTTTCTTGCCAAATTTTTCATAGATTTTTTCACTAATGTATCTCGTTAAATTTAATATATCTTTTGCTTTTGCATTTCCTTTATTTATAACAAAACCTGCATGTTTTGTTGACACTTCTGCTCCACCTATATTATAACCTTTAAGTCCACATTCATCAATAAGTTTAGCAGTAATAAAATCTTTTCCTCTTTTAAATGTACTTCCAGCAGATGGATATTCCAATGGTTGGTGTTCTTTTCTCCATTTTGTATACTCATCCATCTTTCCTTTTATTTCTCTATAAATTCCATGTTTTAATTTCAATTTAGTGCTTAGTACAATATACTTATTTGTACTAAAAATACTATTTCTATATTCAAATTTTTGCTCTGCATTTGATAACACTTTTATATTTCCATCCAAATCCATGCATTTGGTTTCTAGAACAATATCCTTCATTTCTCCACTATGTGCTCCTGCATTCATTCTTATTGCTCCACCAATAGAACCCGGTATGCCTGCTGCAAATTCGAATCCCTCAATTTCATCTATTAATAATTTTTGTGCAACATAACCATTTTTTACTCCTGCACCTACGGTAATTATGTACTCTTTATCTGGGTTTTCAGCTATGTAAAATTCATCTATACCTATTTTTAGAACAATTCCTCTTACTCCACCATCTTTTACTAGTAAATTACTTCCATTACCAATAACAGTTAAAGGTATTTCATTTTTTACAGAATAATTTAATATGTTTTTTACATCATATTGTGTTGCTGCTATTACAAATATGTCTGCAGGACCACCAACTTTAAAAGAAGTATGCTTAGACATTAGCTCATTCTCATAAATTTTAGAATCTTTAGATATACATTTTTCTAATTCTTTGGAAACTTTTTCTATATTCAAATTAGTCCCTCTCCTTTAAATATTTTATAACTTCATCAATACTTTCCTTAGGTGTGGAAGCTCCTGCCATAACACCTATTTTATTTATATTTTTTAAATCTTCATTGTACAATTCTTGCACAGTTTCTATTTTGATTGCTTTTTTACAATATTTTTTGGAAATTTCATATAATTTATTTGTATTAGAACTTTTCTTTCCACCAATTATAATCATATAATCCACTTGTTTTGCAATTTCTTCTGTTTCCTTTTGTCTATTTTCTGTAGCATTGCAAATACTATTATAAACTTCATTTTCAGTAGTTAAGTTCTCTTTAAGATATTTTTCTATCTCAGAAAATTTTTGTAAATTATATGTTGTTTGCGTTATTACTGCTACCTTTTCTTGTTTATTTAAATAATCGATTCTTTGCTTTAATTCATCTAGATTTTCTATTATTTCACCTTGTTTGCAAAAACTAAATGTTCCTAAAACCTCTGCATGCTTTCTTTCTCCAAATAAGACTACATAATAACCTTTTTTAGATAATTCTTCAGCCAAATTATGAACTCTTAAAACTTTTGGACAAGTACAATCCACTAATTCTATGCCATTTTCCTTAGCATAATCATAAACATCTTTTTTTACTCCATGAGCTCTAATAATTACTTTTTGTTTAGCCTCTTTAATATCATTTATTACAACTAAACCTTTATTTTTTAATTTTTCCAATACTTGGTCATTATGCAATAAGTCTCCGAGACATTCTACCTTGTCTGACTTATCTAACTCCTTATTTGTTTTATCTAAAGCTAATGTAATTCCTGTACAAAAGCCTGCAGTTTTACCCAATATTATTTCCATTTATATATCACCTATATTAATTTATGCTTTCTTAGGTTGCATTATATCATATATTTTATAAATCTGTAAATTCAATTTAACATAACTTTAAAAATTTATTGCTTTTTTACATAAAAAAACAGTCAAATGAGTTTTTATTTTCATTTGACTGTTTTTGAACAATACCTAAAAGTTTTTGGTAAACATAAAATTCGAACTTTAAGGTCCGTCCCTCGTGTTCACTATCCGAATAAACCTCTCTTCTTTACTGGGGGTTGTTCGTTCATAGTTTTTGCTAATTGTGTGAACAAGTCTCTTTGTTCTTTTGTTAATCTTTTTGGTGTTTGTACATTTACTGTGAATATATAATCTCCTTGCCAATTTCCATTTAATGCTTTAAATCCTTTATTTCGTATATTGAATTTTGTTCCTGTTTGTGTTCCTTCAGGTATTTTGTATTTTACTTTTTCTCCATCTACCATTGGAATTTCTAGCTCTGCTCCAAGTGTGGCTTGAGTCATAGTTATTGGAATGTCGCATAATACATTGCTTCCATCTCTTTTAAATATGCTATGTCTTTTTACATGCACTGTTAAATGCATATCTCCTTTTTCTCCGCCTCTTTCACCTGGCTCTCCTTCTCCTCTTAATATAAGTGTTTCGCCTTCAGCTATTCCGGCTGGAATATTTATAGTAACTTTTGCTTGTTTTCTTACAGTTCCTTTTCCTCTACATGTTGTACATGGTTCTTTTATAATTTGACCAGTTCCATGGCATTCTGAACAAGTTCTAGTTGTTTGCATTTGTCCTAAAATTGTATTTTGAACTTGTGTTACTTGACCAGTTCCATGGCAATTAGGACATGTTATTGGACTTGTTCCTGGTTTTGCTCCAGTTCCATTACAAGTTGAACATTTTTCGTTTCTATTTATATAGAATTCTTTTCTAGCACCTAAAAAAGATTCCTCGAATGTAATTTCTATATCATGATTTATATCTCTACCTCTAACTGGGCCTGTTCTATTTTTTCTTCTTGAAGAGCCAAAGCCTCCAAAGATAGAACCGAAAATATCATTTATATCTCCAAAGCCACTAAATCCATCAAAGCCATCGAAACCATTAGTGCTATATGAATAATATCCTCCTTGACCTGCGCCACCTTGACCACCAAAGCCTTGTGGACCATTAAAGCCAAATTGGTCATACATCTTTCTCTTTTGTGGATTAGAAAGTGTTTCATATGCTTCGTTTAGTTCCTTAAATTTTTCTTCGGCTTCTTTTCTGTTATTTGGATTTGCATCAGGATGATATTTTTTTGCTAATTTTCTATATGCCTTTTTTAACTCCTCATCTGTTGCATTTTTATTAACTCCTAAAACTTCATAATAATCTCTTTTTTCTGCCATGATTTCCTCCAATTAAAGCTTAATTATTGGAGGTTTTAAAACCTCCAATATTAAACATTATTTTTTATCACCATCATCTTCTACTTTGTAATCTGCATCATATACATTTCCGTTTCCATCTGTTTTTGGTCCTTCATTTCCTGTTGTTCCAGCACCAGCTCCAGCTTCTGCTCCATTTGTTCCAGCGGCACCATTTGCTGCTCCGTTTGGATTTGCATTTTTATATAATTTTTCTGTTATCTCATAGAATACAGATGTTAATTTATCTGTAGCTGCTTTTATAGCATCTGTGTCTTTTCCTTCTAGTGTTTTCTTTAAGTTGTCTAATTCTGCTTCTACTTTAGATTTTTCTTCGTTACTTATTTTATCTCCGATATCTTTCATTGTTTTTTCTGTATTAAAGATTAAGCTTTCTGCATTATTTCTAACTTCTATGTCTTCCTTCATCTTTTTATCTTCTGCAGCATGTGCTTCTGCATCTTTAACAGCTTTCTCGATATCTGCATCTGATAAGTTTGTTGATGCTGTTATAACAACATTTTGTTCATTTCCTGTTGCCATATCTTTTGCTGATACGTGAACTATACCGTTTGCATCAATATCAAATGTAACTTCGATTTGTGGTACTCCTCTTGGTGCTGCAGGAATTCCTGTTAATTGGAATCTTCCTAATGTCTTGTTTCCTGAAGCCATTTCTCTTTCACCTTGTAATACGTGAATTTCAACTGCTGTTTGACCATCTGCTGCTGTAGAGAATATTTGTGATTTCTTTGTTGGTATTGTTGTATTTCTATCGATTAATTTTGTGAATACACCACCATATGTTTCAATACCTAATGATAATGGTGTTACATCTAGTAATACTAAGTCTTTAACATCTCCAGAAAGTAC
>CALXMM010000007.1 GCA_944389475.1 uncultured Clostridia bacterium
AAAGAAAAGGGTTGCCTAGAAATAGGTGGAAACTTAAAAACAACATCTTTAAAAAAGGCACTAAAATTAATTAGTGCTAGTGTGAACGAAGTTCACATTTGTTCTGCTTGAATTAAAGTCTTGTAATAAAACAATATCTAGTATATAATAAAATCCAAACATGAAAGGAGAAAGAAAATGAGAATTAGGTTTAAGCCTTGGGCTAGGCCAGAATTAGAAGCTTGTAAATTCTATATAGATAATCCAGAAGACTACAAAGGTAAATGGAAAACAGTTTTTAAAAATCCTAATAATCCAATACATCTCGAACTTGGATGTGGGAAAGGGAATTTTATATCTCAAATAGCTATTCAAAATCCAAATATAAATTATATAGCAATAGATTTAGTAGATGCTATGCTTGGTTTGGCAAAAAGGAATGTAGAACAAGCCTTTGCAGAGAAGAATATAGAACCGGATAATGTTATACTTACTAGATTTGATATTGAAAGAATTTTATTAATAATGGACCATAATGATAAAATAGATAGAATTTATATAAACTTTTGTAATCCATGGCCAAGAGGAAAACATAGAAAAAAAAGATTAACACATACAAGACAGTTGGAAAAATATAAAGAATTTTTAGTGCCAAATGGAGAGATTTATTTTAAAACAGATGATGATGATTTATTCGAATCCAGTATAAATTACTTTAAAGAAAGTGGTTTTGATATTATTAAAATAACATATGATTTACATAGCGAAACAGATTGGGAAGATATACAAACAGAACATGAGAAAATGTTTTCAGAAAAAGGTATTAAAATAAAAGCTTTAATCGCAAAGCTTAAATAATGGGGGAATAATATGAATAAAAGAAACGAAACTAGACCTATTAAAGTAGGAAATGTCCAAATAGGAGGACAAAATAAAGTTATTATTCAATCTATGACTAATACAAAGACTAAAGATGTAGAAAATACAGTAAAACAAATTCTTGAATTAGAAAAAGCAGGTTGCGAAATAATACGTGTTGCTTGTTTAGATATGGATGATGCGAAATCTATTAAAGAAATTAAAAAACAAATCCATATTCCAATTGTTGCAGATATTCATTTTGATTATAGAATTGCTATTTGTGCAATAGAAGCTGGCGTGGATAAAGTTAGAATCAATCCAGGAAATATAGGTGGAAAAGATAGAGTAAAGGCTGTAGTTGATAAATGCAAAGAATTTAATGTACCTATTAGAATTGGTGTTAATGCGGGTTCATTAGAAAAAGATTTGTTAGAAAAATATGGAGGAAAACCAACTGCTAGAGCTATGGTAGAAAGTGCAAGAAGACATGTAGAAATCTTGGAAGATTTGGAATTTTATGATATTGCATTATCTCTAAAAGCATCCAATTTGGATTTATGCATAGAAAGTTATGAGGAAGCTGCTAAAGAATTTAAATATCCATTGCACTTAGGTATTACGGAGGCTGGTACAAAATTTAGTGGTACGATAAAGTCAAGCATTGGTTTAGGAGTTCTTTTAAGAGAAGGTATAGGGGATACCATAAGAGTTTCATTATCTGATAATCCTATAGAAGAAATTAAAGTTGCTAAAGAGATTTTAAAGGATTGTAATTTATACAGAAATGTTCCTACATTGGTTTCTTGTCCTACTTGTGGTAGAACACAAATTGATTTAATTCCAATGGCTAAAGAAGTAGAAAACTTTTTACAGAATATAAATAGTGATATTACTGTTGCTGTTATGGGTTGTGCTGTAAACGGACCTGGAGAAGCAAGCAATGCAGATATTGGTATCGCTGGAGGAGTAAAAGAAGGGTTACTATTTAAAAAAGGTAAAATTATTAGAAAAATTCCTCAAGAAAATATAGTAAAAGAATTAGAAGAGGAAATATTAAAAATAATTTAAAGCTTTTAAGGAGGTTGAAAAATTGCAAAAAAAGGCTGTTATTATTGGTGGAGGTGAAATTGGAAGAAAAGGAACGGATTACGAAACTAAAAATATAGATAAAGAAATTGTTGCTTTAGCAAATAGGGAATCTCCAAATTTCCTTTTTATCGGTTTTGCTAATGTTAATCATATAGAATCATATTTTAGAGTTATAAAAAGAAATTATAGAAATTTAGGATGTAATTGTAAAACTATTTTAAAAAAGCAATTAGATGAAAGAGAATTGATTCTAGAGCGTTTTAATAATGCTGATATAATTTATATTGGTGGAGGAAATACATTGGAATTAATGCGTATTCTAAAGAAATATGATATGGTTTCTTTAATAGAAGAGGCTTATAATTCTGGAAAAGTTATTTGTGGACTTAGTGCGGGTGCTATTGCAATTTGTAAATATGGCTGTTCTGATTCTAGAAAGTATAAAGAATTCAAATTAACAAAAGTTACAGGAATTGGTTTGGTAAATTTATTAGTATGTCCTCACTACAATTTGGAAGGAAGACAAGAAGAATTAGAAAGAATTATGAAAAAAACAAGAAAGATAAAAGGTGTTGGACTTAAAAATTTACAAGCTTTAAAAATTGTTGATGACAATATTAGTATAATCTCGGATAATGGTGATAAATTAGTAAAGTTTATTAATTAATATTATGATTTTTCTTGCCAATAACAAAATACTATTATATAATAATCAATGATTGCAATATTAAATTGAGCTCTAAATATTATATCCATATATTACTTATTTTAAGTAATAATATTAAAGGAGGATACAAATGGCTTTTATAGATGAAATAAAAAACAGAGCAAAACAAGAAATAAAAACGATAGTACTTCCAGAATCATATGATGATAGAACTTTAAAAGCTACATCGGAGGTAATAAAACAAGATTTTGCAAAAATAATCTTAATTGGTAATAAGGAACAAATACTAAAAAGAGCCAAAGAACTTGATTTAAATAATATCGACAAAGTAGAAATAGTTAATCCACAAAACTCAGATTTGTATAATGAATTTGTGGAGAGTTTTTACGAACTAAGAAAACACAAATATATATCATTAGAAAAAGCTAAAGAAATTATGCTAGATAATATTTATTTTGGAATGATGATGGTAAAGCATGGGTATGCAGATGGACTAGTTTCTGGAGCTGTACATTCTACATCAGATACTTTAAGACCAGCACTTCAAATATTAAAAACTGCTCCTGGAATAAAATTAGTATCAGCTTTTTTTATGATGGTAGTTCCAAACTGTACTTTGGGTGAAAATGGTGTTTTCTTATTTTCAGATTGTGGACTTAACGAAAATCCAGATAGTGAAGTTTTATCTGAAATTGCTATTGCATCTAGCAATAGTTTTAAATTACTAACTGGTAAGGAACCAAAAATAGCAATGCTTTCTTATTCTTCTCATGGAAGTGCTAAGTCTGAGTTAACTAACAAGGTAATTGAAGCAACAAATTTAGTTAAACAAAAAGCACCAAATTTATTAGTAGATGGTGAATTGCAGTTGGATGCTGCAATTATACCTGAAGTTGCTGAATACAAAGCAAAGGGGAGTCCTTTAAAAGGGAGAGCTAATATATTAATTTTTCCAGATTTAAATGCTGGTAATATTGGATATAAATTAGTTCAAAGACTTGCAAATGCAGAAGCATATGGTCCTTTATGTCAGGGAATTTCAAAACCTGTAAATGATTTATCTAGAGGATGTACTAGCAAGGATATAGAAGGTGTTATTGCAATTACAGCAGTACAAGCGCAGGAGCAAGCTAAAATATAAAATAAAAAAATAAATGGAGGAATTGTTTATGAAAATTTTAGTAGTTAATTGTGGTAGTTCATCACTAAAGTATCAATTAATTGACATGGATACAGATGAAGTATTAGCATCAGGAAAATACGAAAGAATAGGGGAAGAAGCATCTTTTATAACTCATAAAGTTCATGGTAAAAAATATAGAATAGACAAAACAGCTCTTAATCATAAAGATGCAATTGAATTTACTTTAGCACAATTTACAAATCCAGAATATAAAGTAATAGATAGTTTAGATGAGATTGGAGCTATTGGTCATAGAGTTGTTCATGGTGGAGAAATTTTCAAAAAATCAGCATTAATTGATGATAAGGTTATAGAACAAATTAAAGAATGTGGAGAATTTGCACCTTTACATAATCCGGGAGCTGCACTAGGAATGGAAGCTTGTAAAAAATTAATGCCAGGTAAGCCAATGGTTGCAGTATTTGATACAACATTCCATCAAACAATGCCAAAAGAAAATTATATTTATCCTATACCTTATAAATATTATGAAAAATATGGTGTAAGAAAATATGGTGCTCATGGTACATCTCATAATTATGTATCACATAGATTAGCAGAAATAGTTAACAAAGATATTAAAGATTTAAAAATTGTATCTTGCCATTTAGGACAAGGTTCAAGTGTTTGTGCTATTAAAGATGGTAAATCAATTGATACAAGTATGGGATTAACACCTTTAGGTGGAGTTCCAATGGTTACAAGAAGTGGTGATTTAGACCCATCAGTAGTTACATATATTATGAAAAAAGAAAATCTTTCAGCTCAAGAAATGCAAGATATACTAAATGAACAATCAGGTGCTACTGGAATATCTGGAGAAGCTCCAGACTTTAGAGAAATTGAAAACGCTGCAGATGCTGGAAGCGAAAGAGCAGAAGTTGCAATGAAAAACTTTGAATACGGAGTTGCAAGTTATATTGCTAAATATGCTGTTTTAATGAATGGTGTAGATTATATTATATTTACAGGTGGTATTGGAGAAAATACACCTAGAATAAGAAGAGAAATATGTAAAAAACTAGCTTTTATGGGAGTAGAATTTAATGATGAAGCTAATAATGTTAGAGGAGAAGAAACAGAACTTTCAACAGCTGATTCAAAAGTTAAGGTATATATTATTCCAACAAACGAAGAATTAATGATAGCTAGAGAAACATTAGCTTTAATTAAATAATTCGAATTTAAAGCAAAAAGAAAGTAGAGCCAAAATCTACTTTCTTTTTTTCTATGCAAAAGTTTGGAATTTACCTTTTTTCTAGGTATAATAATATATTATTTTTATACCATAATTGACATAATTTCATATTATATATTAAAGATAATATGAAAGGAGGTCAGTTATGGAACTAGAAAATATAAATATTGGTTTTACAATGACTGGTTCATTTTGTACATTCAAAAAAGTAATACCTAAAATAAAAGAATTAAAGGAAATGGGAGCAAATATAATTCCAATAATGTCATATAATAGTTATAACTTAGATACAAAATTTGGCACTGCAAAGGACTTTATTGATGAAATAGAAAATATTACAAATAATAAAATAATTCATACAATACAAGGTGCAGAGCCAATAGGACCTAAGGGATTAACAGATATTATGGTTGTTGCACCATGCTCTGGAAATACAATAGCAAAGCTTGCAAACAGTATAATTGATACTCCAGCTACCATGGCTATAAAATCTCATTTAAGAAATCAGAAGCCTGTGGTTATAGGTATATCAACTAATGATGGTCTTTCGGGTTCAGCAGAAAACATAGGAAAATTATTAAATAGAAAGAATTATTTCTTTGTACCTTTTACACAAGATAATCCAATTACTAAACCTACATCTTTAGTATTTAAGTTTGACTATTTAATTCCAACAATTAAGGAGGCTTTGCAACGTAAACAGTTACAGCCAATCATAGGATAAAAATAAAGTGTACATGAATAATGTACACTTTAAATATTTATTTTTCAGCAGAAAAATCAGATAGGGGATTTACATCTACAGCATTTCTAACTTGTTCATTAGCAACATGTGTATAAATCTCTGTTGTAGAAATACTTTCATGGCCTAGAAGTTCTTGCAAAGCTCTTATATCTACATTTCCATATTGATACATTAATGTTGCTGCTGTATGTCTTAATTTATGTGTAGAATATTTTTTTGTATCCAAACCTGCACGAGTTAATTCCTTATCTACAACATATTGAACAGTTCTTTTACTTATACGTTCTTTTCTTTCACTTAAGAATAATGCTTTAGTTGAATCTGGTTTTACACCTATTTTAGGTCGAACATTAAGATATTTATCTATAGCAGACATGCATGCTTTATTTAAGTATATAGTTCTTTCCTTGTTACCTTTACCAATTACAGTCATTTTTGCATCATCAAAAGAAATATCATTAATATTTATTCCTACTAATTCTGAAAGTCTTAAACCACAATTTAAAAATAAGGTAATAATTGCATAATCTCTTTCTGAGTTTCTTTCTTCATCACTTGTAACATTCAGTAATTTCTTACTATCATCTAATGTTAAATATTTAGGCATACGTTTTTCAATTTTAGGTGTTTCCAAATTTTGAGCTGGATTTTTTTCTATTAAATTAGCCTTTTGAGATAAATAATTAAAAAACACACGTATACTACTTACTTTTCTTGCACGAGTAGCAGCTTTGCTATGATGTGTAGTAGTTAAATATGCAAGAAAAGCATGAATATCATTTAATTCGATTTTTTTAATTACATCAATTGATAAATCTTTTATACTAATATCTTTAAAATCTTTTGCATTGGTAAGATGAAAATGAACCATAATAAATTTTAAAAACATTGCTAAATCATAATTATATTCTTTAATAGTATTTGGTGATTTATTTAAAATTGTTACAGAATAATCTAAAAAAGAATTTAGATAATCTGGGTTCATATCACGAGATATCATTTTTGCCTCCTATATTATTCTTCAAAATTAGACATATTATTTGATAATTTTTCTATTATTTCTATAATAAATGTAATTATTACATAGCATAATGCAAAATTACTTTTGTTAAATAAATTCCCTATAAAAGAAGGAACAAATAATTGTGTTATAAAAAATCTTGAATATACATAATTCCCTGTAAATACAATTTGAAAATTAACATGATATTTATTATAAAATTCACATAAATAATCTAGTATATCAGAAGTTAATATTTCTGTAGCATTTAATCTATCATTTGAATATACATGTAATACTTTGTTAAAATCTGCATTATCCATTTCTATATATTTTAAATAGGAATTTGTAGCACCTAAAGCATATGTAGTTATATATTCAAGGTTCTCCGTATTAATTTTAGTGTAAGAAGGTATATTCTTATCCAATATTACTGTAGAGAAAATACCATTAAATACATTTTCCGTTGTAGTTGTGACAGATATGTTAGATGCATAAAATTTGTAATTATCATTACTTTGACCACTTATAGTATCTTTTGCGATAAAAGAATTTAATTGTAAATCATCAAAACAAGCTGATTGATAATATTTTTCTTCGTTTGTAAAAGAAGTATTATTATAATTTAAATTAGGATTTATTAATTGTATAAACCTTCTAACAACATTAGTATATAATAATTTAAATTTTTTAAATTCTAACAAAAATAGTACTATAAATACAGCTAAAAAAATTAATGGTATTAATGAAAATCCTAATTTAAGAGATTTTAAATATGTAAAAATAAAAATCATTAAAAAAGCTATAAAAGAAATCACTATTGCAATACAGTAAAATACTAGTTTTTTCTTTTTTTCATTAATTTCTGAAAAATCTAATGCCTTAAATTTATTATATACATCCTCAAATTCTTGTGGAATTTCAGAAATATCAACTTTTTTAGTAGAAAATTTTGGCATTAAAATAAATTTAAAGACTAAAAATCCAACAAACAATATAATTAAAATTTCTAATATTAACATACGAAAAGTCCTCCTATTAGCAATATTTTATCATATCTTAAACTTTGTGTAAATTTTTTGACAATTTTTATAAAAAGTTTTATACTAAAAGTAATTATATATAGGGGAGGGCATATATGGCAATATATATTATATTAATAATTGTAATAGCATTAGTAGCATATGTTATTATCACATATAATCAATTTATAAAATTAAAAAAACAAATGAATAATTCATATAGTGTTATAGATGTGTACTTAAAAAAGAGATTTGATTTAATACCAAATTTAGTTGAAGTTACAAAGGGATATGTTAAATATGAGGCAGATATTCTAACTAAGATAACAGAATATAGAACTCGATATAATAACAATAAAGATAAAGATGCATTTAATAAATTAAACGATGAATATAATAATCTAATTTTGGTAGTAGAAAATTATCCAGAATTAAAGGCAAGCGAACAATTTTTAAAATTACAGAAAAGTATAATAAAAGTAGAAAGTGAATTACAAGCTGCTAGAAGAATTTATAATAATGATACTACTAAATATAATACTAAGTTAAATGTTTTTCCTTCAAATATAATTGGTAAAATGTTTAATTTTAAAGAAGGAAATTTGTTTGAGTTAGAAGATAGAAAAGTAGAAAGTAAAAATGTTAATGTAAATATGTAAATAAAAAAACTGCGAGACTTTAAAACTCGTAGTTTTTTTGACAAAATTTCTTATAAAAAAGGGTTTAAAAAAGTTTTTATTATTGATATAATTAAAAAAATTAAAATTGCAAAAGGAGAAAAAAATGGAAACAAATGAAAGTAATAATGATAGCGTAAAACAATTATATGATTTATTAAATCATATTCCAGTAACTAAAAACAATGCTGCTAAAATAGAAGAAATTAAAAATGCAATTGGGAATAATGATTTAGCTAAGGCCTTACAAGGAATAAATGACTTAAATGAAGCTTTAAAAATAAAAAAAATAGAAATAAAGAAGATGCAAAGTAAAAAGAAAAAGGATGAGCAAGCAGCTTTTGAAAAAGAAAAGAAACAATTTGAAGCTGAACAAATAAAAGAAGATGAAGTGGAAAGATTTCCAAAAGAGCTTCAAGATTTGGATTTAGAAGAGGATTATATTGGATTGTTATTATATGATCCTAGATATATAGTAAGTTATAACTTTACTTATGATGAAGTGGCTTTTCAGGATGATAGAATGTTAAACCTATATAAAAGTGTTATCTTTATCGAAGGCGAAAAATATGCTCCAGAAGCTGTTAAAAGAAAATTTAACTTTGCCAAGACAACTAAGGAAGTATATGAATTAAAGAAACAATTAGTAACTCGTATAAAATTACAAAGAGTTGTTACTATGGAAAAAGTATATACGGACTTAAAGAAATTATTTGTTTTGCGTAGATGGTATTTAAAGATACCAATAAAAGCAACACAGGATAAAGTTGTTGAGATTAGAAATTACGAATTATATGACCATATGTCTGTTGAAGAAGTAGAAAATGCTGTTGAACAGGTAACTGCAACAGAAAAGTTTAAAAGGTCTATATTAAATAGAGGATTAACAGAATTTTTAGAGCAAGGAGAAAATAATTTAACTACAGGAATTCCTTTACCATTTAAAAGATTAAGTAGAGAATTTAAAGGTATAAGGAAAGGCGAAACAATGGCAATTGCAATGCCTTCTAATGCTGGTAAGAGTAGATTTACCATTAATGTAGTAGCTAATTTGGGCTTTGTACATAAAAAAAGAACTTTAGTAATATCTAATGAGATGTCAGAAGATAAAATGAAATTATGTTTAATAACAACTGTTCTAAATGACCCAGAACTTCAAAAACTTCATGGTAAAAAATTGCATAAAACAGAAGGTGAATTACTTGACTTTAAATTTAGACCTGATGAGGGTTCAAATGTTAAGCTTGATAAGGATGGATTTATTTTACAAGAAGAGGGTGAAACAAGAGCTGATTTTGTAAAAAGATTAGCGAATATTTCTCAAGAATTTAGAGATACAATTGCTGTAACAGATTGGATTGATAAAGAAATAGATAATTCAATATATTTTATTAATATTACTGATAATACTAATGATGAATTATTAAAAGTTATTATGAATTATTATTATATGAAACATATTGAATATGTATTTTATGATACTTTAAAAACAGATACTGAGCATATAGGTAATGGGGAAGAGGTAAAGAAAACAGCCACAATACTTTCTAATGTAGCTCAAAACTTTAATATGTTTATATTTTCAACATTGCAATTAACAGAAACACCTACTTGGCCTATAAATTTAACAATAAATGATTTACAAGCAAGTAGAACAGTAAAAGAGGTTTTAGATACTCTTTGTTTAGTAAAACAAATAAATCGTGAAAACTTTAAAGATTACGAATATACAATAGAAGAAACGGATAAGGAAGCATTTGACCTTATAGAATATGAGGACCCTGATGTTAGATATTATGCATGTGTTGTAGATAAAAACAGAGCAGGTGCTAAACCAAAATTATTATTTAGGCTTAATCTAGCTTATAATAGATGGGAAGAACTTGGATATTTAAGATTAAAACAACAAGCTGAAGATAAAAATCCATTAAATAATTAAAAGATAAATAAATGTAAACAGAATATATTGTTTACATTTATTTTTTGTCCAAAATTTATCATATTTTTTTTACTTTCGAATATATATATTTAAGGAGGTACTAGTTATGATAGATGAAAGAAATCAGACCAACATTAATGTAATGCAAAATGTTGTTTTAGAAAATAGAGAGAAATTAAATATTACAGGTATAAATGATATTTTAAGCTTTGATGACCAAGTAGTTATTCTTTCTACAGAACTTGGTATGTTAACAGTTAAGGGAACAAATTTAAAAATAAATAAATTAAATATAGATGAAAGTGAAGTTAAAATAGAGGGTAATATTTCTAGCATTAATTATAGTGGAGATACAGAAGAGAGAAAAGGTGAAAGTATTTTTAGTAAAATATTTAAATAGTATGGGAGTTTTATATGTTACAAGTTTATAATTTTTTTATATTTATTATTTTAGGTATGATTGTAGCATTCATATTTGATGTATTTAGAATACTACGAAAAACATTTAAAACAAACAATATAATTACATATTTAGAAGATATTTTGTTTTGGATAATTTCAGGCTTTTTGATAATGTTATCTATTTTTACATTTAATAACGGGGAAATTAGATTTTATCTGTTCATAGGACTTTTGCTAGGTATATTAATGTATATTATTTTGCTGACAAAATTAATAAATAAGATTTTATTAAAGATTTTAAAACCTTTTAGGGAAATATTTCAATTTATTCATTCAATATTAAAAAAATTATATAATTCGATAATAAATATTTCAAAAAAATGTAAAAATAAATCAAAAAAACCTATACAAAAAAACAATTATAATGTATAATAAAAAAGAATTGATTATAGGAGAGAAAATATATTTATGAAAAACGTTTTTAGAAATAAAAAAATATTAAAAATTATTATATTTTTAGTTGCATTATCATACTTTATTTATATTATTGTAAATCAGCAAAAAACTTTAAATTCATATAAATCAGAACAAAGTTATGTTTCTTCTCAAATTCAAGATCAACAAGAGTATAAGAATGAATTAGCAGATATGGAAGCAAACATAAATTCTGATGAGTATATCGAACAAATTGCAAGAGATAAGCTAGATATGCATTTACCAAATGAAAGAGTTTATGTTGATGCAAATAAATAAGGTCTAAAATATTAATAATAGGATTCTAAAGTTTTTTACATATATATCTGTTATTAATTATATAATTTTATTCTTCATTAATAACAGATATATATTACATATGCTTTTCTTTTATCCATTTATTTTTCTATTCTAACTTTTTATCTAATAATATGATTTCTCACATAATTATTATAATTGAATATAGGAGGGATTTTATGAACTTAGAAGATTATAGTCTAAGTGAATTAAGAGAGCTTGCAAAAAATAAAAACATTAAAGGTTATTCTAAATATAAAAAGAGTGAATTAATTGACTTATTAAATGAAAACATCACAGATGAAAAAGAAAATTCAAAAAATAAAGAAAATGAACAACACGAAAATATTATTGTAGATGGAAATACATCATACAAGATTACAAATAGTGATGATAAAATTGCAGAAGGAATTCTTGAAGTATTACCTGATGGATATGGATTTTTAAGAGGTGAGAATTATCTTTCTACACCTAATGATGTTTATATTTCACCTGTTCAAATTAGAAGATTTAAATTGGATACTGGTGACCAAATTAAAGGAATTTCAAGAATGGCTAAGGAAGGGGAAAGATTTCCTTCACTAATATTTGTTGGTGAAGTTAATGGAGAGCCACCTGAGAAAGCTTATAGAAGGAAAAAATTTGATGATTTAATTCCAATTTATCCTAATGAAAGAATTAAGCTAGAAACTACACCAAAAGAATATGCAATGAGAATAATAGATTTAATTAGCCCCATTGGAAAAGGTCAAAGAGGTATGATTGTTGCACCTCCAAAAGTAGGTAAAACAACATTAATAAAGAAATTTGCTAATTCAATATCTAAAAATAATCCAGAAATTGAATTAATTGTACTATTAATAGATGAAAGACCTGAGGAAGTTACAGATATGAAACGTTCAATAAACGGAGAAGTTATTTATTCTACATTTGATGAACTTCCAGAACATCATGTAAAAGTAGCTGAAATGGTTATAGAAAGATCAAAAAGATTAGTAGAACAAGGTAAGGATGTTGTTATTTTATTAGATAGTATTACAAGACTTGCTAGAGCATACAATTTGGTTATTCCTTCATCTGGAAGAACATTATCTGGAGGACTTGATCCAAATGCACTACATAAACCTAAAAAATTCTTTGGTGCAGCGAGAAATATTGAAAATGGAGGAAGCTTAACAATACTTGCTACAGCTTTAATAGAGACTGGTAGCAGAATGGATGATGTAATTTTTGAGGAATTTAAGGGAACAGGTAATATGGAAGTTCATCTAGATAGAAAACTTTCTGAGAAACGTATTTTCCCTGCAATTGATATTAATAAATCTGGTACTAGAAGGGAAGATTTATTACTTTCTCCAAAAGAAATAGAAACAGTGTATG
The DNA here is from genome assembly GCA_944389475.1 of uncultured Clostridia bacterium. Classification (GTDB taxonomy): domain Bacteria; phylum Bacillota; class Clostridia; order TANB77; family CAG-508; genus Merdicola. The sequence goes on from CALXMM010000007.1 coordinate 12,914, forward strand.
CATTGCGTAAAGCTTTAAATAATTTACCAGTAGCTGAAGTAACTGAAAATATTATATCTCAAATGATAGCGACAAAAAATAATGCAGAATTTTTAGATAAAATAGATGTTTATTTAAGAAGATTTAAATAAATAATAGTGTTAAAAAACAGAAGATGATTCGCCTTCATTTGTTATAACTAACTACATTATTCTTATTTAGAAAATATAAATCCCATATCTCTATTAAAAAAGATATGGGATTTATTTATTAAAAATCACAATTTTTTGGAGTTCTAGGGAAAGGAATTACATCACGAATATTTTGCATTCCTGTTAAATACATTATTGCTCTTTCAAATCCTAAACCGAATCCAGAATGTACACAGCTTCCATATTTCCTTAAGTCTAGGTACCAATTATAATTTTCGATAGGCATATTAAGTTCTTTCATTCTATTAAGTAATTTTTCGTAATTTTCTTCTCTTTGACTACCTCCAATTATTTCACCTATACCAGGAACTAATAAATCAGCTGCAGCAACTGTTTTATTATCATCATTTTGTTTCATATAAAATGCTTTAATATCTTTTGGATAATCAGTTACAAATACAGGCTTTTTATATATTTTTTCACATAAATATCGTTCATGTTCTGTTTGTAAATCAACGCCCCAAGATACTTTAAATTCAAACTCATCATTATGTTTTTCTAATTCTTTAACAGCATCTGTATAACTTACTCTAATGAAATCAGAATTAATAACATGATTTAATCTATTTAACAAATCCTTATCTACAAAATTATTAAAAAATTCCATTTCCTCTGGGCAATTATCTAGGACATATTTAAAAGTATATTTAATCATATTTTCTGCTAGATCCATATCATCCTTTAAATCTGCAAAACATATTTCTGGTTCAATCATCCAAAATTCAGCAGCATGTTTTACTGTATTTGAGTCTTCTGCACGGAATGTTGGACCAAATGTATATACTTTATTAAAAGCTTCTGCGAATGTTTCGGCATTTAATTGTCCACTAACAGTTAAATGAGCAGGTTTACCAAAGAAATCCTTTGAAAAGTCAACATTTCCCTTATCATCTTTAGGAATATTATTTAAGTCAAAAGAATTGACATTAAACATTTCTCCAGCGCCTTCAGCATCACTTGCTGTAATTAAAGGTGTATTAACATAAACAAATCCTCTTTCTTGAAAGAACTTATGTATAGCATAAGCTAATACACTCCTAACACGAAATACTGCATTAAATGTATTTGCTCTAGGGCGTAGATGTGCTATTGTTCTTAAATATTCAAATGAATGTCTCTTTTTTTGTAATGGATAATCATTATCTGATAAAGATTCTATTTGTATTTCACTTGCATGTATTTCAAAAGGCTGTTTTGCATTATCTGTTAAAACAAATTCTCCTGTAACTTTTATCGCTGAACTTATTGTTATTTTTTTCACTTCATCAAAATTAGAAAGGGAATGGTCAAAAACAATTTGAATATTTTTAAAAAATGTTCCATCATTTAATTCAATAAATCCAAAATTTTTTGAATCTCTTATTGTACGAACCCATCCTTCGATTGTAATAGTTTTATTAGCATAATCATTTGTTTCATTATATAATTTTTTAACTGTTATTTTTTCCATTTTTGTTCTCCTCCATTCAATATTAGACCTTTTTATTATAAAATATTATAGGTAAAAATTCAAGAAATAATCATGTTTTGTAAAAAATCAATTTACTTATTTGGTAAAAGATGGTATAATTAAGAGTATGGGTTAATATTTTTTATCCCATGCTGTAAGTTCAATTCTAATTATTAATTAGGAAGGTATATACATCATGTCTATTGCAACTGAACTCGGACAATCAACTTTGTCTTCTTGTAGTCAAGGTCCTTCAAATATGGAAATAAGCATGGTTAAACTACCAAGTAAGAATTCACCGGAATATGATGAATTATTTCCGCTTGTAAGAGTGGAAGATATTTCTCCGAATGATAGATTTATTAACGGTTATATACCAACATCTGCTAATCAAAGAAGAGTAAAAAGAAGTATAATGATGGCGATAAGCCCCCATAGTCATATGATGAACTTTAGGAGAGCGGCAGTATTGCCTCGTTTTACAAAAAATGCTGATGGTAAATTAATGGTTTCTTTTAATGAAGAAGATAGACCAGCAGTTGGAATGACTCCTGAATGGTGGGAAGAGTTTGCTCGAAATGCAGATAAAGTTAATCGTAGCAGACTTGGAACAGATTATGAATATGATGTTTTCTTAGGAACGGTTATTAAAGATCTTGTTGAAAATAAAGGTTATGGCATTAGAGAAGCTTGGAAGATTACATGTGATAGCCAATTAATAGCATCAAATTTGGGTAAGCATAGTAAAAAAAGATATAAGCGTGCTCGACATGCCAAAGGTAAGATTTATGATGCAGAAAAGATTCGATTTATTCTTAAGGGACATAGTGAAAATTGTTTTTATATTGTTGGGAACTATTCTGAAGGTAGGGATATTCGTTATACTGCATCCATGTTTGAAGCAGAGTATAAGAACACGGTTTATCTTAGAAGTGAAGGATGGATTGTGCTCGATAAATAGCTGACTACAATACAGCATACAAAAAGGAGACTCTTTAATAGAGTCTCCTTTTTGGTTGAATTTTAATTAAAAAATTAATTGTATTTTTTTTAAATATATGATATATGTTATCATGTAAATTCTACTAAGGAAAAGGAGGATTCAAATTTGGATACAAAATATTCTATAGCATATACAGAAGTTTTAGAGATACTTAAATATATATCATTAGAAGACTATAATAAGATACCAAAAGATAAAATTAATTTATTTAAAACATATGCAAATAAAGATTATGTATTTAAGTATAATCCGAGAAAAACTTTAAATGAACAAAATGTATCTAAAATAGCCAAAGGGATAATTGCTATTTTATTTAGAGATTACTGGGCTACTCCTCATCAAAAAGAAAAAATACTAAAAAAAGAAAACTTTGATAGGCAAAAAATTCAAGAAGAAAATAAGAAAAAATATAATCCAGATAATATTTTTAAAGCAAATAATAATATAAATAATGAATATTTACCAATTAATCAAAAAAAAGAAGGTTTTATTCATAAAATAATAAAATATATAAAAAATTATTTTAATAAATTATAATTTTGAAAGGATTAAATATGGAAGAATTAAAGAAAAAGTTTCTAGATTTGGGATATACTGAAAAACAGATGAATAAAATTTTAAATTCAGTTCAATTAACTCCAAAAGTTTTATCTGAAAATTTAAAAAATACATTGGATTTTTTAACAGAATTAGGATTTCAACAAAAAGAAATAATTGAAATGACATTAAATTATCCAAATTTATTACGTTATAGTACAAATAATTTAAAACAAAAAACAGATAATTTTAAGAATTTAGGGTATAGTAAAAAAGATTTTATTAAAATGCAAAAAGAATTACCTCAGCTATTAGGATATAGTATTGAAAATATAAATAATAAAATCAAGAACCTTTTAGATAATGGATATACTAATGATGACATTCTTAAGATGACAAAAAAATTACCTCAATTATTAGGTTTGGCTACTCAAAATGTTAATCAAAGAATTGATGACTTAATAAATTTAGGATATGACAAAGAAACTGTATTAAAAATGACAAAAACCTTTCCTTCAATTTATAGTTATAGCACGGAAAAAATTAATCAAAGAATTAATGATTTTAAAGAAATAGGGTATAGTAATGAAGAAATACATAAAATGACAAAAGCATTACCTACATTATTTGGATTTGGTAAAGAGAAAATTAATGCTAGGATTGATGATTTAGTTGCAAGAGGATATACCAAAGATGAAGTAATGGAGATGACTAAAATATTTCCATCATTATATAGTTTAAGCCAAGAGACAGTAAATAATAGAATAGATGAAATAATTGCATTAGGATATAATAATGATGAAATGATAAAGATAACAACAAGATTTCCATCTATCTATGGTTTAAGCTTAGAAAATCTAACACAAAAAATTGAATTTTATAATTATATAAACTTACATTCATTACCAATAAGAGAACCAAAAAGATTAATGCAAAGTGTAGAATTAACTTATGCTAGATATATGTTTTTTAAAGATAGGGGAATAGACATAGATGAGAGTAATTCTCATAGGTTATTTATAGGCCAAAAAAGGTTTGAGACTCAATATGGAATAAAGAAAAATGAGTTACTAGAAAAATATAAATATGAAGATTTCAAAAGAAATAAAAGTACTCAAGAGTTAGGAATTGAAACAATAGAAGAACAAAAAGATACAAGATTTTTAGATGATATAGCTAGAAAAATGAAACAAGATGAAAAACAAATAAATAAAGATGATGATGAAGAAAGAATATAAAATAAAATATAGTGAGAAAGAAACTATATTTTTCTCACTATATTTTAAGGTATTATAAATAGAGAAGGGAGGTATAAATAGCTAAATAATTCAATATAAAATGTTAAAAAAAGAAATATATAACATTGCACAAAATCAAAGTTTTGTGCAATAAGAGATAGGAGAAAAATATATATTCAGTATGAGCCTAAACTTCTGTCGTTTCAAGGCTTTTAGCTGTTCTATACATACCATTTTTTCTCCGTTTCGGAACTCAACTTCCATTTTAATATTCATTTATATATCTTTATTATTATTATATTTATATTGTATTCATTATTATTATAATCTTTTGTATTGCTTACTATATCAATATATATATGACTTATTAAAATCAATTCTAAGACATTTTTTTATTTTACTTATATAATTTCATTACTATAATTTTTTTATTATATATTAATATATTAAATTGTCTGAAATTTTTTAAAAAATCTCAAAAAAGCTCATTTCTCTATATTTGCCCCATTTTATAGACAACAAACTATATGCACAAAAAATAAAAATGGCTTAGAATCGATTCTCGTGCGTTGTATTTTTGGCACTTTTTAGGCATTTTCTATTAATTTATATATAACAGTATTTTCTTTTAAAAAATCTAATTTTTTACTAATATATTGTAATAACATATTTAAGTTTAAATTTAAAATAAAATTATTTACCTTAAAATTAAAATAGCTTAAAATCGATTTTAGAAGGTCATTAATTACTATAATTTAAGTTTAAAAATTATTATATTGTAACAATAATATAATTTATATGATTTTAGTATAAAGTAAAAATATTGTACATAATAAAAAATAATTTAAATAAAATATTATAAAAAATGCAATTTAAAATCACCAAACAACAAATGTTCGTTTTTTAATGTTATAAAATAATTATATTAGATAATTATTTTATATAAATTTTATTTATTAAATTACTTTTTAGATTTTAAAATTTAATTTTATATTAAAAAAATTTTTATTTAAAACTAATATTAGTCTACACAGAAGATTTAGCCAAAACTTTATTTAATATATTTTCATAATTTTTATATGCTAATTTTCATAAATTTAATATATGAAAAATAGGCTATTCTCCCCTACTCCACTCTTTTACATAGATTTAAAAATTGCCTATTTTTCTTTTACACTTTTTATATTTTGCAATTCAAATCTATACTTTTGTTTTACATCTGGATATTTTTTATGATCAACCTCTGAAGCAAACATATCATAAGGTCTAATATATAAGTTAGTATCACCATATAACGCTCTATATACTACATATCTTTCTTTTGTCTCACTATGAATAGCAATATCTTCTACTAAATAATAATCTCCTTTAAAATGCTTGTAAATAGCCTTAACTTTTATTTCATTCATAATTTTTATTCTCCTTTTATAAATATAAAATTATTAAATTTCATTTCTAAATCTATTATAGAGTCTTTTATAAATATTATCAAAACCATTGTTCGCATTTTATAAAAGAATTTAAATTTTGTCAATATTTAAATATACCTAATGATTTTAAGAATAAATAAACAGAAAGCAAATCCAATTCATTATTGTAATATAAGCTAATTAGTGATATAATTGTGGTGTTAGCATAAATTGTGCAAACCTATTTCTTTCTCTATGATAGAAATAGTAGTTCTAGTTCCATGAAAGGGGACACAATGAATAACAAGCTCGATAAAGAAATTCAGGATCTCACTCCTCTCAACCAGGACTGGACTCTTGAATGGATATCGAAAATTCCTTTTGGTGATGATAATATAAGTATCTTCCTAAAGTGCAAGCTGACAATAAACAATCCTTATTTGTTCGAAGCAGATTTGGCCAATCTGGAAAGTATTGGTGGTACTGTAAATTGTACAAAGCCATCCAAGGAAGGCAAAGCTGCACAAATAAGCTTTGTTATCCACAATTCCGACCAGAACGAGCAAGTTGCTATTTTGGCCAAGCTTTTCTATTTGCTTGCAACTCATCCAAAAGGACATATCGAGTCAGCTTAATAGCTGTTCAACATTAAATAAGAAGCGGAGAATTTAAATTTCTTCGCTTTTTTATTGTGTAACTGAGCACGATAACGGAAATGTTTGTATTTTATGTAAATTCATGTTATAATTAAATTGTTATCACATATTGTGTAACCCATTTCTATTGCAATATTAGTGCTTTGGAAAATGGAAGTTGAGTTCCGAAACGGAGAAAAAAATGGATGCATATCCTAACACTATTACGATTAGCCCTATTGAAGAAACTTTGGTTCAGCCTACTGAACCGCAAAAATCTTTTAAGATTTTTGGAGTTTCCTCTGAAGAGCTCGAATTGCCTTGGATTCTTGATTGTGTGACAAGGTCAATCAAGGATTCAACGGTTAAAGTTGTACTTTGTTGCAATACAAAAGAACCTTCTGCCACCGAACAAGTCGAAAATGACTTTGAACGACTCAAGCAAAATGCTCCGCATGTTAACATAAGCTTTTTGCCAAGTACTGTGATATTTAAGCTCACTTCAAAGCCGGGTTCTTCCGTAACTGTGACTCCGAACAACTTCGAGCTCTCATAGAAACCGGACATTCCGGAGAACAAGGCCACAAGTAACTCCGAATTGAACTAATCTAAGTAAGAAAAGTCAATCGGAACAATTGAGAAGGCATAATAGCCTATCAATATTAAAAGAGAAGCGAAGAATTAATCCTTTGCTTCTCTTCTCTTTTATTATTATAAAATTATTTATACAACTTATCTAGCACTAAGCTAACTTTATCCACGCATTCTTTTATATACTTCTCAAAAACTTCTTTAGAAATAAAAATTAATGATTTTCTATTTGTTTCAAATTGTTTAAAATATTCTTTAATTGTATTTTTTAAATTTTCATCCTCAGTTATTTGTAAAAATTCAGTACGTAATTCCTTTAAGTTTATATCTGATTTATTTAAAAGATGTTTATCCATAATACTATAATCAGAATATAAAATTTTCCAAAACTCACTGCTTGAATGAGTAGAATTATTCTTTTTTAAAATATATGTATCATCATCTGGATGAGATGCTATCTTAGGTAGGTACACACTAAACCATAACATATCTTCAATTAAGTGAGATAAATATCCCTGTAGCATTTTGCTTTTAGGCAGCAAATATTTGTTTTCATTAATATATCTTTCTACATCAGGAAAATCTCCTTCAGTTCCATATAAAATTCCATGTCGCAAATAATGTGTCAGTTCCCTAGATTGTGTTTCACTTGATTTTTCTAACATATCTGGTAAAATAGAACCATATAAAAATTCATTATCCAAATTATATTTCTCTTTTAAAATATTTCCAATATAAACATGACTAATTATTGAACTCATTTGTTTACTCCTCTTATTCTTCTTTTGGTTTTTCTGATATTTCTTCCGGCATATTTTCGTACAATGGTATTATAAAATTAAATTTAGAATCAATCGTATTGGAACTTTCATACTGGTCTAATAGGATGTTACTTTCTGATGTAGGTGCTATTAAGTTTTGCATATATTGATTATTATATAGTTCTCCCTGTTTTATTACATCAAATTTTTGAAAGTATAAAGTATTTTGACCAAGGTCCATATAATGAGTGTTTAAAAATGAAATTCCCTCTGATAATGCTTTATCCAATGAAAACCACTCTTTTGAATAAGCATATTCAGCTGCATTATTTAAAATACTAGTTTGAGAATTTCCAGAAGCTGCAATATTAAACGGATTATAAACTACTTTTCCATTATATTCATAACCCTGTGATAATTTAGTACCTTTCTTCCCCTGTTCCTGAATTAGTCTTGACACTATAAAATATGGGTCTAAATTATTTTTCTCTGCAGATTCTAATATAGCATTTGCCACATCTTCACCTTCTAAAAAGCTATCCTTCGTTTTACTCATAATTCCTTCTTTAGTATTGGCATCCTTAGTATAAACTAATTCTTTTAATTGAAAAATATTGTCATTATCTAATAAATTTCTAGGATCCATTTTATAAGCAATTGCCTTTTTGGAAGCACATAGCCAATTACCATTATCATAAGTTTTTCCATTATCTTCTTTACAAGGCCATTCTCCGGAATAACTTGAAGAATCAGGAACTAAATTTAATGGTGTTTTTCTTTCTGCTGAATGTGACTCATGCTTAACAACCGCATTCCAATTTAATTTAGTATAATATAAAGTAAATGTCCAATTTGGATGTTCTTCCTCCAATTTATCTATTAATTCCTTATATCCAGGATATTTATTTTCATCTATATTATTTCCATCATAAACTACAGATTTTTGCTTTGAACTTTGTACAACTATTAAGCTTATTATTAATGCTAATAAAATAATAATTATTACAATTGTAAAAATAAGTTTTGATGGTATTTTTTTTAATGTTTTTAATATATGTTTTACATTTATTTTTCTCATTCGTTTTTACATTAACACTGCTTATATAACTCTTAATGCAGATTAATTTCCATCCTTTCAAAATTATTTATTATAAATTATATAATTCAAATATGTTATTTTCAAGTTATTATTTTAATAATTCTATAACTACAGAAATTTCTTTTTTTACCCTCTTCTCTACTTTCATAATATTATCAATAGTATCCATATGCCATATCTTTATATAGTAAAACAAAAACATATATACATCTACCGCATCCTGTAAATTTTTAAGCCATTTATTTCTATCTCGTGATTGAGTAACACTATTGGAATTTGTATTATACTTATAAAAAATATCATTAATAAATAATGCTGAATTAATATTATTAAATATTTCCAAATTCATCATTAAATCTTCACCATATTTAATATTTTTAGCATTAAATTTAATATTATTTAATCTTTCTCTTTTTACACATAAATTCCATATTGCATTTAACTGGAATCCATCTATAAACATAGGATATACTTTGTTAGGAAAATCGTTTTTATTTATTAAAATCTCATCCTCTTCAAAATATTTATATTGGTCATATTTATCTTTTTTATATCTAAATTTTATTAAGTCAGGTTGATACTTATTAATAAGTTCTATCATTCTTTCAAAAATACCATCCAAATATTCATCATCAGAGTCCAAAAACATTAGATATCTACCTGTAGCATTGTTAATTCCCTCAAGTCTAGCACATAATGTGCCTTTATTTTCTTGGTATATAACCTTAACTCTATTATCATTTTCCTTTATTTGATTACAAATTTCTAACGAATTATCAGTTGCTCCATCTACTACCAGAATTAATTCTATGTCTTCTCTTTTACTACTTAATACAGAATCTGCTGCTCTTTTAATTGTATCTTGAGCATTATATACCGGTATAATAACAGAAATATTTTTTTCTTCCATTTTCTAACCTCTTCTATTTTACTAAACACTTTGTCCCATATCAAGAACAATATTTTGACCATTAATACATTTTGCAATTTTTAATAGTGCATATATGGTATCTGCAACATCATTTGGTCTTACAAAATGTTTAATAGCTAAATGTTTTACGTAATGTTCAAAATATTCATCACCTTTTACTTCTTGCTCCATATGAGGAACTGTTCCTAAGGATATTGTATTTACTCTTATATAAGATTTGCCTAGCTCATTTAATATAGAATTCATAAAACCATATATTCCAGATTTAGCAGCACTATATGCAGGTAGACCATATGCAGTAATTGCATTAATAGAAGAAATCATTAAGAATGACTTATTATCTTTTTGCTTTGCATTTTCTAACAAATCCAACATTGTTTTTATTAAATAAATATGTGCATTAAGATTTAATTTGATTGATTTATCTATATCCTCAAAAGTAATACCTTTAATTCCTTCTACTTCACTTTTCATATTTATTCCCGCCATACTTATTAAGTGATTTATGTGATTATATTTTTCTTTAATAATATCATGAGCATTTTGTAAATCATTAATATTGGTGACATCTGTTTTTATAAATGTATAATTTTCATTTGATTTAATTTTAGAAGATTTCGTATCATTTGTATCTAGTACAACAACTTTTGCTCCTTTTTTTAGTAAGCAATATACTACAACTTTTCCAATTCCGCCATGTCCTCCTGTAATAACTATAACCGTATCTTCCATTATTAACCTCCTCTTATATTTTATGAATCAATTCATTTACATTAGATATATCATCCTTTAGCTTATCACTTAAATAATTATATATATAAATACTTTTGCTTTCACTTAAAGTTTTTACAATTGTGTTGAGAGTACATATTTCTATAATAAGTTCTTTTTTAAAACTATATTTAGAATTAAAAGCAAATTCCGTAATTACCAAATCCAAATTAGGAAATTCCTTTATAGTATAAATAATATCTTTAATTTCACTTTTATCCATCATAAGATGTTTATCGATTTTATCTTTATACTTTCCAGTTGTATCTACATTACCAGAAACATGTAAAATTTTTACCTTATCCTTATTGCCTAATTCATTTAAATAATCTCGAAAAGTTATTCCTAAATCCTTAGAATCTAATTTAGCATGAGAAATATCAAAAACACCAAAATCCAACTTTTCCCATACATCACTTATAGTTAAAGGAGATATTTCATCCAAGGGTAAATTATATCCTCCTGATTGGTTTTCTCCACCAAATTGAATCTTTTCCTTATATTTTTCGTAAAACTTTTCCTTAACTAATTTAATATTATTATCTAATATGTTATTTAAACTATTTATATTTTGACCTTTTTCAGCTCCTATATGTGTGCTAATTCTCGCTTTATTAATTAGTGAAAATAAATCATTAGGAAGTGTCTCCCATTCTATATTTTTTAACATATTTTCACTGTGAGTTTTAGGTTCCATTTTAGGTAAACCATGTAAATCAATCTTTATATTTAATTTACGTACTAAATTTAAGCAAGATTGAAATTCATAATTATTACAAAGCTTACCGGGGAACTTTAAAACATTTATTAATTTATTTTTTATTAAAAATGAATATAATTTATCATTATCATCTGCTATATAATTACATCCAATATCTAACATATTTTAATTCTCCAAACTATCTAATAATTTATCTATACTAGATATAACTGTATTTATATCGAATTTTTGAGTTGTATTTTTTATGTTCTCTTGAAAGACTTTTCTTAAATTTTCATCTAATATTAACTTTTTTAATCCTTTGTATAAATTATAGGTATGATTAGGTACAATAAGTGCATTTGTATTATCATCACCTAAAATATCTCTCATTCCAGAACATAATGTTGTAATAATTGGTTTGTCTAAGACTGCTGCTTCTATTACAGTAGAACTTAATCCCTCTATTCTTGATGAACAAACAAATATATCTGCTTCTTTTAGATATTTATATGGATTTTGTGTATATCCAACTAGTTGAACAGATTCTTCTAATTTATTATCTTTAATATATTCCTCTAATCTAGCTCTTTCTAAGCCTTCGCCTACTATCCATATAGTATTATTAATATGTTCTCTTAGAAGCTTTCTATGTACTTTTAGAAGTCTATCATATCCTTTCTCGAATGCAAGTCTACCAACAGCACATATTATTATTCCATTATGTATCATTTTTTCTTTTATTGGTTCTTTGGATTTCTCTAGTATTTCTTTAATATTAATAGGATTTAATTGTACCACTACATTCTCTGTAATACCTGTTTTGTGACAAAAATGAAATTTAACATCAGTTGAAACACAAACGATTTTATTAAATTTTTTATAACAATCTATTTCCTCATCTAATGAGACAAACATATTTTTTCTTGAAATGTTTTCTATATCAGTATGTATCCATGCAACTTTTTTTGAATTTTTATTATTAGAATTTGCTATAATTTTTGCTACTTTTCCTTCCATAAAAGCTATCTCTATGTCATATACTTCCTTTATATTTTTCTTGTATAAATATTTTGGAAAATATTTAATTAAAAATAAATACCATTTCCAAATAATATTCATCATTCTAGTACTTATTTTATAAAATTTTGAATTAATATCATTCCTACTCCTTTTAAAATATCCCTTAAAAAAATATTTATATTTAATCCCTGGTATATTCATTACATCCTTTTTAAAAATACCATCATCTACTACTGATAATAAAGTTATGTCGTATTTTTGTTTATCCATCCTTTTTAATAAATTAACTACTATTTTCTCAACTCCCCCAAGTTGAAGAGTATGTACTGCAATCAATAGTTTCTTTTTCATACATTCCCTCCTATTCTGATAAAATACAGGTTGGTAATGAAGTATTCTGTTTATTAATAAATTTTAATTTACCGGTGTTAACATCTCTACTATAAATTGAAATTTCATAAGAATCTTGATTAGCAACTAATAAATATTTTTGTGTTTTATCAATCTCTAAATCTCTAGGAGTATTTCCATAGGATAAAATATTTTGTAGCAATTCTATTTTATTATTTTCATATTTAAATACTGATATACTATTATGTCCTCTTAATGTCGTATAAATATACTTACCATCATTAGAAACTTTTATAGCTGCAACCGTATCATTTGGCTTTTTAATGTGATTTATAGGTAAAATGCTTGCTTTTTGTAATATATTTATTTTTTGATTACAAAAATTTAATAAATATAATTCACAACTTTTTTCGGACACTAAAAATATATTGTTATTATAAATAGCAATATGTCTAGGTTCTGTTCCATCTTCTAGTTTCTTACTTGATATTTTTAATAATTTATTAGAGTAAATTTCGTAGACTGTTAGAATATCCATTCCTAAATCTACTGTTATAACATTGTGTTCATTATTAAAAACCTTTGCACAATGCAAGTGAGATTTTTTAGAATCTATAACTTCATTATGAATTAATTTGCCTATAGAACCATCGAAATTAATTTTATAAGTACTAAAATACCCATCTCTATAATTAGAAACAAACAACATCCTATTTTTAGGGCTTATCTCTATATGACATGGGTTACTACCAGCAGAGCTTTTTTTATTAATATACATTAATCCTTTAGAAGTTTTTTTGTATGAAATTACATATCCACATTTGTTTTCATCACCTATCTCCTGTACTGCATATATGTAATTTTTGTCCTGAGCTAAATATGTACATCTTTCGAAATCCTGTGTAGAAGAACTAAATTGTAATTTACCATCTTTGAATAAATAAGTACTAATTCCAGATTTCGAAGCATTTCCTATAAATGTATATTGCTTTTCCATAAACCACTCTCTTTTATTAAAAATTTAATCGACATTAATCATGCTCATTATATCATAAATAAACATTTATTGTCAATCAAAAACTTACAAGCTGTATCCTTAGAGCTAAGTAGGTCACACGAGATTTTTTAGTTCAAAAAAGCCATGTATTTAAGATTAAATACATGGCCATTTTCCTATTCCTCTTCTTCATTTGGCTCTACATTAGAATTAGTATTAGTATTGCTATTACTATTTGTGTTACTATTACTGTTTGAATTTGTATTTGTATTAGAATTATTATGTGTATTAGTGTTTGTATTAGTATTTGTGTTGCTATTACTATTTGTATTACTGTTATTATTTGAATTAGTATTTGTGTTCGAATTATTATGTGTGTTAGTATTTGTATTACTATTAGTATTCATATTAGTATTTGTATTAGTATTTTCATTTTCAGCAGGTTTGTCTTCTGTTGTAACAACATTTGTATTCATCTCTGGTTCAACTGCATCAATAACATTCTTAATTTCTTGAACTGTAGAATCTTCGTTCTTTTGTTCATTACTACTATTAGATGATTTTACTTCATCACCACTATGCTTATCACATAGTCCCGGAACAGTAAACATTAAGAAATATTCTGTATATGTATTTGTACAACCAGTCCTTGCTTTCATACCTGTTTCTGAACATACTGTAACTGCTTGTACAGTTGCAGGTTTTTCAAAATAAGCAGTCTTCAATCCAACATGAATTCTAGACATTACATTTGCCCATATTAAACCTGCGGGATTACGTTTATTAAAATTAACAGTTTCATTTTGGTCATATCCATACCAAGTAACTGCAGTATAATATGGTGTAAAACCACAAAGCCATCTATCATAATTGGAATCAGTTGTACCTGTTTTTGCAGCAACATCAATTCCATTTATTTTACAATAAGTGGCTGTTCCATTACTTCCTACTACAGGTTGTGTAAGCAAACTTTTTAATATAAAAGCTGTTTCCTTAGAAAATACCCTTCTTTTTTCTTGTTTTGGAGTAATAATTGTTTCTCCAGAATGATTTTTAATATTCTGATAAAATACAGGTTCAATATATTCTCCATCATTAGCAATTGCCGCATATGCTGCTGCCATTTCTAATGGACTTATACCTTTTTGTAACCCTCCTAAAGCCAATGATAAATTATTATCCTCTTCTGTTAATGTAGTTATACCTAATTTTTCCAAATAATTCATTGAAACCTTTGGCTTTAATTCTTGCATTATTTCTACAAAAGGAATATTTTGTGAAGATTCAATAGCTCTTCTTACTGTTATTTTACCCAATGACTTACTATAATCAACTGGATGATATCCATCTGCAAAGTCTTGTTCTGTATCATCAAAAATTGAAGAAGCAGTAATTATCTTTTTTTGTATTGCAGGTCCAACTACCGCAATAGGTTTTATAGCAGAACCTGTTTGTCTAATGCTTTGTGTAGCTCTATTTAATGAACGAGGTTTATTTTTTTCTCCCAATCCTCCTACACAGCCTAAAACATGTCCTGTTTTATGGTCTATAATAACCATTGCTGCTTGAGAAGAATCTCCCCCTATTTGTGATGGAATACTATATTTACTTTTTTCCATCTCAGTTTCCATTTGATTTTGTATTTTGTTATCCTGCGTACTAGTTATCGTTAAGCCAGCCATATAAATATAATTTGTTGCAAAATCGGTAGATATATTATATTTAGAAGCTATATCATTAGTAACATTATTTATAAGCGCATCTGTGTGATAAGAATATACACCATCACTTGAATCTATATTTCCTTTTTTAAACTTTAATCCAGCATCCACGTTTTGTACAGCATTATTATATTCTGATTCTTCGATATATCCTAGTTCTAACATCTTACCTAAGACTGTTTTCGTTCTATTCTTTATTTTTTCAGAATTGTCTTTATCACCAAAAGGATTATATGAATTAGGTGAATTATTAATTCCAGCTAAAAAGGCACATTCCTCTAAGCTTAAATCCTTACAAGATTTATCAAAATAATAATTACTTCCAGCCTCGACACCATATATACTTGGACCTACATAAATAATATTTAAATACGTTTCTAGAATTTCATCTTTGTCTGTTATACATTCCAAATTCCATGCAAGCCACCATTCTTTAACTTTTCTAAAAATACTATCTGTAGAATCACTTGTCATATTCTTTACCAACTGCTGTGTAATAGTACTTCCTCCATATGATGAATTACCAAAATGGAATATGTAACTTAATATGGCAGCACCTGTTCTCTTAATATCTACCCCTTGATGCTTATAAAACCTTTCATCTTCGATTGCCACATATGCATTTTTTAGATTATTAGGCATATCGGAAATGCTTACTTTCTTTTGCTTTCTTTCACTACCTAATTTGGCAATTTGCTCACCATCTGTACCAACCACTATTGAATTTTCATTTATTAGCATATCTTCCGCAATGTTTCTCCATTTTATTGCAGAGATTGCAAGGGTAATTGCCATAACTATAAGGAATACTACTATTACAAGGAAAAGAAATAATTTAAATTTTTTATTCGTTTTCTTTTTTCTTTTTTTAGTATTTTTTTTATTATTTCTTACTTTTGTATCTACTTTTCTATCCTTTTGAAATGCTTTTGGGACAAATTCTTCATCTTCTTGTTCTCTATATCTTTTTCCACTCATACATTAAGCTCCTTAGAAAAATAAGCAATTTTACTTATTTCAGAAAAACCAGAATAATTATATAAATCTATAGTATGTTTATCATCAACATTACAAGTTGCTGTAAATCTTTCACATCCTTTTTCTTTTGCCCATATCTCACATTTATTTAATAATTTTTTAGCAATTCCTTTGTTTTGATAATTCTTTTTTATAAACATATGTTCTAAATATCCTGTAGGTTTAACCTCCTCATCTTTTAAAGAACATTGTGCAAATGCAACAGGTATTTCATTTTCATAATCTATATAGACAATCTTATTATAATTAGTAAGTGCTTCTCTAATTTCCATTATATCTTCATCAAATATTTGTGTTTTATTAACATCTGTAGCAATTTCTGAGATTATGTCATAATCACTTATTTTAGCTTCTTTAATCATAATAATCCCTCCTCTACTTGGCTATTACTATAACAAAACTTTAGTTTTTTATCAACACTAATTAAAAGCTTTTTCTATAATACCTCCACCTAAAACTGTATTTTCTAAATAAAATACAGCTGACTGACCAGGAGTTAATGATTTTTCAGGAACTTCGAATTTGATTTTTATTTTATTATTGTCCAACTGTTCTAACTTTGCTCTTGACTCCTTTTTAGTATATCTTGTTTTAACACCAACTTGTAAATTATTAATATTAATACCATCAATTAATATATTTACATTATTTATTATAGCTTCATGTTTGTATACATCATCTTTAGTTCCAACAATTAATTCATTTTTTAAGACATTAAAACCAATTACAAATAATGGTTCTTTATAGGAAATACCCATTCCCTTTCTTTGACCTATTGTATATCGATACAAACCATTATGTTGTCCTAAAATAGTACCATCTTTCATTACTATATTACCTGGCTTAGGCTTTATCTTTGAATTTTCTTCTAAAAATTTTTTGTAATTTCCATCCGGTATAAAACAAATATCTTCGCTGTCAGGCTTATTTGCAACTACGGATAAATCATTATCTTTAGCTATTTTTCTAATTTCATCTTTTGATTTAAAATTTCCAAGAGGAAATTTAATTTTATCTAGAATTTCCTTTGGAAGAGTATATAATACATATGATTGGTCTTTATCTGGATTATTGCATTTTTCTAATACATATTGATTATATTTTTCGCTATATTCAATCTTTGCATAATGACCTGTAGCTAAGAAATCACAATCTAATTCTTTAGCCTTTTTAAACATCTCTCCAAATTTTAATTTTCTATTACATTCAATACATGGATTTGGAGTTAGTGCATGCGAATAACAATCTATAAAATTATCTATTACATATTTTTTAAAACTTTCTTGCATATCAATAGAAATATGTTCTATTCCTAATTTGTTGCATACTTCTTTTGCATCACTAGCATCAGTTGTATTAGAAAGCGATAAAGTAACTCCTATAACTTCATAACCTTGTTTTTTTAATAATAAAGCAGCTACACTACTATCCACTCCGCCACTCATTCCTAATAATACTTTTTCTTTTTTCATTTTTAATTCTCCTATAGCGATATTTTATCATATATACTTTAATTTTGTCCACTAACCAATAGATTGGATGCCAAAAGAAAAACACTATTAATTTTTTATTTAATAGTGTTTTTTTATTATTTCCATTAATCCAAAATCACAATTTAATTTAATAATTCATTTAATACATCTTGTTTTGTCCTTAGACCTATCATTGTAGATTTTACAACTCCATTTTTAAATAAAATTAATGTTGGTATGCTTTCTACATCATATTTCATTGCAATATCAGGTGACTCATCAACATTAAGCTTGCATACTTTTACCTCAAAAGCTTCATCTGCAATTTCATCTATTATTGGTCCCATCATTCTACATGGTCCACACCATGGTGCCCAAAAATCCACAAGTACAGGTATATCAGATTGTAATACCTCTTTATCAAAATTTTCCTCTGTTACTTCTATTGTTTTACTCATATTAAACCTCCTATATATTTTTTAATTTTTTAGCTATACTTAAGCCACATTTTGCTCCTTCATAAATCGCTTTACTTATTTGTAATAAACCTCCAGTACAATCTCCTGCAGCATAAATTCCAGGGACATTTGTTTCCATATTATCATTTATTACTATATTATTATTTTCTAGAATAATTCCAAGTTTCTTAGCAAAATCTATGCTAGAAGCTATTCCTTGTGCTATAAAAACTCCATCAACAGGAATACTTCTTTTATCATTTAGAAGAATGTTTTCTACTTTTTTGTCTCCTCTTATGGCATCAATTCTACCCTCTATAACATTTTTTATTTCGATTGACCTATTTTCTGGAAGTTTACCGCCATTTGTGAAAATTGTTACTTTATCTGAAACATTTTGCAAAATTCCAGCTTCATGAATAGCATATTCTCCACTTCCTATAACAGCAATATTTTTATTTTTGAAAAAATAGCCATCACATATAGCACAATAGCTAATTCCTTTTCCAATAAATTTATCCTCACCTAATATATTCGACATTTTTCTGTTTTTTCCTGTTGCAAGAACAACTGTTTTTGTTTCGTATTCATTATTAACAGTCTTTACAAGATAAGAATTATTAAGATATTCAATATCTAAAACTTCATCATTCTTTATTTCTATATTTTGATTTTTTGC
Source organism: uncultured Clostridia bacterium (assembly GCA_944389475.1). Taxonomy (GTDB): domain Bacteria; phylum Bacillota; class Clostridia; order TANB77; family CAG-508; genus Merdicola. The sequence continues at coordinate 31,969 of CALXMM010000007.1, forward strand.
TTGATTTATTCCTCTTCTAAATAATTCTTCACCAGATATTGGTGATTCAAAGCCATAATAATTTTCGATTGATTTTGCTTTTTTTAAAGCTGTTTCATCCTTACCTACAACTAAACATTTTAGATTTGACCTACTTATATATATTGCTGTACTAATTCCTGCTGGTCCTTTACCTATTATTATACAATCATACATATTATTTCTCCTAATCTGCTAAAGTTCCCATAGGGTTCCATGGTTCTAATTCCATTATTCCTAATCTATTAAAGCATTGTGTAATTGTTCTAAAATATTATCACTTAATTTATCTTTAAAGATTATTTTTATTTTAGATTCATTTGTTTGAATATTTAAAACTTCTAACGCATTTGTATCTAGTATTTCCATTGTTTTAATTATTATATTAGAATCATTCATTATTCCATAACCAATAATTGATATATTGCTAATATTTTTATATGAACAATCCAATTTAGGATATTCGTTTGTTATAACATTTTCAAACTTATTAAATTCTGATGACTTAATTGTAAATTGAATATTTAAATTAGATGTACTATTATTTATAATATTATTTATAAATATATTATTGTCTAATAATTTTCTATATATACGATTTATCATTCTAGGTGTATAAACATCTTGTTTTGCATTTACTAAAATTATATCATCATTCTTAACAATACTTTTTACTTTAGTGTCTTCAATTTTATTGCTTATAACACTTCCAGGTCTATTATTAAAAGTTGACTTAGTAACTATAGGAATATTAAATTTCTTTCCAACTTCTACACATCTATTATGCAAAACTTTAGCCCCTTCATTTGATATATCTTCCATTTCCTCATAAGAAAGCTCTGGAATCTTTTTTGCATCTTTTATTTTATTTGGGTCTGTAGAATATACACCATCAACATCTGAGAAAATATAACACTTATCTGCTTTTAAAGCTGCTGCAATAGCAACTGCAGTTGTATCTGAACCACCTCTACCCAATGTTGTAATATCTCCTTTGTCATTAACACCTTGAAATCCTGCTACAATAACAATTTTTCTATCTGCTAATTCTTTTTTTATTCTTGTTGTGTCAATATTTTCTATAACTGCAGATTGATTTGTTTCACTTGTAAAAATCCCTGCTTGCCAACCGGTTAAGGAAATTGTTGGATATCCCAATCTATTAAGTAAAATACTTAATTTAGACATTGACATCTGTTCACCTGAGCTAAGCAAAGTATCTAATTCTCTTTCGTTTGGTACATTGCTTAATTCCCTTGCCTCTCTTAACAAATTATCTGTAGTTTTACCTTGAGCTGAAACTACAACTACTACATTATTCTCCTTATAAAAATCTTTAATTTTCTCAGCTACAATATTTAACTTAATATTATCTGAAACTGAACTTCCTCCAAATTTTAAAACTATTGTGTCCATTTTGACACCCTCTTCTTTATAATGTAAGAAGTGAATTTAATTAAATATCACCTCAATATAATATATGAAAATAAATAGTTTTTAGCAACGATTGTTGTTACTATTTTATTCCGAATAGATTATATCATATAATTAATGTTTGTTAAATTTTTTTAAATATTCTTTTATAAAATCATCTAATTGTCCATCCATAACAGCTTGTACATTACCAACTTCATAATTCGTTCTATGGTCCTTTACCAATGTATATGGGCAAAATATATATGACCTAATTTGACTTCCCCATGCAATATCTTTTTGTTCACCTTTTAAGTTAGAAATATTTTTTTCATGTTCCTTTTCTTTTAAATCAAACAATTTTGATTTTAACATTTTCATTGCAGTTTCTCTATTTTGAATTTGAGAACGTTCTGACTGGCATGTTACTACTATATTAGTTGGTATATGCGTTATTCTTACAGCAGAAGAGGTTTTATTAATATGTTGACCCCCAGCACCGGATGCTCTATATGTATCAATCCTTAAATCATCCGGATTTATATCAACTTCTATATCATCATTTATCTCCGGTAAAACTTCTACAGAAGCAAATGATGTATGTCTTCTTCCTCCACTGTCAAAAGGTGAAATTCTAACTAATCTATGAACACCCATCTCACCTTTTAAATATCCATATGCATATTCACCCTTAACTAAAAAAGTAACACTTTTTATTCCAGCTTCATCGCCTTCTAAATAATCCAACTCCTTAACTTGGAAACCATGCTTTTCAGCCCATCTAGTATACATTCTATATAGCATTTCTACCCAGTCTTGAGATTCTGTTCCGCCAGCTCCCGGATGCATAGAAACAATTGCATTATTAGCATCATATTTACCAGATAATAAAGTTTTAATTTCTAAATTTTCAATATCCTCTTTAAGTTGTTTGGTATCATGCAACAATTCCTTAATAAGGTCATTATCCTCTTCTGTGGTTAATAAATTATTCATTTCTTCCAAATTTTCCAAACTAGTATATACTTTAGTATATGAATTAACCTTATCTTTTAGAATTTTAATCTCTTGCAAAATACTACTATTATCCTTACTCCAAAAATCCTGTTTCAAAGTTTCTTTTTCCAATTCAGATAATCTTACTTTAAGCTTATCTACTTCAAAGAGAATCACCTATTTCTTTTAATTTAATAGATAAATCCTGAAGTTCTTTTAAATTCTCTTCTAACTCTATCACTTCCATCACTCCTTATATTCTTTTTAGTGGTCTAATTTCTAGCCAAAATTTATCTCCTCTAAGTACAGCTTTTTTTATGTCATTTAAATTATACTTTGCTGTTTTCCTTATAAATTCTATTGTTTCTTCTAGATTTAATATTTTAGTTTTTCCAGTCTCGTAAAAAACTTTATCTTTAACCTGTTCCGGAATTTTCACCTGAAAGATTTCTTGTAATTCCTTATTCAAAATATCATAATCAGTATAAATATATTTTTTTGAAAATATACTTAAAAACTTATTATAAAACAAATAATCTGTAACTAAATGCAAAAAATAACCCTTATCGAAATCTTCGTTTATATCTCTTTTATTAAAAAATTCTCTTAAATTTGGCTGACTACTTTTAGGTCCAAAATGTGTTAATGATTTGTCTGTTACAGAATCAGGATAAATTATTCCTTCTATAAAATCCTCATATTTTTTTATTTCATTTGGATAATTTCTTAAATATTCCTCTCCCACTGCTAGGTGAATTACATAACCTGCCATTGTTACTCCTTTCTAGGCAACCCTTTTCTTTATAAGTTATTCATTTATTTTATTTTTTAAAAATTTATAAATAGAATAAACTATTTTAACAATAATTACTATAATAACAGGAAATAACAATGCTATTCCATATTCTACATATTGCAAACCATCAAGCCATTGCCCATCTTTTGGCTTATACTCACCAATAGTAAATCCTAATACTATTGAAAAAACTACCCATAATATTAAGAAGAAAGCATTAAATTTTTTTGAACTGTAATTATTTTTAGTTATTATTTTTTTAGAATATATTAAATAGATAATAGGTGTTACAATAAGAAACATTATTGAAAGTAAATATTTTTGTAAATCATTATAACGTATTTGAATTGTTTCATCACAAAATATAAAAATTCCCCATCCTATTATTTGCCACAATATTACTAATAATAAAGAATTTTTAAATTCTTTCATTTGTTTTTCTCCTCCTTTTATTCCCGTATACACTATATTATTCAAAAAGCAAAAAGTCAAATAAAAACTACCTTAAATCCAATTATGGAGATAGGGTAGTTTTTATTGGAGAAATTGACAAATTATGAAATGGTATATTTTGAATTATCATCAACAATACCCAAATCCAAAGTACATTTCTTATATTTATCAAAATGCCTCTTCTTTGGATATTTTTTAGGATTAGAAAGAACTTCATATATTATTCTGTCAAAAATATAATTGACAGTATTATTAAGCTCTCTCGCTCCCGTATCAGTTAATAATGATTTTGCAGCGATAAGTTCAAACAGCTTTCCTTTATAGTAAAGCGAAATACCCCTATTACGCAATTCTCGTTGGTATTCCCTGAATATTGATAGCTTAGAATTCCTAAGTATCAATGCCAAGTCTTGTTTTGTAAGCTTGTTCATCTCAACTATAGTATTAATTCTACCAACAAATTCTTCAGGTAAACCATATTTTATCAAGTCTTGCTTCAAGAATCTAGTATCTTGCTTTACCTTAGAATCTTTATTCAACCTAAAACCAGATTGAGTAGAGTTTAATCTCTTTTTACGAATTTCCTCTAGTCCAGAGAAAGCACCTAAAAAGATTACAATCAAATTGGAGGTATCGAAATTAATTGAAAACGGATATTCATCCGTAGAAACTACGACATTTGAACCTTCAATTATTTTAAGAAGACTGTTTAATACCTCTCTTCCGGAAACATCACGTTCACCGGAAACACCATTTCCTGCTTTTTTGTCAATTTCATCAATGACAATTACTCCATTTTTAGCCCTTTCGATATCTTCGTTTGCATTTTCGTAGAGATTATAAATCATATCTTCTACATCAGCTCCATAATACCCTTCTTGAGTATACTTTGTAGCATCCTCAATAGTATATGGAAGATTAAGCTCATTCAAGATTTGGCGTATGGTCTCTGTTTTACCAGTACCACTGTCACCAATTATCAAAAGGTTTGTTTTTATTTGTTTAAAAACAATTGCTTTATAAATGGCTGTAATAATCTGTCTTACTGGTTTATCTTGACCAATAATACATCTTAGAACGCTTTCTTCTACATCTTGAATTCTTGGAAGTTTCGTTATTGTGGATCCTTGACCTTCGGAATTTTCCTTCAAGAATCTATTAATTGCATTAGGCCTTTTGCTTTTATTTCTTTTCGCCTTTGCTTTTGGATTCTTCGTTGAATTCTCAGTAGTAGTAGCATTCTGATCAATTACATCATCTGTCATGATATTCTCCTTGGTATCTTATAAGGTACTTGAATATTAAATTGTATTGTTCAGTTGATTTTATCACTTATGATTAGTTATGTCAACGAAATTTATGCTTATTCAACTATTTTAATTGTTTTTTATTCAACTATTGCAGATGATACATGAAAAACTTCTCCCCTATCTTTAAGTGCTTTCTTTGTATTTCTTAATATATTATGGTCATCATCTAATAATATTAAATAATCATATTCGTTTGCTTTTTCAAGCATTTTGTTGCCTTTAACATAGTTTCTATTTTCTGAATTGTAATCTCCATTTTCTTTTACTAAAATAATGTAATTACTTTCTTTAATAAAAGGCATATATTTTTTTAACCAAATCTTTTTTTCTTCTCTTATTATATTGCTCCTTGAGTAAGTTAATATGTATATATCTATATTCTTTAACTCATTTATTCTTTTAATTTTATCTATTATAAAATTAAGTGGTTTATTATCCACAAATAGACCTCTAGACTCAGTAGTTACCGCTCCATCTGGAAATACATTATATTCTACTAACGTTCCATCCATATCTACAAATAAAGCAACTTTATTATGTTCACCACATATCTTTTTTATTCTTTCATAAAAATCCATAATCTTTTCTCCTTTACCTATTGTATTAGTTTGATTTTATCATTCTATTTACTTTATATCAACCAATTATATGTTTTATAGAAAAATTTTTCTAATTAGAAGAGGAAAATTTACTAAAAACTATTTTTCATTGATATTTAAATATGCCTATATATCCTAATGAAGGATGTATAAAAATAATAAATGGTATAGCAGTTGTTAAATTAAATTATTAATGCTGTTATAATTTATTGAAAAATTAAAAGAAGAGGATACAAACCTCTTCTTTTAATTTTAGCTTTATACTTTAATTTCTTCAGCAATAATCTTGCAAGCCTTTCTAATAGTTTCATTGTCATCATTAGATATCTCTATAATCTCAAATTCTTCCTTAAATTTATTCAAAAATTCATTAATTTCACTATATTTTTCATTATTAACAATATTTGAATATCTTTTTAAAAGATTTTGTTTATCATTTTGAATATTTTTAGATATTATTAATTTATCTGCCTCTATGGCAATAGCTAATACATCTATGGTTTGTTCATTCATTTTATCGCATATTTCTAATGCTTTATCAAAATATTTATTAGCCAAATCTCTATTTGCTTCCTCAATAAATTTTCCTAAATTCCAATAAATGATTTCAAATGGATGCATATAAATATCTTTATTATTATTTTCAAATACTATTTGATTTTCCTCAGTTATTAAAGAATACTCATTATAAATTTCTTTATTGTTTTTATATGAATCATACATTTTTAATCCAAGAGATTTATTGCCATTGTTTAATGCATTTTGCATAATTATAAAATAATTAGTTATAATAAAATTTTTAGAAAAATCTGTAATAGTATTAACATACGCTAAAAACTTATCAAAATTAATCTCATTTAATCCAACAACTTTCATTAAATATTTTACAGCATTATCAAAATTATCCATAGAAATCTCTAACATTGCTCTATACTGATATTGCCTTCTTTTATCCATTTCAGATATAAATTGATTTATTGCAAAATTTGAATCTTGTACTGCTTTTTCATAATATTCTTGTTTTAAATTCTCCGGAGTATTAGGTGTAATTAAATTTGTATATGACTGAAGTCTCGTACCAACTGCTTTCGCAACCATATCTGATTTAATATTACTAAATTCTTTTACTTCATTCATGATTTTTAAAAGTTTTATAAATTTGTCTATAACTTCAGTTAATACATCTATGGCTTTTGTATTATTAAAACATGTATTATAAAATACAGCTTCTCTTATTTTTAAAATATAATAATAATCCAAGAAATCCCAAGAGCCATTAATTTCTCTTAATCCCTTTTTACTTATCTCAATCTGTTTTTTGCTATTTTCATTATCACCTTGATGTGTATATATTGTAAGAAGATATAATGAAATATCAATTTTAAGTTTGTTTATGATAAAATCTTTAACTTTAATTTTTCCAATTATTTCATTTTGTAGCTTTACCAAAAATTTCTCACATAAAATCAAATTCCTTTGAACATCAATTATACTTCTAATTTTAAGAGCTAATAATTCTAATTGTATCCTTAAATTAGAAATAGGCATAGTGTTTATATTATTAATTATTAAAAGTGCTAATTCTTTAGATTGTTTTTCATCATTTTCTTCATTTAATAAAAACATGGCATCTACTACATTGTTTTGTATTAAGTATTCTGATAATTTCTTTTGAATATCTGTTTTAAACACACTAAAAATATACTTACTACTATCATATATGTTATTTAAAATTTCTCTTTGTTCATCATTGAATTTTTTACTGTTTATAGTTAATTTAGAATTGCAAACAACATCTGCAATCATTAATTTTGGATTTTTCCTTGCAGATGAAAGTTTGAAATTTAGTTTACAATTCTTGGATAAAAATAAATTTTTCTCAGCCATTTTCATATATATTCGTTCTTTTATTCTTGAACTATATTCCTCTATTTCTATTACAGTTTTATCATCATCAATTTTTAAATCTCTTCTTACAGCAGCAATAACATTTAACTCTATTGGGTCAGCTTTTTCCATCGAAAGCTTTTCCAATAAATTCACTATGCCCTCAGCCATAATATTTAAATATAGCAATTTATCATCTTTAAAATCCAGTAATTCTTTATTAGAAAAAACTACTACATGTGCTGGAATATTTCTTATATTTTTCATAATATCAACGGCTACTTTTGCAGATAATTTAGGATTTATTTTAGTTAAATCATTAATATGTACATATTTCTCATGTACATTTTTTACAGCCTCTTCCATAATATTTTTTGCTTTATCAATAAACAAATCATCTTTCTTTACCAATATCCCACCAATTAATGATGGTGAAATTGCTTTATTTTCATCTACAAATTTTCCGCTTTCATCTAAATATAATTCAAAACTTCTCATTTTATCATCCTCTCTTGAAAAATTATTTTTTTATAAAGCTTGGCTTAACTTCTCCAGCAAAATAATTTATATACTTATCTTTATCTTTTATAAAACATAAATAATTATTATACATTATTACATATTTTCCCAAATTTATTTTTTGATCTTCTTTATATCCAACTTTTACATCCATATTATCATATTCGATATTTAAATTAGAAATATCATAAAATTTGTTTAAATAATTAACAAAAAAACGTGTTATATTCCACACTGCATAAATATTGTCATCATTTAATATTCCATGTGCTTCTACTTTATTTCTAAATACAATAAATAAATTCATCATTCCATCATATGTAATGTTATCTCCCTTAATTTCAGTATCTATCATGTTTGATAAATAGTATTTTATTAAAACTTTTTCATCTCTTGATAAATTATATTTTTTCTCTCTTAAATTCCTATATAACCTTTCCTGAGGTTGTTTGTATAAATTAATTAATATGTTACTATTCCAAATTGAAGGATTATCGCCTATTCTTCCCTTATCTATTTTATTTATATCAAATTTTTTATTATATTTTGAATATAAATAATATTCAATTAATTTTCCACAAACAGTTATATAATTAAAAAATATAAGAACTGATTGATAAGGAGACTTATTTAAATATGCATTTCTAAATAATTCAAATAAATATTTATCTGTAGGTACATCCTCTATCTTATCTTTTAATCTGTTATTAAAGTTATATTTACATGTAATTTCTATATTTTTAATAATGCTATCAGTAGTACTTTTTAATATAAATTTAGAAGAGGATAATTTTTTTAATGCTCTTTTATATTTAAATTCGTTTACAATATTATCAATTTCAATTGATAATATGTTTTCTACAAATTGAATATCATTTTCTAAATCACATATTTTTAAAGCATTTATATGTTGTAATTCTGTTTTTGTATAAATGTTTTTTAAATTAGAAACTGCCATAATATGGTACATATGAAAATTGTTTATAGTTTGTTTTTCTAATATATTTTTTATTTCTCCTATATCATTAATTTCATGTATCACAGCAACGGTATTAGATAATACTAAGCTTTTGGCTTTTTCATTGTATTTTACAATTTCCGGTAGATCTTTATTAATATTAATATATATATTGTATTTTTCAATTTTATATTTCGGTAAATTAATTAAATCAAATGAACTTGATGTTTTAGAACCATCTATTAAAATAAAATTAAATTCCGTTTTACCTTTTTTTATATCTTTTCTTAATTTTTTTAATTTAAACGCTATATCATCACTTTTGGACATTAAGGCATGTAAAATGTAAAAAGTTATTGTAACTAATATAAATAGAATTATTAATCTAATATATCTATAGGAAAAACCAGATAGTATTGTAACTTTATAGGTTGATAATAGTATTAAACTTAATTTAATTATTTCTAGAAAAGCAATATTTCTAGAAAATTTTAAATTTGCATCCTTTTTATATGTAAATAAAATATTTTTTATTTTTTTATCTCTATTTAAAATATCAAATATATATAATATATAAATTATATCAAAAGCTAAAACAAGCAATACAGCTCGAATCCATCCATATGGATTGCTACTTAATGCTATCCCACATTGTTTTAATACAATGTTCAAACCAATTAATTCAATAGAAAAAATAAAGATTAGAATATACCAGTTAAGTTTTTCTATTTTCTGTTTCATCTAATTCATCCCTTCCCCTTACATAAATCTTCCTAATGTTTCTTCTATTTCAGAAGGAGCCCAAATTCTGTCCAACATTTCAAAAATATTACCATTAGACATACGCTTTCCAGTTTCGTAATTTAAATATTCTGGAAAGTCTTTAGATTTATTTTTATTCATCTTACTATATAAATAAATAAACTTATCTTCTTTGTATATTGCTTTAATATCTTCTGCAAATATTTTCTTTATTTCTTCATCTTCTTCTATTGTGATATCAATATTTTCAAAAATATTAACAAATTCCTTGGCAACAACAAATAAATATTTTACTATTCTTTCAGAAACATCATATGTAATAACTCCATGACCAAGTAAATTATTTCTAATATCTATTATTGTTTTACATAAATCTTTTTTAAACTTAAATATATAATTTTCATTATATTCAGTCTTAAATTCTAATATTTTTCTTAAATTGATTAACGAACTTATAATTTTTTCATCTTCTGCTAAAGTTCTATTATATGTTTTGTCATAATTAATACTATCACGCCAAGCAGATAACCCACCATCTTTTACTCGTATTTTTTTGTCTATAATTTTTTGTGGGGCATTTATTACATCTTTTAATCCTAAATAATGTATTATATATTCACAAATTTTTAATAGAGAATAGAAATATTCAATATAGTTAAATGATTTTAATATAGTGTTAAGACTATATTTTATATAAATATTTTTATCACTATTTTCTTTTTGACTTATTGAATTAAATAAATCTAAAACAGCTTCTTTTAAAGATATATCATCTTCTTTTAAATTTAAAACCTCAATTATAGCTTTTAAATCAAATTTACTCCTATATCTTAATAAGAATTTTCCCTTGAGATTCTCTTTTTTTATTTGCAAACCGGGAAAATTAAATTTAGGAAAAATAATAAACTTATCACAATTTCCAATTATTTTATTTATTTTTTCTTGATAAATTCCCATTCTATAATCATCAATTACAAATAAATAAATATCATTCTTTAATAAAATGACATATGATTTCGCATTATATTCAGTCGTTTTTATTAATCTATATCTTATTACATCATACGAAACAAATACATAGTCTTTTGCATCAACTAGTAAACTCTTTCCAATACTGGTTGTATTATATTTATAAAATTTAAATAAAGGATTTATAAAGTCTCCCAACATAGAAAACTCTCTACTATCTTGTGATGCAACAATTACTAAATTATCTTTTCCATATTTTTGCTTATTTTTATTTATACACTTTTTAATAGATAAGTAATTTTTAATTATAAAACATATAACTGATAGTATAAGTATACTTATACCAGCCATTTTAACATAATAAACATATCTATATTTTGATGAAATTGTTAATACGAGAATAAAGAAAATAATAAATAATTTATATCTAAAAATATTTTTAATTACTCTATCTAAAACATATCCAATTACTCCATAATTAGTAATGCTAACATAATTCTTTACCTTTTTCTCCATCTTTTCTCTTAATTGAGCAATTATAATAAATGCAAAAGAAAATATTGATTCAAGTAAAGTCATTTTTAAAATGTTTATATCACCATAATATTCTGGAATAAAAATAAAAGATAGTAACACTTTCTCTGCATTTTTTGATTGTGAATAATACAAATCATACCAATCATCTATTACATAATTCTTAGGTCCAAAATAATATATTAGATTTATTAAAACAAAAAAACTTATTATTACTATTGTTGAATACAAAAATTTTCGTTTTTTTGTTTTTTCAAAAATATATTTTAGTGCATCATATTTAAAACATATAAGTAAAGCTAAAAAACTTGTAAAAATTATATATACAGTTGAATACCAGTATGCAAATGTTATTGTACCTTTAGTAATAAGAAATACTATTACAAATAGTATTATTAATAATATAATTCTTAATAATTTGTTCATTTAATTTTCACCTTTATCTAATAATATTATTAAAATTCGACTGTTGTAGTCTCTGCAGGTTTTATCTCAAATGTTTTACTTTCGACATCATTACCATTAATCACTTTAGTTAATTTATATTGTCCTACTGGTACATTTGTAAATATAACCTTTCCATCTCTACCCGTTTTTGAATCTCCTATAAATTCTATTTTATTATATTCTGGAAATATTTTATCAAATCTTACTTGTCCCCCTATTAACAAATCTTTTGTACCAGGTTTATAAAATGTAGCTTCAACTCTTCCATAACGTTCAAAATATGTAACTAAGCCTGTTGTAACTGAAGATTTATATGTTTTTCCATTATGTACAAATTCAACTGTAAATTTATAATCAACTACCGAAAAATCTGTATTGTCAGGGCATTTAATAACTATGGTCTCACCATTTTCAAATTCAGATTTTGTATTTTTATTTTTATCTAAAAATTCAATTTGATTTTTATCATCATAAAATTTTTCTATTTGTACTTTTTTTATTATAGAATCATCAACTCTTACCCTACATTCTGTATATAAAAATCCATCTTCTATATTATGTTGCCTATCATTAAGTATTTTTAATTTCAATCCATATAATTCTGGTTTTTTAAATGTGTATTCATATTTTTTTATGGCTAAAGAATATTCATCTGCTTTTGCTTCCTCACTTAAAATAGGAACATAATTTGTATTATTATTTTCATTTATCTCCTCATCTTCATTTTCTAACAAATATACATCTATACTATTTTCTGCACTATAGTCTACATCAACGTTATCTTCTTCATTTGATAGGCTAACTTTAGAAAAAATTACTATAGCAATAATCACAATTAAAATTATTATCAATAAAATTAATAATCTTTTAGATTTCATAAAAAACACATCCCCTCTTTATTTATGTAGTCCAATGAATTGTTACAGGTTGCTCCATATGGTTATCTATACCAGCATTAATTACATAATCATCTCCATTTTCCGCTTCAAAAAAAACACCATTCAGTCTTTTTACATCAGTCTTTACTGTAACTATTAGATCATCCTTATTATTTGGACATTTAACATAAAATTCATCATTAGCAGCAAATTCCGTTTTGATTTTTCCATTACTTTCTAAAATTTGTGCTCCTATATCATTACCATTATTATCTAATGCTGTCACTTCACAATTCACTAATTCACCCGCTGTAACTGTATATTTGTATGGTCCCGCTATATATCCACCATTTTCATAAAAAACATTTTTAACATCTAAAGTTTTTACAGTTAATGTTGAAACAAGATCAATTTCTTCATTATCTGTATAATCAAATTCTTCAATATATCTAATTAATTCTTCTGCTTTTCTAAATATTGTTTCATCTTTTAGTTTCAAATCATTTCGTACAGAATCCACATAACTAAGTTCCGTACCATATTTAGACTCTCCTGTACGAAATGCCAATTCCCATAGTGCTAATTGTTTAATCATATAAGCTTCCTCAACAGTTTTAACTCCCATTTCTTCCAAACTTATACTTGGATATGTTTTTTTAAAAATCATATTTAATTGATCAGAAGCATAAGGTGCTTCACACCTTTTAAGTTTATCACCAACTTTAAGCTCACTATTGCCATATGATAAACTAAATATATCTACATTAGTATTTTCAGCTTTATACATTATGTTTAATGGGCTTGCTATTTGAGTTTGATTAACTTCGGATACAAATATCTCCTCTTTATCATCTATAAATGTATCTTTTGCAGGAACTAAATAATTGTTCTCTCTAAGCAATGTCATTCTATCAGCTATCTCATATCTGTATGTAACTACAGATAACAAAACAACAATTAATAAAATAATTGTAATTAAATACCTATAAATATTTTTCATTCTTTTATCCCCTCAAATTCCAAATCATATCTTAAAACCTTATTTTTTTCTTGTTCAAAATATCTATATACATAATCACCTGTATTGGTTGGAACAGCATGATACATACCAGGGCTTAAATTCATAACTCCCGCATATCCATCCTTATTTGTAACTAATTTATGTAATAGTTCATTATCACTGTTGTATACATTTAACTTTACTCCTGGTAAAGGATTTCCGCTTTTATCAGTTACCACGAATATAACAGCATTATCTGTAGTTTCATCTACAATATTTAACTCATAATGAGTATCATTTGGAGAAAAGATAACTTTATACCTTTGATTATTTTTTGTATAACCATTTGGCACACTTTTTTCTTCCAAAAAGTATTCGCCATAGTCTAAACCTACTACTCCACCTTGTCCCGCTTCATTTGTTTCAAAAGTAGAAACTATATTACCATCAAAATCCAAAACATTCCAAACTGCACCTTCTATAGATGTATCCATATTTTTTAATCTAGTTAGGAAAATATAATTAGTAGTTGTACCTACTACTTTGCATTTTTTTTGTTCATTATTATAATTTATATACGCATCTATTGTTTTCTCTTCATAAATCATTTTATTAAATTGCACATATATCGCAAATAATAATGCAATTATTGTAATAAAAATAAATAATTTTATAACCGTATTTTTCATAATTATTTTTTCCCCTTTATTTTCAATGTGAATTCTCATTTTCAAACTTATTCAACATTATATCTTATAATTGTTACGATTGTAAATAAAATAGACAAATTTTTAATCTTGCTATTATTAGAAATCAACAATTAAAAAGAAGTGCTCCCTAGATTTAGGTTACACTTCTTAATTCTAATTATTTATTCTTTCCATGGCAGTTCTTATTCTACATTTACAATATCTAATAAAGGATTTTCACTAAATATTCCTACTAATTTTTCATTTTCCAAAATTTGGACATGAGTATATAATTTTTTTGTCATTTCTTTGATTGTGTCATATATACTATATATAATTATATTATTTGTTTTTATTTTAGTCAATTAAATAAAGAAAATTTTTAAAAAATGTGATTTTTTTTTCATATTTTATTGACATGAAATATATTTCATATTATAATTAAGTCTCCTAATAACTATAAAAAAGGAGCATTATGGCAAACTATTATACATTACAACAGATAAAATATATTTATAATACTCTAACTTCATGTAAAGGAAGTTGTCCTTTTTGTAATTTTAGGAAACTTCGTAACTATATAGATGACAATGGTTTCGAAGAATTTCAACGGCAGTTACATGAAGATATTTTACCTGATAATATAAAGCGTGCCTTTGAGATAAAAATTAAGATGCTACAAAAAAACTCAAAATCTTAATTTTTAACTCCTTTCCTCCCTATACTTATAATTAAGATAGGGAGGATTTTTTATACCTTTCTTAGTCAATTGATTTTATGTAAGTTTCGTGTTATAATAACATTATGTTAATTGGCATTTTTAGAAAGGACTATCATGCCTAATTATACAAGAAAAGATGTTGAAAAAGTATATAAATATTTATCTTATTATTCACGAAAAGGAAGCCTTGCTCATAGTGATTATGGTATTCTTGCCCGGATGAATATGTTTGGGCTTGAGGAGTTTCGTAAAAGATTAAATCAGAAACTTAGGCAAAACTCTTTATAATAACTCTCTAGTAGATGATGTTTTTGAACCATGATGTGGAATTTTTATTATATCTGCTTTTAATCTACTTTTATTAGTTATTTCAATAATTCTTTTTTCAGCAATTTCCTCAATATCTCCTGTAAACAACATTGAAAAATTATTATAATGTATATTAAAAACTAAAGAATTATTATTTATTACATTTTCTTCTATTTGCTCACTTTCTGGGAATAGTATATCTAGATATAAATCTTTTTCAATATTTATTTTATCTCCTCTTTTTCCTACTATAACTGGTATATTCTTTTCTTTTTCCATCAACCATTCCTGTTTCGAATCGATATTCGTAAACCTATCCTCTTTTCTTACACTTACCATAATTCTCTCTCCTTCACTAATTTTTTTAGTGAAACGGAAAATGTCAGCATTTAGAATGCTGACATTTTATAAGATTTCTTAATTTGTTTACACAGTATTTTTATTGATATATAAAGGTTTTCTTTTGATTTGTCCACAAACTTTAATTTATGTGGACAAATCGTGGACATTTGTCCACTGTGGACAAGTTTTTGCATTTTATTTATTTTTATAAATGCTTATTTTTCATTGGGTTTAAGCATTTCTACCATGACAGTTTTTGTACTTTTTGCCACTTCCACATGGGCAAGGGTCGTTTCTACCAATCTTTGGTCCATCATTTACAATTGTTTGATGTGCATGATTTTTATCTGATTGAGATAATTTACCATCTACCAAGCTTATTGCTGATTCATCAAATCCTTCTTTTGTTTCACTTACACTAGATGTTCTAACTACATTTCCTACTTTTTCTACATGGCAAAGTATCTTAACAACATCTAACTTAATGTTTTCATTCATTTCATCAAACATATCTGTTCCTTCAATTCTGTATTGAACAACAGGGTCTTTTTGTCCATACGCACGAAGACCAATACCATTTTTTAATTCTTCCATATTATCGATATGGTCCATCCATTTTTGGTCAACAACTTTTAGAACAACAACTCTTTCAAGTTCTCTTATTTCTTTTTCTCCAAAGTCTTGCTCTTTAGCAGCATATGCAGCATTAACTTTATTTGATAATTCTTCTGTAACTTCTATAATATCTGGTTCATCTTTTTTCATACTGTCTAATTCAGTTACACCAAATTCATCTAAAATATCTTGCATTAATGCTTCTTTATTTAGTTTTTCACCTTCAGCTAAATTGAAGTGTGTTGCCAAAACATCATCTACAATTGAAGCAAACATTTTCTCTATATTATCTTTTAAATCTTTACCATCAAGAACTTCTCTTCTTTGTTTATAAATCAACTCTCTTTGAGCATTCATAACATCATCATATTTTAATACATTCTTTCTGATACTAAAGTTTCTACCTTCAACCCTCTTTTGAGCATTCTCAACAGCTTTAGTAATAACTTTAGATTCTATTGGTAAATCTTCTGATGCATTTAATTTATCATATACTTTTGTTATTGCAGCTCCACCGAAGATTTTCATTAAGTTATCATCTAGACCAATATAAAATCTTGAAGAACCTGGATCTCCTTGACGACCACTACGACCACGTAATTGGTTATCAATTCTTCTTGATTCATGTCTTTCTGTACCAATTATTTTTAAACCGCCAGCTTCAATAACTTTTTGTTTTTCTTCTGCTATTTCTTGGTCATATTGCTTAACTAATTCTCTAAATACTTTTCTAGCATTTAAAATGTCTTGATCATCTGTTTCATTAAATGCTGTAGCTTGTTCTATAATTTCTGGAGAATACTTCTTTCTTTTCATAGCTTGTTTTGCTAAGAATTCACTATTTCCTCCAAGCATAATATCAGTACCACGACCAGCCATATTTGTTGCTATTGTAACAGCTCCAAATTTACCTGCTTGTGCTATTATTTCAGCTTCTCTTTCATGAGCTTTAGCATTTAATACTTGGTGTTTAATACCTTCCTTTGTTAAAATCTTACTTAATTTTTCTGATTTTTCAATTGAAACGGTACCAATTAAGACTGGTTGTCCTTTGGCATGACTTTCTTTTACATCATTTACAACTGCTTTAAATTTAGCTCTTTCATTTTTATAAACAATATCTGGATAATCTTTTCTTATCATAGGTTTATTTGTTGGTATAGAAACAACATCCAAATGATAAATTTCTTGGAATTCTGACTCTTCTGTCATAGCAGTACCAGTCATACCAGATAATTTTTCATACATTCTAAAGTAATTTTGGAACGTAATTGTTGCAAGTGTTTTAGATTCATCTGCAATTTTAACATGTTCTTTTGCTTCAATAGCTTGATGTAGACCATTATTGTATCTTCTTCCATACATAATACGTCCAGTAAATTCATCTACTATTAAAACTTCTCCATCTTTAACGATATAATCTATATCTTTCTTCATAACTCCATGTGCACGTAATGCTTGGTTAACATTGTGTACAATTTCTGAGTTCTCTAAGTCGTTGAAATTTTCAAGATTAAAATATTCCTCAGCTTTTTTAATACCCTTTTGTGTTAATGAAGCTGATTTAGCTTTTAAATCTACTATATAATCATATTTCTCATTGTCCTCTGCCTGATTATAATCTTTTACATCTTCTTCTACGATAACTTTTGGTTGTAATGTTCTTACAAAGCTATCTGCTTTTTTATATAATTCTGATGATTTACTTGCTCTACCAGAAATAATAAGTGGTGTACGAGCCTCATCAATTAAAATACTATCTATTTCATCAACTATTGCATAATTTAATGGTCTTTGTACAAGTTGTTCCTTATATAAAACCATATTGTCTCTTAAATAATCGAATCCAAACTCATTATTTGTACCATATGTTATGTCTGCTGCATATGCAGCTCTTCTTTGGTCTGGTTCCAATCCATTAACAACAAGACCTACTGAAAGTCCTAAGAATCTATATAATTTACCCATCCATTCACTATCTCTTTTAGCTAGGTAATCATTTACTGTTATAATATGAACACCTTTTCCTGTTAGTGCATTTAGGTATGCTGGAAGTGTTGCCACTAAAGTTTTTCCTTCACCAGTCTTCATCTCTGAAATTCTACCTTGGTGTAATATAATACCACCAATTAATTGAACATCAAAATGCCTTAATCCTAAAACTCTTTTAGACGCTTCTCTAACAACTGCAAAAGCTTCTGGTAATATGTCATCCAATGTCTTACCATCTTTTAATTGCTTTTTAAAATAATTTGTTTTTTCTGTTAGTTCTTTGTCTGATAATTTCTCCATCTCTGGTTCTAATTTGTTAATCTGCTCTACTATTGGCATTACTCTCTTAACTTCTTTTTCACTGTATGATTTAAAGATCTTCTTTAATACGCCCATTCGTCTTTTGCCTCCTAAAAATAAATATCAAATGTACTATATCACTAAAATGTTTTTTTAGCAATAATTTATTTTAAAAAAACATATATAAGGAAAAAATTTCATAATATTTATAAATGGAGGTGGAATTATTTTGTTTATATATAATATAAAGGTTAGTGGAAGTTTAATATTTAAAATATTTTTTGTAATTGTAACAATTATAATAGTTACAGTTTTTTCGGTATGTTGCTATAATCTTTTTATGGATGCTAAAAATAATGTTAGTGTTTTAGATAACTCATCATCCGTGATTGAAATAGACCCAAAAAATTATACTAATATTTTAAAAGATTCTCATGAACATATAGATAATTATATTGGTAAATCTTATAAATTTTCTGGATATGTTTATAGAGCATATGATTTTACAGATGAGCAATTTGTGCTCGCACGTGATATGGTAATAAGTTCAGATTTTCAAACACTTATAGTTGGTTTTTTATCAGAATATAAAGATATAAAAAATTTTGCAGATGGAACTTGGGTAGAAGTTACCGGAACAATAAAAAAAGTTGATTACCATGGTGATATGCCAGAATTACAAATTACTACATTAAAGGAAATAGATAAACCAAATGATGAGTTTGTTTATCCACCGGATGAATCATACGTTCCTACAGTATGATTCATCACCCTACCTTTCTAGTATAGCTTTTATAACACCTTTGTCTATTAATGTACCAAATATATTTTTTAGAACAATTAAAATTATTGGACCTAAAACCATTCCCCACACTCCAACAAATTTAAAACCTGTGTACATAGCTATTAATGTAAATATTGGGTGTATTCCTATTTTATTACTTACTAATTTCGGTTCAAGAAATTGTCTTACTATGGACATTATTACCCAAAGAGCCAAAATTGATATTGCAAGCTGTAAATTTCCATCCGCAGCGCATATTACTGCCCAAGGCAACATTACTGTTCCAGACCCCAATATAGGAAGAGCATCAACAAAAGCAATTCCTAAAGCAATTAGTAATGGATATTTAATATTCATTCCAATAATATTTAATATATAAAAACCAATGAGTGAAATTACAAAAGAAACTAAAACTAGTATAAATTCAGCTTTTAAATAATTTCCTACAGAGCCTATTATTTCTCTAATATGTGTGCCAAGTTTTTTTACCCATTTAGTAGGCAAATGATGTTCTACTTCATCTATCATATATACTTTATCAACACACATAAAATATAGAGCTATTAAAGTTATAGATGTATAAATTGCAATTGTTGGAATTTGTATTAAAATATCTATTAATTTTGATAAACTATTTTTTATCCATATTCCTATATTGTTAAAAAAATCATCTCCCGAAGTTTCAAATACCTTTTCTACCTGTTCTGGTAAATGTAATCTTTTAACATCAAATTGTGATGAAATACTTTGAATTTGAGTATATGCTTTATCTATATAATTATTTACTCCTTGCATTAAATTTGATGCCTCAGAAATTAATGTAGAAATACCCCAAACAAGTAAGCCTGTAATTATTGCTATTGTTATTAAAAATATTATTATACTACTTGTCCTTCTTTTTAAATTAAATTTTTTCATAAAAAATTTAATTGGATGCTCTAGAGTTAATGATAGTATAAACGCTATAAGAAATGGCATATAGAAAACACTGAGTTTAAATAAAAGTATTAAAACTATGATACTAAGAATAATTACCCATATTCGTTTAAATACTTTAGAAAAATAACCTACATCAAAAACCATTTCTCCCTCCTTATTCTATTATATGTATATTTATATTATTTATGACAATTTGGATTTCCTTCTCCATTTTTAATTAAATGCACATAAGAAAAAAGAGAATTTTCGTTATGAAAATTCCCTTTTCAAAGTGAAATACATTATTTTTAAATTTAACTTCCTATAATGATTAATAAACTATTCTGCATTCTTAGTTTTGTTACAACAAATATCTTCCAATGTTGCATATACTCCAGTTCTATTTACTTGTTCATTTTTAACTAAATCTTTTAAAGTAATCATTCCTACAACTTTATTGCTATCTATTATTGGAATTCTTCTTACATTGTTTTCAGCCATTTTATTTTCAACTGTTTGTATATCATCATTTGAAGTACAAGTATAAACATTACAAGTCATTATATCGCTAACTTTAGTTGTATTACAATCTTTACCAGATGCTATACATCTTAAAGTTATATCTCTATCTGTTACAAGTCCAACTAAATTTTTACCTTCATCGCATACAGGCACACAACCTACATGGTTTTCATTCATAAGTTTAGCGCAATCAGTAACAGTAGAATTTGGCAAGCAATAGTAAACATTATTGCACATACAATCTTTAACTTTCATCTAATATACCTTCCTTGCTCAAAATTTGAATTGTGGTTGGAATCATTGATTTCTTTCTCACAATTGCTTAATTTTATAACAATAAATTGCTGGTATACTAGTATGATGTCCTTTTTCTAAAAAATAATTCTTACAGTTTTTGCCAAATTTAAAAATCTATATATGGATTGTAATTTCTTA
The DNA here is from genome assembly GCA_944389475.1 of uncultured Clostridia bacterium. Lineage (GTDB taxonomy): Bacteria > Bacillota > Clostridia > TANB77 > CAG-508 > Merdicola. The sequence continues at coordinate 53,135 of CALXMM010000007.1, forward strand.
CTCCTCTATTTAAATATACACTTCTATCCCTAAATCCACATTTCCTTTCTTCAATTTTTTCTTTTATTACTAAAATTTTTAATAAATCAATTATTATATTTTTCATATCTTTTGAATTTTCTTTTATTTTTAAATCTTTATATAACTCTTCAATTTCTTTATTAAAATCTGTTTTACAATTTTGAATATTTATTTTATTTATTTTTTCAATTAATGATTGATACATTTCTGGATAATTTTTTTCCAATTCATAAGAAAAATCATCAAAATTATAATCATTATTGTAATCATTATTATAATATGTATTTTCTTGATTTATATTATATCCTAAAACAGTACTCATATAATCCTCATAATTTTTATCATACATATTTAAAACCTCCTTATTTTATTATATAAAAGAAGAGGCACATATGTGCCTCTTTAAACTTATTTAATATTTGGAATTTCACTTAAATTAATATATTGTATAATTTTATTTGCTTCATCTTCTACAGTTTTACAATCTGTTACATCTACAACTTTTGTTATTGGATATACCTTATAATATCCAGATTCTTTTTGTAATTCATCACGCTTTTGAATATGCTTTTTTAAATCCTCAATCGAAATTTCTCCCTCATATTGATGATATTTTCTTCTTACTCTTTCATCTAAATCTGCAACTAAAAGGAAATGATAATTAACTTTTGGATACATATTTACAATGTCTCTTGAAGATAATATTATATTATACTTAGCTTTAAATTTTTCTATTATATGCTTTCCAAATTCATATAATTTTTCGTTGTTTGCATAATTACTGATTTTTGAAGTTGCAATTGATGTTTCAGGTGATTGCAAATCTTCTTCATCAATCTTTTTCCCATGAATATATACAACACTTTCTCTATTTTCTATTTTTAAACTTAGCTGCAATTTGTCCATTATATTTTTCATATTTAACGAACTTAATTTAGTATTATCTTCTTTTACATTTATTAAACCCGTTTTTAATATACCATATGTAATTGCTCTATAGATATTTCCTCCGTGTAATAAAATAGAATTAGGAATTCTATTTAATAAAGCTCTACAAACAGATGTCTTTCCCGTACCTACATATCCTTCTATTCCAATAACTACATTTTCCATAATTTTCCTCCAAAATCAATAGTGTAATTTATACACTTACATGTTTCTTACCAATAATTTTGTTTTTATTCTTCCAAATTTAATATTGTAATTATATACCAATATATTCTATTTTTCAATTAATTTATATATATATGAATATTTTTATTTTTTATGTAGAAAATAAATATATATTCATTTATGGAGGTGCTGAAAATGAGTAAAAATAATAATGAAAAGAAAAATAAACAACAAAATAATAATAATAATTCTCAACAACACAAACCAGTTAATAACGAAACTTTAAATGACAAAAGATAGAGAATTATATTGTTTTTTATTTTAAATTAAACCGTTGTCGAAATTCTAAATTTCGTTTACACAGTAAATTCGAAAAGTACACTGATTTTATATATCAGTGTACTTTTTACTTTATTCTTCCAAATATTTTTTTAAAAACTTTCCTGTATATGACCTATCATTTTTACATATTTGTTCGGGTGTTCCAACAGCTACTATTTCACCGCCACCATCTCCACCTTCTGGTCCTAAGTCTATTATATAATCACATGTCTTAATTAAATCCAAATTATGTTCAATAACAATTATCGTATTTCCCGTATCTACTAATCTTTGTAATATATTAACTAATCTATGGACATCTGCAATATGAAGGCCTGTAGTAGGTTCATCCAATATATACAATGTTTTTCCAGTAGCCTTTTTAGAAAGCTCTGTTGCCAATTTAACTCTTTGTGCCTCACCACCTGATAAAGTAGTAGAAGGTTGGCCTAATTTAATATAACCTAATCCCACATCATATAATGTTTGAATTTTTTGTTTTATTTTTGGAATATTACTAAAGAAATCTAATGCTTCTTCTACAGTCATATCTAAAACATCAGAAATTGTTTTTCCTTTATATTTTACTTCCAACGTTTCATGATTATATCTTTTTCCTTTACAAACCTCACAAGGTACATAAATATCTGGCAAGAAATTCATTTCTATTTTTATTAATCCATCACCATTACAAGCTTCACACCTACCGCCTTGAACATTAAAACTAAATCTTCCTTTTGAATATCCACGTAATTTAGCTTCATTTGTATTTGCAAATATTTCTCTAATTGTATCAAAAACTCCTGTATATGTTGCTGGATTTGACCTTGGTGTTCTACCGATTGGAGATTGGTCTATATTTATTATTTTATCTATTTTGTCTATTCCTACAATTTCTTTACATTTTCCTGGTCTTTCATTAGAACCATTTAACTGTTTAGCAATTGTTTTGTATAATATTTCATTTACTAATGTACTCTTTCCAGAACCGGAAACACCAGTTACACAAGTAAATACCCCAAGTGGGAATTTAACACTTATATTCTTTAAATTATGTTCTGTTGCACCTTTTATCTCAATAGCTTTACCTTTTACAGTTTTTCTTCTTTTTTTAGGAACAGGAATTTTTTTCCTTCCGCTTAAGTATTGACCAGTTATAGAATTTTCTACTTTCTTTATCTCTTCTGCAGTACCTTGTGCCATAACATTACCACCATGCACACCAGCGCCTGGCCCAATATCAATTACTTGGTCTGCGGCATACATTGTATCTTCATCATGTTCAACAACTATAACAGTATTGCCTAAATCTCTTAATTTTTTTAATGTTGCTAATAGCTTATCATTATCCCTTTGATGTAGTCCAATACTAGGTTCATCCAAAATATATAATACTCCAGTTAATCCTGAACCAATCTGGGTTGCTAAACGAATACGTTGTGATTCTCCTCCTGATAATGTTGCTGCTGACCTAGATAATGTTAAATATTCAAGCCCAACATCAACTAAAAAGTTAAGCCTTTTATCTATTTCTTTAAAAATTTGTTCACCAATCATTTTTTGTTGATTCGTTAACTCCAAATTTCTTAAATAATCTCTAATTTTATTAATTGGCATATCTGTTAACTCATTTATATTTTTATCTCCAACCTTAATAGAAAGGACTTCTTTTCTAAGTCTTGCACCATGGCATGAATGACAAGGACTTTCGCTCATGTATAACTCATAGAAAGACCTCATAGCTTGTGATTTTGTTTCATTATGTCTTCTTTCCAATGTAGGAATAACTCCTTCGAATGGTGCACTATATTTTCTTATTCCAAATGGTGATTCGTGTTCAAAATCTATGCACTCATCACCTGTTCCATATAATATTTTATCTAAAAAATCTCTTGGCAATTTCTTTATTGGAACTTTTATATCTACTCCATAATGTCTTCCTATGGCTTCGAAATACATCTTTGCCATAGTTTCTCCCTTTTTCATTGTACTTGCTCCAAAAGCTTTTACACCATCATATAATGTTTTATTTTTGTCAGGAATAATTAAATCTTCATCCATTTTCATTAAATATCCAATACCAGTACACTCTGGACAAGCTCCATCAGGACTATTAAAAGAAAACAATCTAGGTGTTAATTCTGGAAAGCTAAATCCACAATCCGGACATGCATAATTTTGACTATATAATGTTTCTCCTTTTCCAGGAACATCTATAGTAACAATATTATTTGCATGTTTTAAAGCAATCTCAACAGATTCAGTTAACCTACTTCTAATTTCTGGTTTAATAACAAGTCTATCTACAATTAAATCTATATTGTGTTTTTTCTTTCTATTAATCTCGATATCATCAGTAAGTTCAACATTCTCCCCATCAATTCTAGCTCTTATAAACCCTTCTTTTAATAAGTCTTGAATTAATTTTGTATATTCACCTTTTCTGCCTCTAACTACTGGAGCCATAACCTGAACCTTAGTTCCCTCTGGTAATTTCATTATATTATCCACTATTTGGTCAATACTTTGTTTTTCAATTTTTTTACCACAATTAGGACAATAAGGTACTCCAATTCTTGCATATAGCAAACGAATATAATCGTAAATTTCTGTTACTGTTCCAACCGTTGACCTTGGATTTTTAGATGTTGTTTTTTGGTCGATAGAAATTGCAGGAGATAATCCTTCTATTGATTCCACATCTGGTTTTTCCATTATTCCTAAGAATTGCCTAGCATATGATGAAAGACTTTCTACATATCTTCTTTGACCTTCTGCATATAATGTGTCAAAGGCTAATGATGATTTTCCAGAACCAGAAAGTCCTGTTATTACAACTAATTTATCTCTTGGTATTTCCAAACTTATATTTTTTAAATTATGTTCCTTTGCACCTCTAATAATTATTTTATCATTCATAAACTGCCCCCAAAATAATTTCTTGAATAATGTAATTATTTACATTAATATTATTAAATATCCTTAAAATCTATATTATTATATTATATTTAGCTCACAAAAACAATAGTTTGCTTTAATAATACAAAAAAGAAAGCAGACTTTTTATCCTGCTCCCTTTAACGTTTATTAATTTTATTTTCCTTCTTCACTATTTTCTGAAATTTGATTTTCTTTCCTACTAAAATTATATCTAGTTAAATCTTTTAACGAATTTAGAAATGTCCTAGCACTTTTACATCCCATTAATATCCTATATCCTTCTTCGGTCTTTTTTAAATATCCAATATGCCTACTTCCTAAATTTTCACTGTCTTTATACTGTTCAACATTTGTTTCTGAAAATAATGTTCTAAAAGCTAAATTCAAACGTTCATCATCATTTTTTAATAATTCATTCATGTCTTCATCACCCAACTCAAAAGCAAGTTTTTGGTTATCTTTCTGTTGTTCTTCTGAGTCTGTTCTTGCAGTATAATTGGTAACATATAAATTAGAAATATTATCATCATTATGAACAACTGAATTTACTTTAGTAACTTCATCTAAGCATACAGTCTTTCCATTATCTGGGTCTGTGAAATAAATTGTCTTTTTCCCTGGCGCAACACGAATATTATTATCATTAATTCTATTTTCTTGTTTTTCTGTATTTTGTACAAATGCACTACTTGTTTGAGGTGCATGATAAATTTTTTCCATATCTTCTTGTTTTCTTGTTTCTTCTTGTTGTTTTTTATCTCGTTTCATTTGTTTTAGCCAATTCTCAGAAAGCACATCTTTAGCATATTTTATTGCATCTTCAGTATTATCTTCTATATTTATTTTAATATGCCCTTCATCATTTGGTTCCATCTTAATTCTTCCAACCGGATTTACTTGGTAATAATTTAAGTTTTCTAAATCTAATCTGCCGGATTTTATTAATTCATATAAACCATCGTTTGCTAAAAATTCTTCTAGAGAATAATTATCAGGGATTTCGAAGCAAACCTTTCTAAATTCATCTGAACTCAACTCATCTGTATTATCCTCTTGCTTAAAATCTGCCACAATTACTTTTGTCGATTCGCCCTCTGTATGATTAATTAATCCAAGTTCTTTTATTTGTTGAAAATTATAAGAATTTGTGTCATTTCCATCTATTGTTGCATCATATACTTCTTCCCCAAATTTATGTTTAGCATTTACTATATGAGAATGCAAAGAATAAAAAGACTCGCTTGTAAAAAAATCTTCTCCTTTGTTTCTTCTAAAAAATGAGATGAGCTTAGAAAAGAAGCTTTGTTTTCTAGGTATTAGTGCTACTCCTATTTCATTTTCATCATTATTTTTATTTTTTCTTTTGAATCCAAGCATATATTATCTCCTTTATTTTCTCATTGACATAATTCATTCATGATTTTATTGTATATATAACTAATTTAAATGTCAATATTTTTAAAATTAAATTTCTGTTACATAAATTTTTCCTTTTAATATGTCAATTATTATCCTAATTATTTGTCATTTATTTTCTCTAATTCTTTAATTTTATCCCTTAATTCTGCTGCTTTTTCAAATTCCATATTAGAAGCACATTTTAGCATTTCATCAGTTAATTTTGTAATTATCTCATCTATATCTTCATCCTGCTTAATTTTATATTCTGCAGAAACATCTTCAAGTACTGTTGCTCTAATTGTATCTCTAATAGATTTATTAATTGTTTTTGGTGTAATTCCATGTTCCTCATTATATTTCATTTGTATCTCACGTCTTCTATTTGTTTCACTTATAGCTTTTTCCATTGATTCTGTTAATTCATCCGCATACATTATTACCATTCCATTTGTATTTCTTGCAGCACGCCCTATTGTTTGAATTAACGAACGTTCTGAACGTAAAAATCCTTCTTTATCTGCATCAAGAATTGCAACTAATGAAACTTCTGGAATATCCAATCCCTCTCTTAAAAGGTTTATACCAACTAATACATCAAATTCTCCTAAACGTAAATTTCTAATAATTTCCATTCTTTCCAAAGCTTTTATGTCTGAGTGCATATAATTTACTTTTATATCTACATTTTTAAGATAATCTGTTAAATCTTCTGCCATTTTCTTTGTTAATGTAGTAACTAAAACTCTCTCATTTCTAGCAGTTCTTTCTCTAATTTGTTCTATTAAATCATCAATTTGATTTTCTATTGGTTTAACCTCTATCTTAGGGTCCAATAAACCTGTAGGTCTTATAATTTGCTCTACTACATTATCTTTGCTATGTTCTTTCTCATAATCTCCCGGAGTTGCACTAACAAATATAACTTGATTTATTCTCTCCTCAAATTCCTTGAATGTAAGAGGTCTGTTATCATATGCTGAAGGTAATCTAAATCCATATTTTACAAGAGAATCTTTTCTTGCTTTATCCCCATTATACATTGCTCTTACCTGAGGAATTGTTGCATGTGATTCATCTATTAATAACAAGAAATCTTTTGGAAAATAATCAAATAATGTAAATGGAGGACTACCAGGCTCTCTACCACTAATATGTCTAGAATAATTTTCTATTCCTTGACAAAATCCTGTTTCTTTCATCATTTCTATATCAAAATTGGTTCTCTCTTCTATTCTTTGGGCCTCGATTAATTTTTCCCTATCCTTAAAATATTTTATTCTTTCTTGTAATTCTTGCTCTATCGTTGTAATCGCTCTGTCCATTTTTTCTTTAGTCGTAACATAATGTGAATTTGGGAAAATCATTACATGAGCTCTTGTTCCAATTGCTTTCCCTGTTAAAGGATTTATTTCTGAAATTTTTTCTATTTCATCACCCCAAAACTCAACTCTTATAGCTGTTTCGCTTTGGTCTGATGGATATATTTCCACAATATCTCCTTTTGCTCTAAAAGTTCCTCTTTTAAAATCTATTTCATTTCTTGTATATTGCATTTTTACTAGTTTTTTTAAAACTTCATCCCTAGATTTTTGCATTCCCGGTCTTAATGAAATAATCATATTTTCATAATCTATTGGGTCTCCCAAACCATATATACAAGATACTGATGAAACTATTATTACATCTCTTGTTTCAAATAAACTAGCTGTTGCAGAGTGACGTAATTTATCTATTTCATCATTTATGGATGCATCTTTTTCTATATAGGTATCAGAACTAGGAATATAGCTTTCTGGTTGGTAATAATCATAGTAACTTACAAAATACTCCACATTGTTCTCTGGGAAGAATTCTTTGAACTCTGAATAGAGTTGTCCAGCTAGTGTTTTGTTATGTGCTAACACCAATGTTGGCTTCTGAACTTGCTGTATTATGTTAGCCATTGTAAAGGTCTTTCCAGAGCCTGTAACACCTAAAAGTGTCTGGAATTTCTTGCCTTGCTTAATTCCATTACTTAAATATTCAATTGCTTGTGGCTGGTCGCCAGTTGGTTTATATTCTGAATGTAATTTAAACATATCTCCTCCTATTATTTAATTAAATATTATTACCATTTATTCACCCTATGTTCTATCTCTTTCCCATAATCTAATTGCCTATTGGTGCATAATGGTCTGTTACTACTTTCCTATCACTTGAAAAACCTGTTATTTCTCTAGATAATAAATTTGCATATTGTCCACGTTTTTCTTCATTAATATTTGTACCATTCTTAAAACCAATTAATATTAAATTTTGTATCTCACTATTTTCTGTGTCTCTTACTTTATATAATTTTACTTCAGGAAATACAGCTTTATATGTAGCATATTCATACTTTATAAAATCATCATCTTTTCCTTCCAAACTTGATATTATATTTGTAATTACCATTCCATTATCATTTAAAGCATTTTTTGCTTTTTGCAAAGCCTCATATGTAGTTAGTTCAAATGGTGCATTATGTCCTTTAAAAGCATCTATTAAAATAGTATCATATTTATTTTTTGTACTATTTAAAAAACTTCTACCATCTTGATGATAAATTTTAAGTCTTGGATTTTCAGTATCCAAACCAAATTGAGATTTAGCAAGTTCTGTCATTTTATCATCTATTTCTACAACATCAATTGTTTTATCCTGATAATTATTCAAATAATATGTTGGATATGTATATGCTGCTCCACCTATCATAAGTGTAGATTTTGCATTCTTATTATAATAATCAAATAAATTATAATAATATAAATAATCTGCCCCCATCTCATTTGTTTCTTGATTTATATATGATTCAAGTCCTGTATCTACTTGTAATATTTTATAATTTGTATCTCCTACTAATTCATTTTTTACCCAAATTCTGCTATACTGTGAATCCACATCTGCTAAAATATCTGGGTTGTTTTTTTCAAAAAGTACTTTTCCATAATAATTGAATCCCAACAATACAATTAGGCAAAAGAACATAGCAATGCAATATTGTAAATTCTTTTTATTGAACATCATAAATGATAATACAAATAGCACTAATGTTATTATCAATATTAAAACTCTAACTCCCAAATGTGGTATTAATAAAAATCCAGCTGTAAATGTTCCAACTATACTTCCTATAGTCGATAGTGAAGATATTCCACCAGATGTTTTTCCTATATCCTCATGCGAATCATCTTCTAATTTTACTGCAAATGGAGATACCATTGCTAATATAAAACTTGGAATTCCAAATACTACTGCAGAGCATATTATAGCGATAAATACTAATTGGCTAGAAATCTCTGATAATGGTTTTACAAGTACCACCTCTAAAATTGGTATTAAACTTGTAAAAATGGCTCCAACTAATATAAATAAAGATAATACATTTATATCTGGCTTCTTATCTGCTATTTTTCCCCCTAGCCAATATCCTATACTCATGCTAATTAGCATTATTCCTATAATTGTAGTCCAAATTAAATTAGAGCTTCCAACATATGGTGACAATATTCTTGCTGCCACCAATTCTAAGACCATATCTAATGCTCCACACAAAAATACTGTAATCTTCATTTTTAATTTTTCCATAATCTTCTTCCTTTAAACTAATTTTAGATTTTATTTCTTATTTTGCATATTATTATAATCCATAAAAGATTTTTCTTCAGATGATTGTGCTGATTTTACAGTAGTATTTATTGCATCCACTGTTAAACTTATCAATATTCCAAATGTATTTATTAAAAAATCAGCATTTGCTAAGAACCAACTAGGTGGTTGTATTCCAATTCCACCAAATTGTTCAACCCATTTTTCTGAAACATCCAAAGAATATGTATATGGTAAAACATCATAAAAATATGATGGATTTTTTTCCACTAACTCTTCTATTTGTTCCTTTTCAGCGGTTTCAAGAAAGCGTTTAAATCCTTTAATCTTACCAAACATTTCCAATCCAAAAGGAGTTCTTTTTAATACTATTTTTCTAAGCATAAATAATATTATTATACAAATTATTCCTATTATATATGTAACTAAATATATTGGATTTGTAAAAATAGTAGGTAATACCATAAAAAGTAATGGGATACCAACAAATAATGCACCTAACACAACAGGAAATACCTTACTTATTTTGGCTTTACTTTGGAAAAGTTCTTTTATTAAAATTGTACTTCCTATAATTTGGAACATAATTGTTGTAATAGCTGTATTTGTATCATATGTATCAAATATAGGTTTACCACTTATTAAGATAAAAATAACAAGTATCATAGGTATTATAAGATTCTTCACTATTATTGATTTCTTATCAAATATTTTGTCCATATTTTGTTTTTTATTATAATGTTCTTTTATTTTGTCCACAGTTATATAAAATCTTTTAGATAAATCTGACAATTTAACAGAATTCTTAAACATAAATAAAGTATAAAAGAAAATTTTCTCCGCATCATTGTTACCATCATATTCTTTTAATTTTGTTATAATATATTCATTTGAAGTTGCAGATAAATTATCCCCTTGTTTTATTTCTTCTATTTTTAAATATCCTTTACTTGCTAAATATATTAGTAATGAAACTACTGCTTTGTTATCTACTGAACCTTTATATAAAAAAGCAACTTCAGCAGAATTATATCCTTCTGGAGGATAAAACTCCACCGTATCCACGACAGTTTTATCTTTTCCAAATAATATCCATAAAATTAATCCAATTAAAACAAATGCTATGCTTATTCCAATTATAAAATAACAACTTGAATTAATATTATACAAATTTGTGAAATAATTTTCGCTTGCTGCAAAAGATTGATTTGAATATATTAATACTGTTACTAAAATAGAAATAAAACTAAATACTCCAATACTTTTTTTATTCATCTTAATTCCCCCAAGCTTATTTTTCTTTTGTTCTATTAAACTATTTGCTTATTGAATTATATCATTCTTTGAATATTATACAAGCAATTTTTGCACTATTTAAATATTTGTTTTGCTTTTTTCTTGGACATTTTCTCATTTCTTTCATACTGCGCTCTAAATGTTTTTCAATTTATGTTGACTTTTTCCAAATTATGTTTTATAATAAAATTGTATTTTACTTAGAGGAGGACCTCATGACCTAGATTGAATTTATTTTTGGTTTTAGTCCCTAACGGTCTTTGACACGAGGAGGATAAAAAAATGACCTAGATTAAATTTTAATTTTGGTTTTTTAAACATAGTTTCCCCGAACGCTTGTAACTAAGGAGGATACCATGACCTAGATTAAAATTTAAAATCAAAGTCTATATACTGCTAAACCAAACTTCGATTCAAAGGAGGAACCCATGACCTAGTATAAAGAATGAATATTTTTATTTTTTATATTGGTTAAAAATTAAAGGAACCGGCATTGCTGGTTCCTTTTTCTTTTCTATGGAAAGCCTGTTAGCTTTTCATATCCAGGAATAAAACATTTACCCATACAAAATTTCAATTTACTGTATTAAAATTTCTACAATATATGTAAAAAACACAAATACAAAATTTTAAAACTATTATAGCATATACAATATAACTTGTATATATTTCTTTTATACTCTATTAATTTTATTGCAATAAAGTAAAGCACTAATAAAATCCCCAAAAAGTAATACTTTTTGGGGATTTTATTAGAGATAGAAACTGTTATTCAAATTTCTATTATTCGGCTGTTTCTTCTTTTCCATTCTGTGATTCTTTTTCTTTTTTCTCCTTTGTCAAATTCTTGAGCATAAGATATGTCATCACTGGATTGTTAGAAATTGCCTCATTGTTTCCCATCATAGAAGACATAAACATCAGCTTCATCATGTCATCATCAGCATTGTGCTTATCTTTTAAAAGCAACAATGTAAGCAACTGATTCATCTGATTATTGTCTTTACCATTCTGTCCACTCATTGCCAACATAACAGTCAGCATTTCTTCGTTGGAATCATCTAATAGACCATTGAATGTGACAACTTTTGAATAGATTTCGAAACCAAGAATATTCTTAATAGGCATAATATTCTTAATTTCTCCTGTATTAGCAGAAAGGAACTGGATATATCCATCTTTTTCTTTCTTTTCCACAAAATAATACTCGCCCTCATACTTAACAAGGTCTCCCTCATCAAGCTTGGTAGTAGGAATAATAAATATAGGAAAGTTTCCTAACTGTAAATTACCAACATCAATAATTTTCCTTTCCTTCTTATCATAAATCCGCCAGGTGTCACCACTTTTAACAGCAACACCCATAAGAGTGCTTATGATATTATTATCTGCATTTGGACCGAACTCAACATTGAAATTGTTGTTTGTCATAATAACATTCTCCTTATTTTCTTTTACTTGTACTTGCAATTCTTGAGAACTATGATCATTGCTATTAACAGTAGCTTTTAACTTGTTACTGTTAAAAACATGTTCACATTCCTCTTCTATTTTTTCAAATAATTCTTTGGAAATAGTACTTCCATACCCTGTATTTCCAATTTCAAAACCTAATGTAATTTCACTCGGTTGTCCCAGGAAATTACCTTTAGTTTCTTTTGAACTGTAATTAACTTTAAATGTAAGTTTGAAGTTATTATCACCTCTTTCAAAACAAATAGAAGAGTTTTCTACTGTTCCTTTTATTTCTGGTCTTGTTGTATTATCCTCCTGTATGTGATAGTTTAGTCCTGTATCTAAAAGTTGAAACCTATAAACACGGTGTCCATATTCATGTTTATCATCAACGCAAAATAAACTTTGCATTAATGAGGCATCATAGGATCTTATTGGGGAATGGTGACTCAGTTCATGCCATTTCTGGCAATATGGACATAAATAGGAATTGAGATCCAATTTATATAAATCATCACTCATGTCCAAATAACCTCCTGTTTAAGTTGGTCATTAATAATAAGTTTCTTATCTCCTTTCTTTTAGCTATCAAAGTCATTTTGACTTTGATATATGTTATTTAAGTAACGCTTATAGTATATCATAAATTGCTTAAAAAGTCAATAAATACACAGTTTGAGCCTACTTTCTATCTTTTTATTAATTATTAAAGAATGAATATTTTTATTTTTTATATTGGTTAAAAATTAAAGGAACCGGCATTGCTGGTTCCTTTTTCTTTTCTATGGAAAGCCTGTTAGCTTTTCATAGAAAAGAATAAAACATTTACCCATACAAAATTTCAATTTACTGTATTAAAATTTCTACAATATCGGAAATATTTATATTTTCTTCATTATTAATTTGAATCTTTTTTCTTACGTAATTAATATTTGTTACTTTCCCATTAACTTCATTATATTTTCTATTTTTATAATATTTTATTTTAACTATGCTGCCTTTTTCTAGCTTATTAAAACATTCATCCAGTTCTGTTAATATTTCCTCTGACAAATCCTTTTTTTCTTCGTATTCCACTTCTTTTTCTCTTAATGCTTCTTGAAAACCTTTTAAAGCATCAAAAGGAAGAAATTGTTTTGCTCTTGATACTCTATTCACCGCCATTATGACCTCCTATAAGTTTATTTCTAGCAATTGTAGTTGCACCTTCTTGCAAATTCATGCCCCTAATTATGCTATTTTTTCCCATTTTATTTTTTATTTCACAAATTGCTAACTCTAATTTTCTTTCTCTATCTTGTTCCTTTTGATTTACAAATAGACTTAATTGCACATTTTCTGTTTCTATTACATTTGCAAAATTTATTCCAATTCTTCTTATTGGATAATCCCTACTTGTTGTTTTATCGTATATCCATAAAAAAGCTTTTAGAATTTCAGAATATACATTAGTATAATTTGTCAATTTTTTTGTTCCCCCTGTAGCTTTAATTATATCTTTTGAGTAGCCTATATATAACTGAACAGTATCTGTTACAAAATTATTTTCTACTAATTTTAAACTTCCTAATTCTACCATTTCTTTTAAAACCAATCGAGCTTTTATATAGCTATAATCCTCAAATAATACTTGATTATTTGAGATCGAACGGGCTCTCGGTTTATATGCTTTAATATCTGCAATAGTACAACTTTCTCTTCCCCATGCATGGTCTATTAAATATTCCGCATTTACCCCAAATTCTTTATATAATCTTCGCTGTTCCGTATGAGAAACATCATACATATCATAAATCCCCATTCTATTTAATCTTTTTTCTATTCCTCTACCAATTTGCCAAAAATCTGTAAGTGGTTTATGATGCCATAATTCCTTTTTATATTTTTCTTCATTCAAAAACCCAATATTGGTTGGACTATGCTTTGCTGTTATATCTAATGCAATCTTTGCTAAATACATATTTGTACCTATTCCAGCAGTAGCGGTTATTCCATATGTTTTGAAAATATCTTTTATAATTATTTGAGCAAGTTCTACAATATTTACTTTATATAATTTTAAATATTCAGTAGCATCCATAAAAGCCTCATCTATTGAATATACATGAATATCTTCTTTCGAAAAATATTTAAGATATATTGCATAGATATTAGCAGAATATTCTATATATTTCTTCATTCTTGGAGTTGCTATTATATACTTAATTGTTGGTGGAATCTCAAAAAGTCTGCACCTATTCTTTACTCCTAACATTTTCATCTTTGGTGATACTGCTAAGCATATTGTCCCTTTTCCTCTACTTGAATCAGCAACAACCAAATTAGTATTAAAAGGATCCAAGCCTCTTTCCACACATTCAACAGAAGCATAAAATGTTTTTAAATCTATACATAAATAGGCTCTTTGCATTGCATTCACTCCCAATATCAAACTAAAATTATTATAGCATTTTTAAAGCTCGTTGTAAACATTTGTTTGCATATAAATAATATTAAATTTTTTCCAATCTTATAAATATTCTCTTTTAATAAATTTAAAAATCTCATTTTATCTTTTAATATCACGTGATATAATGTTCAAAAAAAGAAAAGAGGTAATATTATGTTAGATAATGTAATTGATAATTTAAAAGCTGATATTGTAAGAACTACTCAAGAAATAATTAGAATCCCAAGTGTATATGCAAAATCAAATGATAAATTAAAACCTTTTGGTGAAAATGTTAATTTAGCATTGGAATATATGCTAGATTTAGGTAAAACATTAGGATTTAGGACTAAAAATGTCGATGGCTATTGTGGATATATAGAATTTGGCGAAGGCGATGAACTTCTTGGTATAATTGGACATTTAGATGTTGTTCCAGAAGGTACTGGTTGGACCAATCCTCCTTTTTCTGCCACTATTTCTGATGGTAAAATTTTTGGTAGAGGTGCTATTGATGATAAAGGACCTGTTGTTGCTAGCTTATATGCAATGAAAGCTGTAATGGATAATTGCAAATTAAGTAAAAGAGTTCGTTTAATATTAGGTCTTAACGAAGAAAATGATTGGAAATGTATTAATTATTATAAACAACATGAAGAAGCTCCTACTGTTGGTTTTAGCCCAGATGCCAACTTTCCTTGCATTTATGCTGAAAAATCTATTTTAAGTTGTTATTTAAAAGAGAAATACGAAAACAATGATAAAATCACCATAAAAGAAATTGATTGTCATAATAATGCTCTTAATGTTGTTCCAAAATTTTGTAGCATAGTTTTAGAAGTAGATGAAAGCCAAATTAATATTGATGATTTGATTAATTTCCTACAAAACAATATTAACGAAAATAACTTTGAAATTGATATAGAAAAAATAAACAGCACTAAAATAAGAGTTACTTCACATGGACTTCAAGCACATGCCGCTTTCCCTGAAACAGGTATAAATGCTATTTCTAGACTACTTATATTATTAGGATTAGCATTTAAACATTATGATTGTAACTTAGAATTATTAGATTTCTTTAATAAATATATTAAAACAGAGTTAAATGGAGATTCTCTTGGAATATCTTGCGAAGATGAATCTGGAAATCTTACTTTAAATGTATCTAATTTATCTATAGATAACGGAGTATTAAAACTAGGTATGAATTTAAGAATTCCTGTAAAAACACCTATTACTAATATTGAGGATTCATTTAAAAAACTATGTAATAATTATAGTAAATTAAACTTTGAATCTGGTTCTACCCAAGAAGCTCTATATGTACCTAAAGATAATGAATTAGTAAAAACTTTATGCAAAATATTCAATGAAGAAACAAACTCCAATGCCGAACCGGAAGCAATTGGTGGAGGTACATATGCACGTGCCTTTAAAAACTGTATATCTTTTGGTCCTAATTTTCCAGGTCATAAAGATATGTGCCATCAAACTGATGAATATATAGAAATAGATAATTTAATCCTTGCTTGTAAAATTTATGCAAAGGCTATAGTTACATTAGGAAAATAATTAAAAACTGTTTTAAAATTTGGCTCCTCTAAAAATTTGCAAATTATGTAAAGTCATGGTATAATATATTTATTACTAAAAAAGTAATTGTACAAATGTTGCTTATCCTTAAGGAGGAAAAATGGTGGCAACACAGGTAGAAGCATTTCGCAATGACAAGAACGAAGCACTTTATGACAATCAGGAATATGTGCTTTCTCTTGCTCTTGGCAATGTCTCTATCACGGCTATGTTCGTTTCTCATAGATTAGGGGTTCTTATCCTTGATGAACTTCATCCGGAATACACAGATCCTAAGGATATAATAAATGTTCTCCTTGGATGTTTGGATGAAGAATCGAATTTGGAAGATACCCTTAATCACAACTATCTTCTAAATGTTGACAAAAAGTATCCTCATGTTGAAGCCATTTTGACTAGAATATGTGGTACTTTAATTCTCATAAAGAAGAATGATAGTCCTAGAGAACTATATGCCAAATGGAAAAAAGATAACATGGCC
Organism: uncultured Clostridia bacterium; assembly: GCA_944389475.1. GTDB lineage: Bacteria > Bacillota > Clostridia > TANB77 > CAG-508 > Merdicola. Next base: position 69,814 of record CALXMM010000007.1, read on the forward strand.
GGATGGGACTTTTCCAATGCGTGATGCCTAAATCACCAAAAAAAGAGAACTCTGTAGAGTTCTCTTTTACTTTAAATAATCAATTATTAAACCTTTTGAGCAACAATACCATAATACATCCTTCTTAATAAAATTCCCTTATCATATGTATTTTCTTTGATATATTGATTTATTTTATCTAAATCTTCTTTTGTCATTTCCTTTAAGGAAAAATCATCTAATATTGGAGTCTTAAGCAATAAAGCAATTAAATCCTCCTTTGTTTTAAAATACTCTCTAATATAAATTGGAATCAACTCCACATTTTTAAATCCTGCATCTAATACGTTTTCATAGTCAATTTGACTAATTGGCTTTTTAGCATCATATGCTTGTCCTTTATTGAACAATCTTTCAAGTTGCCAACAATCTAACTTATCAACTCCCTCAATTATTAATTTACCATTATTTTTAAGTGTTTTATATATTAGCTTTGGTACTGTAGGAGTATGTCTTGCAACTACAATATCAAAATAATTGTCCGGCATGTCCATATGCAAGTTATCCATAACTCTGAACTCAATATTTTGCTTACCTGATTTTTTTAAATTTTCTTTAGCTGTTTTAATCATTTCTTCTGAAAAATCTGTTCCAATAATTTTTCTTGCATTTGGAAAATAATTTAAAACTTTTTCTCCTCCGCCAGTACCTAAGTCTAAAATTACTGAATCTTCATTTGTGCAATCATTTAGTACTTTATACATATCCCAATTTGTTAAACTTTCTTCCTCAGATTTAATCATACTAAAATCCCAATTCTTAACATTATTATAAAATTCTAATTCATTTATCATTTTACATCATCCTTTTATATCAATTTTATTAAGCTCTTTGCTTAATTTTGCTGTAATACTTCTAGGTCCCCTAATTGCATTTACTCCACATTCATTTAATCTTTTGAAATCAAACTCCCCCTTTTTGTATCTCTTTAATAATTTAATTTTCATTACCATATTAATAGAAAGATATTTATTTTTAAATTCGTATGGTATATCTGTTTCTATTGCTTCACATTTATACATTATTGAAGAATATGGTGCTCCAACATATAAATAAACAATATCACCTTTTGCAATATTATTTGATTGTTTCCAAGTAATTGTATCGGTATCATTAAAAGCATTTATAATATCATAATATTTAGGATTTGCTGGAACTATCCATTCTCCTTTAACACTAGCTACTCTTCTTGTTCTTCTTGAAAAACATTTTGGTAAACATAGATTCAAATCCTTTAAAAATTATATTTACAAGTCTTCCAAAAATGGTTTCTATGTCCATGCTCCTAAAGTTAAAGCTCGTGATATTAAATCTACTGTTAAATATGTTATTCGCTATGCTGGTAAACCTGCCATGGCTCAGTCTCGTATTATTAAGTATGATGGCGAATATGTTACTTTCTGGTACGATAGACACGAAGACAATCAAAGAGTTGAAGAAACTATTCATGCTTAAGTCTCATGTTGCTAAATTTAAAAAACAATTAAAGAACTGGAGATGTCGTATTGAATTATATTTTCATC
>CALXMM010000008.1 GCA_944389475.1 uncultured Clostridia bacterium
TTTTATATGTTTTTTCTCTCGTTACTCGGTCTTTAATTATATTACCATATCCTCTTTTTATTGTCAACATATTTTTTCATTTTTTTTAACTTTTTTATTTTATATTTTTTAAATAATTATAACAAGCCTTTCACAACAATTTTATATAGTGGCTTAATACCTATTATAAAAGCTTTTTCTGTTTTAAAATGAAACTATAAAATGAAAGAAAATTTTCTTTCATTTTATAGATCTACTAATATAATATCTTCACCTATACATTTAACCTTCTCCCATGGTATTACAATTTCATTTCCTGTTGAAAAAATATTTATCAATTTATTATTTCCTGGAACAATAATAGAAGTAATATTGCCTGTTTCTAATTCAGCACACACATCCTGTACAAAACCCAATCTTTTTCCATCATTTATATTTACTACCTCTTTATGCTTAAAATCCAATCCTTTTTTCTTCACACAACCACCTCTTCTAAATGTATATGTTTTATTATTTTATATAATAACCAATAGGTAGTAAATTTAATTATATAATCTTTTTATATGATTTATAGCACTTTTTTCCAATCTAGAAACTTGAGCTTGTGATATCCCTATTTCTTCTGCTACCTCCATTTGTGTTTTCCCATCAAAAAATCTTTTACTTATTATCATTTCTTCCTTTTCATTTAATTTTTTCATTAACTCAGATATAGTTATGCTCTCTGTCCACTTATCATCTGTATTTTTTCTGTCGCTTACTTGATCTATTATAAAAATATTTTCTGTTCCATCATTAAAAACTGGCTCTTGAAATGAAACAGGATCTTGTATTGCGCCTAAACTTAAAGAAATTTCTTCAGGCTCCACATTTAATTCTTTTGCAATTTCTTCTATGGAAGGCTCTCTATTGTTTTCTCTTAAATATTTATTTTTAAAAGCTATGCTTTTATATGCCAAATCCTTAATTGATCTACTTACCCTAATTGAATTATTGTCTCTTAAATATCTTCTAATTTCCCCAATTATCATAGGTACCGCATATGTGCTAAATTGTACATTTAAGGATATATCAAAATTATCAATTGCTTTTATTAATCCAATACAACCAATTTGAAATAAATCATCTGCACTTTCTGCTCTGCCAGAAAATCTTTGTACTACACTTAAAACTAATCTTAAATTGCCATTTATGAATTTTTCTCTTGCTTTTTTATCTCCGTTTTTTATTTTTATTAATAGTTCTTTTTTTTCTTCATTTGACAATATAGGTAATTTGTTAGTATTAACACCACATATTTCAACCTTATTAATCAAATAAAAACCTCCTTTGAAACTACTTATCTTAAGTATTTCCAAATTTGGTTTTTTTATGCGTTTATCCTATTTTACTTGAAATCTCTTTTTTCATTTTTCCTATTATCTTTTTCTCTAATCTTGAGATATAACTTTGAGAAATTCCAAGCATATCTGCAACTTCTTTTTGTGTTTTTTCATCACCTGTTGTAAATCCAAATCTAAGTTCCATAATGCTTTTCTCTCTTTTATTTAATTTTTCTATTGATTCTCTTAAAAGTTTTCTATCTATTTCTTCCTCAATTCTTCTTGATGTAACATCATTTTCAGTTCCCAAAATATCTGAAAGTAATAATTCATTACCATCTCCATCTTGGTTTAATGGTTCATCTATCGAAACCTCACTCTTTATTTTATTATTTCTTCTAAGGTGCATTAATATTTCATTTTCTATACACCTTGAAGCATATGTTGCTAATTTTATTTTTTTATCAACTTTAAACGTATTTACTCCTTTCATTAAGCCAATAGTTCCTATTGAAATCAAATCTTCTAATCCTACACCAGTATTTTCAAATTTTTTAGCTATATATACTACTAATCTTAAATTTCTTTCAACCAAAATTTTCCTAGCTTCATTATCTCCTTTTTCTATTCGTTTCAAAACTTCTTGCTCCTCATCTTGACTTAATGGCGGTGGTAATGTTTGACTTCCCCCAATATAAAATATAGGTAATGTTTCAACTTCTTCTTTTTGATTTATGTATTTAGCATAAATTGTACTTATGCTTCTCCTTAATTTTTCTATTAAGTTCATAATTGCACTCCTCCTCATCCAGTAGATCTATTCCGATTAGTGCATCATATTTTTTTGTTCTTGAAAATTCCTTTTCATATATCCCAATAATCACATCTTTAATTTCACAATTATCTACAATAATTTTATCAGACTTTATTCCTATCAAAATTCCATGCTCATTTCCAAGCGATTTAAATGGTATAACTTTTATTCTTTTAGAAACTTCTTTATTTATTATTTGCCCAAGTCTATCACCTCCTATAATCAAATTAATATTATCTAATATTGGTTCCGGCACTATTTTACTTAAACTTCTTTTAGTTACAATTATAACTGGTCTATTGGTTAATGGGTCCTTTAACATATTTCCTGTATCTAATAATGCTCTTGCCTTTATACTTTTGCCATATATAAAAATATTTATGTCATAAAATATATCTTTTTTTGATATTTTTGTTTTAAAGTTTTTTATAGTAAACACAATTAACGTTATCCCTATAATAAGACCTATGCCCGACATCAAAATAGGAAAATTTATAATAGGTATTCCATTTATTGTTTTTAAAGTATATCCTTGAGTTAAATATGATACCGCTATGGCTGCCCCTCCTGAAGTTATTGATAGCATATAAAAAAGTGCTATATTTTCAATTATTTTTTTCATTTCCATTGTTTGAGATATGATTATAATCATTAATATTGATAATAATATTTTAAAAAAGATATTATTAATATAAATATTTTTTGTTGTAATAGATATGATTGCATAAACACTTCCTATAATACTTGATATCAAAATTCTAAAATATGATTTTTTTATCTTTTTAATTAATACTGTTACATATAAAATCACATAATTTATAATTAAATTTTCAAAAAATACTATATCAGCATATACAATCAACAACTCCACCTCTTAGAACAATATTTTATTACTTTTATTTTTAAAAGTGTGTCAATTCTTAGGGCAGAAAAAAAGAAATAATCTACTTCATTCGATTATTTCTTTTTATAAATTATTTTATTTTGACATAGATTTATTTATTTTTGTTTTCTTCTTAAGAAAGATGGTATATCTAAATCATTTGAATTTGAACCACTATCAGAGCTTGTTGGAATTGAATTTACTTTTTTATCCCAAGCTTTAGACACTAAATTATCTACATTATTAGAATTCTTATCTTTTTCGAATTCTGTAGCTATAACTGTAATTGTAATCTCATCTTTCATGTCAGGATCTATTACTGCACCAAATATAATATTAGCCTCTGGGTCAACACTTCTTTGTACTAATTCAGCTGCTGTATTAACTTCATGTAATCCTAAATCTGGTCCACCAGTAATATTTATAATAACTCCTCTTGCACCTTCTATTGATGTCTCTAACAATGGACTTTCTGTTGCTTGTTTTGCGGCATCTTCTGCTCTATTTTCTCCAGATGCTCTACCTATACCCATATGTGCCATACCTGTATTTAGCATAATTGTTTTTACATCCGCAAAATCAAGATTAACAAGACCAGGAACAGCAATCAAGTCTGAAATACCTTGAACACCTTGTCTTAATATTTCATCTGCCATTCTAAAAGCTTCTACTATAGATGTTTTTCTATCAATTATTTGCAACAATTTGTCATTAGGAATTACTACTAATGTATCTACTTTGCTTTTTAAACTTTCTATTCCTCTATCTGCTTGAGATAATCTTTTCTTTCCTTCAAATGTAAATGGTTTTGTAACAACACCAATCGTTAAAATCCCCATTTCTTTAGCTATGCCTGCAACTATAGGGGCTGCACCAGTTCCTGTTCCACCACCCATTCCAGCAGTAACGAATACCATATCAGCACCTCTTAAAGCTTCTGATATTTCTGACTTACTTTCTTCTGCAGATTGTGCACCAATATCTGGATTTGCACCAGCACCTAATCCTCTTGTTATTTTTTCTCCTATTTGAATTTTAGTTCCTGCTTTTGACATTTGAAGAGCTTGTCTATCTGTGTTTACAGCTATAAATTCTACTCCTCTTATCCCACAGTCAACCATTCTATTTACAGCATTATTTCCAGCTCCACCTACACCTATTACTTTAATAGTAGCTGTTCCATCTAACATTTTTTCATTTTCATCAAAGTCCATCATAAGGTTCTTTCCTCCCAATCTATTTATTTTTTATTTATTAACTCTTTTATTAAGAATAGAAAAATTCCTTTATTCTTTCTAATAAGGTTTTAAAAAATCCTTCTTCTGATTTTGTATCTATACTACTAGAAACCGTTTTTGTAAAAGGTCTTGATGCTATATATCTAACTAAAGCATATGCTACTCTAAATGTTGGTTTTACAGTACCAATTAATCGACCTGTTGCTATTTTTACAGGTATATTTAAATTAATCTTTCCTGCAACATCACATTTATTGATATTAATAATTCCTTGACCTGTTAAAATAACATTATTGATTCTTGATTTTATACCTTGATTAGTTATATCTTTGTTTACTAAAGAAAAAATTTCCTCAATTCTTGCTTCTATTATTTCGATAAGTTCAGAGCTTTTAATTGTTTTATTCCTATTTTCACCTTTAAAAGTATTTAATAATATATCATTATCATTATCTATAAAAGATTTTAAAGCTAACCCATATTGTTTCTTTAATTTGTCAGCTTCTTCTTCTGATATGTTTAAAACTAATGCTATATCATTTGTTATGCTATTACCACCAAGTGGAATTGTATTAGTATATACATATGAAGAACCTTCAAAGACACCAATGTCTGTATTACCAGCTCCCATATCTAATATCATTACATTATCATGTAATTCATTATTATCTAAGACTAAATTCCTTTGTGCTAATGTTGTTGGCACTAAACCATCTACATCAATCCCTGCTTTTTTGAATATAGATGAAATTTGCCTTACATATTCTTTATCAGCTAATATTATTTGAGCTTTTAGTGTAAAACTAGAACTTAAACTTCCTACCGGATCTTCTGTCACTTTTCCAGTATCCAAAATAAATTTATCTGGTACTATATCTATTGACACTTTTCCTTCTGGAATGTCTACATCCTTTACTTGCATTATTGCTGTTTGTACATCCCTTAATGATATTCCAGAATATTTGTCCCTTGCTTCCTTTGTTATACTATTTTGTACTATAGTTACATACTTTCCTGGAATTGTAACATATGCAGAATTTACTCTTAATCCTGATTCATCTTCTATTTTGTCTATTACTTTTATTAAGCTATTTGAAACATCCTCTTCATTTATTATTTTTGTTTTCTTTATTCCTGAGCATTTAACTGAACTACTACAAATAATCTCTATTTGATTAAAATTATTTACTTCGCCCACAACTGCTGCAATTTTAGAAGTTCCAATATCTATTCCAACGATTATATCTCCTATTGCCAAGTTAGGTCTCCTCCAATTTATTTATCTCTTTCAACTAGTGATAGAATATTATATTTTAAATAAAATGTCAATAGTTGTTGTTATATTTTTGTAATCTTTTTGTAATAATGGTGTAATAATTTTTTTTGACATTTTTCGCCATAAAATATTAATAAAAAGGACTAATGTCCTTTTATTAATATTCTATTTATTTTTAACTTATCCTTCTTATATTTTGCGCTTTTTGATAATTTATACTTTTTTTACTTCTTTTTCATCCTTCTTCTTTTTCATCCAATTAGTCCATTTTTCTATATAATATCTACGTATTATTGCTAAATCAATAAATATTCTACCAACAAATACCACAATAGCAGCTAATGCAATATCTACATTTAATTTATTTCCTAAATAAGTTAATAAAACTGCTGTAATGGCATTAATAAAAAATCCTGAAACAAAAATTCCCATATCAAAATTTTTCTGCACAACAGACTTTATTCCACCAAATACAGAATCTAGTGCAGCCATTATTCCTATTGCTAAATAACCAGATATTGAATATGGTATTAAAGGTGAATTAAATCCTAAAATTGCACCTATTATACATCCAATTAATATTGCTATAAAAACCAATTTTATACCCCCTATTTTAATTTATACTAATATCATTATTTACTTCAAAATCTTTATCATATTTTAAAATTTTAATATCATTATTTTCTGTGATTGAAATATTTTTTCCTTTTGAAGTCATATCATCAGAAAATCCACCTTTAGCGGTTATACCACTCTCTAAATATTTTTGATTTCCTATTACTTGAATTGTATATGGTGAAGATAATCTTGTACCATTAACAACAATATATGAATCCACATCTGCAAATTCTGTTAAGTTTGTTACTCTTTGACCATTTACAGATATAGCCTCTGCTTCTGCAGTTTTTAATTCATTCATTAAATTGATTAAATCTTCTGCAACTATATTAGAAGACCCATCTGACAATTCTATAATAATTCCCTGTCCATGTACATCTGTCTTTCCTAAATATAATTCAGCTTGTTGCAATTCTTTATCCACTAATTCTGATGAAGCTTGCGTATCATTAATTTTATTTTTATATTCATCTAAATTAGCTTGTGCTTGAGCCAATTGGTTTGATGTATCTTCGTATTTGCTTTGCCAACTTTCTAACTCTTCTCTAAGTTCACTTTCTCTTTTAGTAGTTAAAGAAGTTATATCTGTTTCACTAACGACTTTGAATTGCATAAACATTACATATACTAAGATAAAACACATTACACCAATTATAACTGTCATAGTAATTTTGCCTTTTTTTATTTCTTTTTTCAAGATTATTTTCACCTCCTATTTAGCTTCTTGTGCATATTTATAATTTATAACCCCATTGTATTTTTCTACAGTCACATTATTTTGTATCTTAACAGAAATATCTATTCCATAATCATCCCTTAACCAATCGATATAACCTCCTGGTCTTTCCAATGTTTCAAAACTTCCTCCTACCGCTTTTATTACAAAAGGAGTTCCTACAATTTCTCCATTTACTCTGGTAATATTTCCAGCACAATTTATTGATGTAGTTGGTATTATTCTTTGACCATTTATCGAAATAGCTATTGCTCCAGCATTTTTTAATTCATTTATAATCTTTAGTAAATCAATTTCATGAACTAAATAATTGCTAATATCATCCCCTGCTTTCATTGAAGAAACACTTGCATTTTGGTTATCCCTTAAAGTTATTACAACTCCGCTACCTGTTACCTCATTCAAACCTAATATTGCATTATCATTTTTTAATTGTTCCTCTTTTTCTGCTACAGTCCCATCATTTTCAGAGGCTTTAGATCTGTAACTTTCTAATTCCTTATTAACTTTTTCCAATTGTGCAAATGCATTGTCATATTTTTCTTTTGTTTTTAATACTTCATCTCTTAAATTGTTATCCGCATAATTTGGATTAGAAATACTAATATTATTTTGTACAGTTCTTATTTGCAATGTAATTCCAAAGGTTAATAATATACATAATATACCTATTACTATACTTATACTAATGGTCTTTTTGTTACCTTTAATCTTCAAAAATAACCCTCCTTATACTTTTTCTCTAAAAAATATTTTATTTAAATCATTTAAAAATACTTCTCCATTTTTTCCTTCTTCGCGGTTAAGTATCTCTTTTAAAATTAACATTTTATCATTCATACTTGTATCATCACCTAAATAAGCTGTTTTCCCTTTTGAAGGCATTTCAATTGTATAATTTTTATCATTTGAAATATTTATGTATGTAATTATATCATAAATTCCATTACTTTGTGCAGTTCTTAATATTTTTTCAACTGTAAGTAATTTATTACAATCCTCATCTGTTAATTTATTTCCTGCTTTTATATTATCTTGAGCAGTTGAATACCCACGTATTATAGGTAAATTGGCTTTTTCATTTGATATTTCTAGCATATTTCCATTTGTATCGATGTACACAAAAGCATTCCCATACTCTAATTGATATTTAGGAACTCTCTCAGTTACTATTATCTCAACAGTATTTGGAAGTTTCCTTTTTATCTCTGCTGAATCAATATATGCATTCTCCTTTAAATTTTCTTTTATTTTTTTAGATGAAAATTTAAAAATATTTTCTTCTAAATTTAGTCTAGATAAACTCTTTATTTCCTCTGTGTTAATTTTATTATTCCCCTGAACATCTATATTTTTTATATTAAATATTGGTGAAATAAATAAAAACAAAATAACACCTACTATTACTGCAATTAGTAATAATATCTTTAAAATTAATTTTACTACTCTAAATTGTTTTTCCCTTTTTTTTCTTCTCTTTTTCTCTTCTTCATAAGGAATTCTTTTTACATTTTTCTTTTGGGCTTGTCCTCTTTTTCTATTTAAATTACTATCTGTAACATCAAACTTATTTTTTGCATCATACTCCGGTTTCCTGTTTTCTATTTTTCTCTGTTTCTTTTTGCTTTTCTTTTTGCTTTTCTTTTTGCCATTTTCTTTCTGGTTTTTGTCCGGCAAAACTGTTACTCCAATAACAATTTCATTATCTAAATTAAACATATCATCATTCATTGGCTCCGGATTTACTTTTTTTAATTTCTTTTTAGGGTGCTTTTTTTTATTTCGCACCCTTTTATTTTTATCATTATCTTTACTTAAATAATAGAAGTCTAATTTATTATTTTTTTTCTTTTTCATCTTATTCACCTTCTCTTAAGTAGATATTTGCTCCTAATTTTCTTAATTTTTCATCTATATTTTCATAACCACGTAAAATATACCCTATATTTGAAATAACCGTTTTTCCATTTGCATTTAAACCAGCCAATATTAATGCCGCTCCTCCTCTTAAATCCGTAGCTTCTACTTTTGCACAATCATATCTTTTTATTCCTTTTATAATTGCTGTCCTACCTTCTATAGCAATTTTTGCTCCCATTCGTTTTAATTCTGACAAATATTTATATCTATTTTCAAAAATATTTTCAACTATTATTGAGGTTCCCTTTGCAACACCTAAAGTACTTGCAATTATAGGTTGCATATCTGTTGGAAATCCTGGATAAGGCATAGTCTTAATATTGCAAGCCTTTAATCTATCTTTTGAAATCAATCCAATTTCTTTTTCCTTTAATGTTATCTCACACCCCATTTCTTCCAACTTGTAAACAATTGGAAGAATATGTTCTATCCTAACATTTTTTATATTTATATTTCCTTTGGTTATAGCTGCAGCACACAATAAAGTACCAATTTCTATTCTATCCGGCATTATTTCATATTCTATTTTGGTTTCTAACTTTTCTACTCCAATTATCTTTATATCTTTCGTACCTGCACCAGAAATTTTTCCCCCCATCTTATTTATAAAATTTTGTAAATCTACAATTTCTGGCTCCATGGCAGCATTTTTAATATATACAACATTATTTGACAATGTCGCAGCTAAAATTATATTTTCAGTTGCTCCTACACTAGGAAAATCTAGTGTAATTATTCCATCTGTCATATTTTTTGAATCACAATATATCTCTCCATTTTCTTCTTTAATACTAATTCCTAAATTTCTAAAAGCTTTTAAATGTAAATCAATTGGTCTCGCTCCAATATCACAACCTCCTGGATAAGAAAATTTATGGATACATAAAATTCAAACTAAATACTAAACCACCGTTTTTTTCCAACTTATTATACATCATATCGTTCAAGTTATACAAGTTTTTTTCTTCTTTTGTTATTTCATTTTTATCATATACAACAATTTTATCAAATAATAAATACAATTCTTCCCTTTTTAGTCCTTTATTTTTTATGTCTTCTATTGCTTTAAAAACTAGTTCTTCCTTATCTTTTATACTAATCATATTTATCTTATCTTTTATTCTTTGTAGTTTTTTTCCCTCGGAATTTATTTTAGCATCTAGCTCTTGTTTTTTTTCATTAAATATATATATTGGTATTACATTATTTAATTTATCATTATATATTTGTTTATATTGATTATATAATTTTTTTAAAACTTGTTTTGATGTTGTTAAGTTTTGCTCTAATACAACTTTATCATGATTAAAAACTTTTACATTCTCTATTATATACTTTTGCAATTCCTCATTACTTAAAATTTTGCAAATATAGTTCTTTAGGATTTCATCTAAATATTCTTCTCTAATTCTATGAGATTTGCATCCTCTATTCTTTTTTACCAATCCTTCAACACAGTATGTTTTACAAATGTAACAATCCGGTCTCTTTTTTGATTGCCCGGATCCTTTTTTTCTATACATTTGGCTCTTGCATCTCCCACAATACAAAAGTCCAAAATATAAGTTGTTTTTTGAATTCATTAATTTAATATTATCCCTATGATATTTTTCTTTTATTTCCATTCTAATTCTTTGAACCTTTTCAAACAAATCTTCATTAATAATAGCATCATGATGATTTTTTATTATAATCCATTCTTCTTTAGGTTTTCTTTTTATTTTTTTCGATTTGAAACTAATCTTTTCGGTCTTTCCTCCAACATAATCGCCTATATATCTTCTATCATCTAAAATTCTATTAATGTTTTGAATTGTCCATTTTGTACTTTGTTTAGCATTAGAAAAATTCCTAGACTGTGATGGAGTTGGTACTTTTTTATTATTCAAAAATGATGCAATTTTTTTACTATTCCATCCTTTTGCAAATAATTCAAAAATTTCTTTTACAATTGGTGCAGTTGTTTCATTAATAATTAATTTTTTTCCCTCTTTATTATATCCATATATAGCTTTAATAAGTAGTTCTCCTTCTTCAATTTTATGTCTTAAATTTCTTCTTATATTTTTGCTGTCATCCCTTGCCCTTCTTTCATTAAACCATGCATATAAACCAAACATCTCTTCATTATATTGCTCATCCTCAAATATTATTTCAACTCCCTGTTCCTCTATGAATTCTACAAAATCTAATGCTTCCTTTTGATTTCTTCCAAGCCTAGCAGAATTTTTAAACACTATTACATCTATTTCTTTCATTTTTGCTCTATCTCTAATATCATTAAATCGACTAAAGTCTGTTCCACTTTTGTCATCATCCATAATAATATCTACAATATTTGAATAGCCTTGCCTTTTACAAAACTTTAAAAGCAAATCCCTTTGCGTTTCTATTCTTTCATAATTTTCTCCATAATCATCCCTGCTCTCTCTACAATAAATTACAACTCGCTTTTCCTCTTTGGATTTTTCCATGCCCACACTCCTTTTTATTTTAACTACCTAATTCAAATATTCTTTTATTCTATCTTCAATAATATTTGTAAGTATCTGTTTATAATCAATTGCTTTATTTTTTTTATTACACACAAAAAAAGCTAATGGTAATTTTGTCTTCTTTTTATTTTGTTTTTCCAAACTATTCACCTTCTTTACTCTTAAAACATATTAAAGAATAGCTTGGACATATTCTACAAATAAGCATAAAATTAGCCCTAAAATAAATTTTAGGGCTTTACTTTTTTATTTTACATCTCTATATTTTCTTAACATCATTATTCCTATTATCATTGTAACAGTTGCTGCAATTAAAACTATTATTAAGTTTTTTAATCCTGTGTCTGGTAGTCTAGTTGGCATCTCTTTACCATCATTAGTTGATGAATTATTATTATTGTTTGCATTGTTAGATGTATCTCCATTTGATGTTCCATCTAAATTTAAAACTATTGGATCCAATGTTTCATTACCTGCATTTTCTTCTACTGTTATATAAATTGATTTTCTTTGATCTCCTACAGTTATATATCCATTTAATTCTCCAGGTTTTACAGCTGTTATCTCTGTTTTATCCGCATTCATCTCTACACTATTTGATGCTCCGTAAAATTCGTAATCAGTAATTTCATTTGAGCTTTTTAATTCACATTTTTGTCCTACTTTTAATGTTACAACAAAGTCTGCATTTTCTTTTGTAATATTTTCATCTAATGGAATTGTCGTATCAGAATTCATAGAATTTATTTTAGAAAAATCTGCATTTGTATTAACACTTAAAGTTGTAACAATTCTACAAGATGTATCTGTTGTATCCAATCTTTCGAAATCTAAAGTATAACTATTTAATCCCTGATCTGATAATGTTTGTTTTTCTGGATATAATTTTTTAACAGTTTCTATTACATTTTTTTCAAACTCTGAAACTAAAATTATTTCTTTATCTCCAGGGTCAATATCTATATTTGCATCGGGATCTGTATCATCAACAATAATATATTTTGCTGAATCCATATTTAATGCTGCTGCCAAATATGTTAATAAAAAGTATTGAGTTGCTTTACTCATATCAGCTCCTTCTATACCTGCTACAGCAATATATCCAAACATAGGTAAAATTAAATTGTTTATTTCATTTAAATAATCCTGATAACTCATACCTTCTGTAACTTCAAATCCATAAGAAAATTTTGGTTGGTTTGTTAAATCATAACTTATGTTATAATTTTCATTATCTGATTTAAGATTTATTACATCATTTGATACAGAAACTGAATAACCGGTTGTATTTGAATCTGATGAAAAATAGTTTTGAAGTGATTCAGTTAAATTATCTTTTGTTATTGCTACTGCAGCAAAAGAATTAGTTGCCAAAAAAACAATTACTGCAAAGATTATTAAACAATTAAGTAAAAATTTTTTTATCATATAAACATCTCCTCTTCTTTTGTTTACATATCAAATTAAGTATATAATATAAAACATATATTGACAATACTTTTAAACTAAAAGATATCACAACCTCCTGGATATGAGAATGTAGCTTTTTTACATCTTCCCAATATTGCACCAGCTAATATTACAGAAGACCTCATTTGTCTCATTAAATCATCCGGAATTTCATAATTTTCTATATTTCTTGAATCTATTATTATCCTATCTTTTTGTTCTTGAACATGACATCCTAATAATCTCATAATATCAAACATAATCTTTCTATCATGTATATTTGGAACATTTTTTAAAATTGTTTTACCTTTATTAAGTATTGTTGCTGCCAATATAGGTAGTGAAGAATTTTTAGAACCGGAAGAATTTGTTTCTCCTTCTATTTTTTCTCCACCTTTTATTATGTAACTTTGCATAGTATATACCACCTTTCATAATGCTTTTGCTATATATTATGTTTTCTAATTATAAAAGGTGTATATTGTAAAAATAAGTAGAATATTATTCACAGGATTTTGCTATTTCCCTACCAAATTCAAAACATTCTTTTATATTTTCTTCGGTTGGTGTCCACATACATCTCAATCCTTCATTTATAAGTGTAAAACCGCACTTTTTCAATTCTTCATTCAACAATTTTACTGCTTCTCCGCTCCAACCGTAGCTACCAAAACTTGCAGCTTTCTTATTTTTTAATTTTAATCCTCTTATTAATTCTAAAGTTCCTGCAATTGAATATAAATATCCATTATTAACTGTTGGTGAACCAACTATTATTGCTTTAGATTTAAATACTTCTGCAAGATTTGCTGTTTTGTCAGATTTTGCAGTATTTATTACTTTTACATCTATTTTATTGTTTTCTGCTTTTATTCCTTTTGCAATTACTTCTGCCATTTTTCTTGTATCATTCCACATTGTATCATACAAAATTGTAATTTGATTTTCGGCATAATTATCTGCCCACTTATAATATCTATTTATTATATCTTCAGGATTCTTTCTCCATATAAGACCATGACTTGGACAAATCATATTTATAGGAATATTCATCTTTAATATTTCATTTATTTTATTTTTTACCATCATACTGAAAGGTGCAACAATATTTGCATAATATTTTAGAGCTTCACTATATAAAACACCTGAATCTATTTCATCAGCATACAAAGACTCTGAAGCAATATGTTGTCCAAAAGCATCATTACTAAATAAAATATTTTCTTTATCCATATAAGTAAACATTGTATCCGGCCAATGAAGCATTGGAGCTTCTATAAATGTTAATGTGTGTTCTCCTATATTTAAAGTATCTCCTGTTTTTATTGTTACAAAATTCCAATTCTTATGATATTGTCCTTTTATAGACTTTACTCCATTTGCAGTACAATAAATTGGAGTATTTGGAATTTCTTCCATAAGTTTAGGTAAACTTCCACTATGGTCAACTTCTCCGTGATTTGCAATAATATAATCAATTTTATTTAAATCAATTTCTTTTTTTAGATTTTCAACAAATTCTTCATCAAATGGTTTCCAAGCAGTATCTATTAAAACTACTTTTTCATCTTCAATTAAATAACTATTATATGATGAACCATTAATCGTATTGTATTCATCACCATGAAATTTCTTTAATTCCCAGTCTGTTTTTCCAACCCATTTCACATATTCATTAATTTTCTTTGCCATTTTAATCCTCCTTATTTATTAATTTTTTAATATTCTTTATTTCATTTTTCGTTTGTTCATATCCTAGCCTATAACATTTATTAGATTGCTTAAAGTCAAAAGGATTTACATTTTGTGTGTCTATTTCTATAACATAATCTGCTTTTTTTACCTCTTCTCCCTCAATTTTTGAAAACATAATATCTATGGATTTATTCAATGTAGAACGTAAACCAACTGTTCTAGATGTCTTGTTTAATTTAAATCTAACAGCAATAACTTTATCCGCACCAATTTTCTTTACTTCCTCTACTGGGATATTATCCAATAATCCTCCATCCACAAATTTATGTTTATTATAAATAGTTGGAGCAAAAATAGCAGGATATGATGAACTTGCTCTTACCGCTATAGAAATATCAGCTTTATTTAAATACTTATCATTAAATTTTTCCATATTTGTAAACACATATTTTTCTGAATCCCTTAAATCAACTGCCGGAATTACAATTGGAACCTTTAAATCTTTCATTTTTTTCATATTTTTGTACTTACCGGCCTCTTCTATAGCAAATGCAATATTTTCTCCAGAATATAGGCCACCAGCTTGTATACTTAATTGTTTCTTTCCACTAGGGTCTGTATACATTGCACTATTTTTAAATATTAGTTTTGAAAAATAATTAAATAATTTAACCATTTCCTTTGGTGTATATTCCATTGCATAAAGTGCTGCAACAATACTTCCAATACTTGTCCCACCTATAACATCAACATGCATATTTTCTTCTTGCAAAGCTTGTATAACGCCAATATGTGCAGCTCCTTTTATTCCTCCTCCTGAAAGAGCTAAACCTAATTTCATCCAATCACCGCCAATTATAATTTTGAATTTATAAAATCATTTCCAATTTTTTTCACTATTTTCATTTTTTCATTTGTTTCTTCTTTATAGAAGTTAAACCTTTCTATAATTTTATTAAAATAATTATGCTCGCTTAATATTTCAAAACTTTTTTTGTAGTTCAAGTCATATATTAGTGCTAGAATTTTTATTAATTTATCAATTTGTGTCTTTTCTGGGAATTTTGATATATCTATAGTTCTATGATTACAAAACTCATTCAACATATCTTCATTTATCTTTCCATATTCTATTTGCTTAAATTCGTTTTTCCAATATGTTGTAGTTGCTAATCTAAATATATCTATCTTATCAGCATCTCTTAAAATATTGCAAAATAAAATTTCTTTTTTAGATAAATTTTCTTGAATTCTATTTTTATTATGATTTCTAATCGCTGTAAAAATTATATCATCATATTCTTTTTCTGGAGTAAACTTTCTTATAAAATTATTCTCCTTCAATATTTCTATCCCTTTATTTGCATGATTATATTTTTTAAAATTTATAAATGTTTTTTCTTCCTTTTCATCTTTATATTCTTCAAATCTAGCAATATCATGTAATAATCCTATTAACTTAGCTAAATTAACTTCTTCCTCTTTTAAATTTAAACTGCTAGCAATTATTCCGCTAATTTCCATAACATTTATAGTATGTATATATTTTCGCTCTATATTTGCATTATTTTTATTAAATAAATTTCTATATTTAATAAATTCTTCTTTTGCACTTTTTACATCACTCATTTTATTTTTCCTTTACATTTTTATAATTAACTTATTAAACTTTGACTTAATATATTTTTCTAATTTTATAGTAAATTCCCCTGATTTTATTTCTTTTTTCGCCACCATGTCCAATCCTTTTTCCCAACTAGCTGTTAGCTTTGGATTTAACATATCAGGCATTGAATGATATACAATATCATAAATTGCCTCACCTTTATGTGTAGGGGTTATTATCTGTGTTTTTGAATTAATAGCAATATATTTTATTTTTTCTAATTTTTTTATAATTTCTGCTCTAGTAGCGCTAGTACCTATACCCGCTCCTTTAATTTGTTCTCTTAATTCTTCATCTTCTATTAATTTTCCTGCATTTTCCATTGCAAGAATTATAGAACCAGAATTATATCTTGAAGGTGGTGAAGTTTCTGCATCCTTTGTTTCAAAATTTTGAACTTGTATATTTGAATTCTTCTTTAACGTTGTCAAAATAGAAATATCATTATCATCTGCATTTTTATTTTTGTTTGGTTTTAAAATTTCTAAATACCCATTTTTAGTGCAAACTTTACCTGTGGCAGAAAATGATTCTTTCTCAACATTTATTGTAACAGAAACTTTACTAAATTCTGCTGCAGGATAAAATATTGCTAAAAATCTTTTTACAATTAATTCATATATATCTTTTTGTAGCTTAGGTAATTTATCATAATTTTCATACCCTTGTCCAGTTGGAATTATTGCATAATGGTCAGTTATTTTACTATCATTTACATATTTTGTTTTTATTAAATTAGTAGAATATTTTTCTTGAACCATCTTTTTTAAATATGCTTGAACTTCTTCATTCTTATATCCTCTACTAATTCCGTTTAAATTCTTTGTAATTTCTTTAGCAACAGCAGTTGAAAGAACTCTAGCATCTGTTCTTGGATATGTTACTAATTTATTTTCATAAAGGTTTTGTATTATTTCCAATGTTTCATCCGGTTTAATTTTAAATCTCTTCGTACATTCATTTTGAATTTCTGCTAAATTAAATAATAATGGTGGATTTTCTTTTTGTTTTGTTTTCTTTACTTCTTTTACAATGGCTTCTTTATCTTTTAAAGATATTATAAAATTTTTAGCATCTTCTAATTTTTTAAATCCATTATCATTATATAATCTATTTGAATTAAACATTTTTGACTCTTCTGTTACTTTCCACTCTGCTAAAAAATTAGACTTTTCATCACCAAATCTTCCTACAATTTTATAATATTTTGTTTTAACAAAATTTCTAATTTCTCTTTCTCTTGAAACCACCATTCCAAGTACACAAGTCATAACTCTTCCAACAGAAATAGATGCTTTATCTTCATTTATCTCTTTAGCCAATCTTCTACCATATATAATTGAAAGTAATCTTGAAAAATTTATTCCAATTAAATAATCTTCTTTTGCCCTTAAATATGCTGCATCAGATAAACTATCATATTCTGATAAATCTTTTGCATTTTTTATTCCTTTAATAACTTCTTCTTCTGTTTGTGAGTCTATCCAAACTCTCTTTTTCTCTTTTCCCTTCGGTTGTATCATTTGGTCCACTAAACGATATATATACTCTCCCTCACGTCCGGAGTCAGTGCTGACATATATTGTTTTTACATCTTCTCTATTTAATAATTCTTTTATCGTATTAAATTGTTTTTGAACATTTGGTATAACCTCATATTTCCACTCTTTTGGAATAAATGGTAATGTATCTAATCTCCAATACTTTAGCTTTTCATCATATTTTTCTGGATAACTCATTGTAACTAAATGTCCAACACACCAAGTAACTATCCACTCATTACTTTCTAGATAGCCATCTTTTCTAGTAGTATTTATTTTTAATGCTTTTGCCATCTGCATTGCGACCGATGGCTTTTCCGTAATTAATATTTTTTTATCCATTGAAATCTCCTTATTGCTGTTCTATTATATAGTATTTACTAATAAAATACAATGAAAAAATTTTAAGCTCTTTTTTATACTATTTTGAATTTACATAACAAATTTGTTTCTTATTGCCTATACAACGGGCTTTTTTTGAATTTTCTTGTAAAATATATTGACTTTTAATGCTTATTGTATTAAAATAGTTATGCTAAATTTATATTTTAGCAGTTAAATTAGTCAATAAGTAATAATTATATAAGCCTCTCCCCGGTAGTTTATATATTTAAAACTTATTATATAAATTTTTAATTTTGAATGGAGGGTAATTTTACCATGAATAATACTACATATAGTGTAAAAGGAAATGAAATCGAAAGTAAATGGTATATTTTAGATGCAGCAAATAAACCAGTTGGTAGAGTTGCAACAGAGGCTGCAAAATTATTAAGAGGAAAACATAAACCTACTTATACACCAAACTTAGATGTTGGTGATCATGTAATTATAATAAATTGTTCAGAAGCAACATTTACAGGAAAAAAATTAGATCAAAAATTCTATAGACATCATTCTGGATATCCAGGTGGATTAAAAGAAATTTCAGCTAGAAATATGATGGAATCAAAACCAGAAAAAGCAATGATGGCTGCAGTAAAAGGAATGCTTCCACATAATTCTTTAGGAAGAAAAATGTTAAAGAAATTAAGAGTATATGCTGGTAGTGAACATGAAAACATGGCTCAAAAACCAGAAATATGGAATTTCTAATATAGAATTAGAGGGTATATCCCTTAAAAATTAAGGAGGAATTTTTAAATGGCAAAGGCAGGAGAAAAAATTATGTTCTACGGAACTGGTAGAAGAAAAAATGCAATAGCTAGAGTTAGATTAGTTGAAGGAAAAGGAAATATAACAGTAAACGGAAAAAATTTAGATGAATATTTTGGATTAGAAACTTTAAAATATATTGTAAAACAACCATTAACAGTAACAAATACATTGGATAAATTTGATGTTATTTGTAAAGTTCAAGGTGGAGGATTTACAGGTCAAGCAGGTGCCATAAGACATGGTATAGCAAGAGCTTTAAATGAAGCTAATTCAGAATATAGACCAGCATTAAAATCAAATGGATTTTTAACAAGAGATCCTCGTATGAAGGAAAGAAAGAAATATGGTCTTAAGAAAGCAAGAAAAGCACCACAATTTTCAAAAAGATAAAATTTTATATTCAAAAAACTTGGAAGTTTATACTTCCAAGTTTTTTGTTATACAATTATTTTTATATAATTTTTTCTAATCACGTTCTCTATCGAATATAAAATCTCTTTTATCCAATAAATTCCAAACCATTTCTTGCAATTTGTTCATATTTTCAATACTATCCATCCTTATACCATTTAATTCTACATTACTATAATCATCTGTATATGCATAAGCATATCTTTTATTACTTATATTTCGATTATTTAAATTTAAAGTTGTTAATCTAACATCCCTTATATCTTTCACAGGGGCATCAGAATCAATTAATATCCAATTTCCTTTGCCATTAGTATCTTTTAAGTATGAAGCCACATAAAAATGACCACCTTTACTAGTATCTTTGTTTATACAAATAATTTGCATCGTTGGTATCCCTTTTGCTCTTGCAATTGCTGTATATAATGTACTACTATCACAACAGCCTGTTCTTTCTCCAGATTCCAATATTTCTGTTGCACTTCTCTTAAATTTTCTTCCATCTTTTAAATTCTTTTGTCTTTCAGTATTTTGATTTATCCATAATAATATTTTTCTAACTATATATCCATCCGTTATCTCATTAATATTCTTAGCTATTTTAAATATATTTTCATTAAAATTCGTTCTTTTTCCAAATTTTAAATATTTCTGTAAATTTTGAAATTCTGGCTTTTGCAATAATCCTTCTTCTTTCATTATCTCAATTCCCCTTATACTATTTTTGTTAGCACTCTTAATTTAAGCTTATCTTTTTTATACTTTTTTGTCAAATTAATCAAAAG
Organism: uncultured Clostridia bacterium; assembly: GCA_944389475.1. Classification (GTDB taxonomy): domain Bacteria; phylum Bacillota; class Clostridia; order TANB77; family CAG-508; genus Merdicola. The sequence goes on from CALXMM010000008.1 coordinate 19,987, forward strand.
CATTTTTTATGTGATTTACTACATAATGCTTATTTATTTGATATATTTCTATTACATCAAACCTTATTTTAGAAAATTTTATTTTTTCCTTATAAAGATAATATTGAGTACAATCTTTTATCTTTTTTACTTTTATATTATTAACTGCATCTATTGGATAACCATATTTATTATTTCTTCTAGATTTAACTTCTATTATAACAATTGTTGAGTCATAATAAGCAATTATATCTATTTCTCCTCTTCTGTTTCTATAATTTCGTTTTAGTATTTTATATTTCATTTTTTCCAAATATTTAACAGCTATGTCTTCTCCTATCCTACCTAACATATTCATACTTTTACAAACATATCTCCTGGTAACACTCTAATATATTCATTTAATTCTAGCATAGTTAATTGTTCACTAACATCTTGTATTGGTAACTCTGTTTTATTACATATAGTATTAATATCAATAGGCATATTTCCTATTATACTATACACAAGTTGATATTTTTCTGGTACCTTTTTATTTTCGTATTTCCACTCTTGCTCTATATCATTACATCTACTTATATTAATTTCTCTTAATATATCATTTATATTTGTTACCAGTTTTGCTCCTTTCTGAATTAATTTATTAGTTCCTATTCCTAATTTACTATCTATATTACTTGGAATAGCAAAAACTTTTTTCCCTTGTTTAAATGCATTATTGGCTGTAATAGTACCACCACTTCTATACCCTGCCTCTACTACTAATACACCTAAGGAAATAGCACTTATAATTTCGTTTCTCCTTGGAAAGTTTTTGGTATTTACTTTTGTATCTGGAGAATATTCAGAAATTATACATCCATCATTTTCTAATATTTTCTCATATAATTTTTGATTTTCTTTTGGATAAATATTATTAAATCCAGAACCTAAAACTGCAATGGTATTTCCAATATTAAACATAGCTGAACTGTGAGCAATTGAGTCGATTCCTATTGCTAATCCACTTATTATACATATACCATTTCTAGATAATGCTTCTGCAAATTTTTTGGCCTGTATCCATCCATATTCACTACAATTTCTTGAACCAACTATTGCTATACCTGTTTTATTTAATAATTTTAAATTTCCTTCCACATATAATCTTTCTGGTGGTGATTTAATTTTTAATAACATTCTGGGATATAAAGCATCCTCATTTTTTAAAATTCTTATCTTTTACACTTCCTTTTTATAAAATTTATTATCTACTTTGTATTGAACTGCCTCTGCAATACAGGATGTATCTATTACTTCTTTCTTATCTAAATCAGCAATAGTTCTTGCTATTTTTAAAATATTGTTATATGTTCTAATATTGAAATTCATTTTTGTATATAATTTCTCTAATAACTTTTTACTTTCTATATCTAATATACAAAATTTTCTTATTTGCTTAGAATTCATTTCTGAATTTGTTGATATATTTTCTTTTATAAATCTTAATTTTTGAATATTTCGAGCAATCTCAACTCTTTTTCTAATATCTTTACTTTTTTCTAAATTGTTATTAGGATTAATCTCAGAATATTTTACATTTTTTATGTTTAATTGAATATCAATCCTATCTAATACTGGTCCACTAACCTTAGAAAGGTACCTCTTTATTTTACTTTCTGAACAAGTACATCTTTTATTTGTGCTTCCAAAATAACCACATGGACATGGGTTCATTGCTGCTATTAAAACAAATTTACAGGGATATATTACTGAACTTTTTACTCTATCTAATTTAATAGTTTGCGAATCTAAAATCGTTCTTAGATTTTCTAATTTTTTATTATCAAATTCAGCAAATTCATCCATAAAAAGAACTCCCAAATTTGCCATACTAATGGCTCCTGGCAGTGGATTTCTTCCACCTCCTAAAAATGCGGCTAAAGTAATATTAGAATTTACTTCTATAAATGGTCTTTTATTTATTATTGTTCCTTCTTTTATATTTCCTAAAACGCTATTTATTTTAGTAATTTCTAAAATTTCTTCATAACTTAGTTTTGGAAATATTGTTATTAATCTTTTGGCAAGCATTGTTTTCCCTACTCCTGGTTCTCCAATTAATAAACAATGATGATTTCCGGCAGCCACAATTTCAAGTGCTCTTTTAGCTTTTTCTTGACCATAAATATCTGCAAAGTCTATGTCATATTTAGCTTCTACATTATTATTTATTTTACTAACATTTTTTTCTATGGATAAATTAGAATTAATTTTAACAATCAAATCTTTTAAAGAATCAACATTTACAATCTCTAAGCCATTAACAAGCTTAGCTTCTTCTATATTTTGAGTAGGTATATAAACTCTTTTAAAACCATATTTTTGTGCTGCTAAACACATTGGTAATATACCTTTTACAGAATTAATCTTTCCATCATATGATATTTCTCCTATAAAAATTGAAGAAACAACATTTTCTTTTTTTATAATTCCTAGGTTTATTAATAAACCTACTGCTATTGCTAAATCAAAAGAAGAACCCTCTTTTTTTATTTCTGCTGGTGCTAAATTAACACTTACCTTTTTTCCTACTAATTTTATTCCATTATTCTTTATAGCAATGCTAATTCGTTCTTTTGATTCTTTAATACTTGTACCTAGCATTCCAACCATATCCCAATGAGGTATTCCAGCTGATACATCTACTTGAACATCTATTAATGTTCCCTCTATGCCTTCTAAAGCAATTGTATTTACTATTGATAACAATTATTAATCTCCTAAAAAATAAATATAGATTTATCCTAAACCGTAACTAGACATGTATAATAAATTGGAGTTACTTATTTACGAAAAACGTATCACCTCCCAGGATGCATTATTAACTTTTCTCTTTAGGGTTTTATTTAGATTATAAATTATTGGAATTTAATTTTTTGATTTTAAAAAACGATTTAGAATAAATCTATATTCTTTATATCACATTATTCCAGATTTGTAAATAGTTATTTGCTATTTTCTTTGATTATTTTTTATTATCTCTTTTTTTCTCCTTTTTTCGACATTTTTTGACATTTTTCGCATAAAAAAAGATGGTCTAAAAAAATTAAACTTTTTAGATGCATCCTTAAAATTTATCCTAGTTCTCTCCTCCAATAGAATAAGTATTGCTGTGCAATTCCTTCTAATTTTCCAAATTTCTTATTAGCTAAATTTATAATTTCTTTTTTGCTGACACTTTTTTCATCTTCTTTATGTATGTATAAATCATTCATTACTCTTCTTACCCAAACATCTATTGGAAATACATCAAATCTTTTTAATGTAGAAAATAATAAAATACAATCTGCTACTTTTTCTCCTACTCCAGAAAGCTTTAATAGCTCATTTCTTATATCGCTAGTTTCTTTCATGTCTTTTAATTTATTTATATCTACAACTTTATCTATAACCATAAGTGTAGTTTCATAAACTCTAATATCTCTAAATCCCAAACCCAACTGTCTGTATGCCTCTACGGAAACATCTTTTAATTCTTCCGGTGTTGGAAAAGTATAATATTCCTTATTATTAAACACTATTTTCTTTCCATAATTCTTAGATAATCTTTCTATTATGCCTTTTATCCTTGGAATATTGTTATTAGCAGAAATAATAAATGAAATAATGGTTTCCCACAAATCTTGATTTAAAATTCTTATTCCTTCTCCATACTTTATGCTTTCTTTCATGTTATCATCTATCTTTGATAATACATTCTTTATTTCGTTATAATCTCTTTCTAAATCAAAATAATCAATTACAGTATTAATTATATCATTCTCACACATTCCTTTAAATAGAATGCCATTCTCTGTCTTTTTAACATTTAAAACGTTATTTCCAAATACTCCTGTGTAACTTTTATCTGGTTCTTCATTCCATCTAAAACACTGTCCACATTCAAATATATCTTTCAAATTAAAAGAATCGTACTTTTCCAATAAAAATTCTTGATATTTCATTAAACCTCTCTCCTATTTAAATCCTTTACCCAATACTTCTCTTGCATTTGCTATTATTATAAATGCATTTTTGTCATTTGATTGTACAATATATTTAATTTTTAACACATCATTCCTACCTGCTGCACACATTAAGATTAACCTATCTTTATTTTCGAACATGCCCTTTCCATATAATCCTGTTGAACCTCGTTTAATATTTTCTCCAATCTCTCTAGCTATTTTATCATTTTTTTCTGATATTATAAATATCAATTTAGAAAAATTTGTACCCTCAACAATAATATCAATTACTTTACCCATTAAAATAATTGATATTGCGGAATATAATCCAATTTCTATTTCTTTAAAAACAATAACATTTAATAACACAATTGAAGAATCTATAAGCATTATAAGTGTACTCGTTCTATAATTCAAATTATAAGTCTGTATTAAATTACTAACTAATTCCGTTCCCCCAGTTGTTGCTTTTGCATTTAAAACGATTCCCGTGCCAATTCCTAAAAGCACTCCACCATAGATACTAGCCAATAACCCATCATTTGTAAATGCTGGAAATTTATCTAAAATATCCATAAATACAGAGTACACAACAGAACCAATTATAGAATTAATTAGTATTGTTTTCCCCAATCTAAAAAATGTAAAAATTAGTATTGGAATATTTAATATTAAAGTAAAGGTACCTACCGGAATATTAAATAAATAGTATATTATTGTAGATATTCCAGTAACCCCGCCTGTTGAAAATTTATTTGGTAATAAAAACATTGATGTTCCAATTGCCATTATTAAACAGCCAAATACAATCATAATTAAATTTTTTAAGTATTCTTTAACCATAAAAATCACCTATATTACAATTATTTGTAATATAGGCTGTTTTTATGCTAATTATCTTCATCTAAAAAATCTGTATATGTTTTTAGGATTTTCATTTTATAATTTCCTTTATCTATTTTATCATTTTTCGATATTTGTAATTCAACATCATAAACTTCCTTTAATTTATTTAAATTACAATTATCAATACCCTTAACAATATTAATATCCGCTTCGTTAACCTCAATTTCTACAACTTTAACTTTTACATTATAAGATTTAATCATTTCCACAATTCTATCATACCACATATCACTTGCAATTAAATCTCTAAAATCCTCTATATCCATATCATCAATATGTTGGCCTTCATATCCTATTGATATACTTTTTATTTTTGCATTACTTATTAATTTTATACTCTCTTTGAGTCTTTCAATTAATTGGACTTTAGATAGTGGCTCAAAATCATTTTCATCAAATAATTTTTTAACTTCATTATTATAATTTATTTGACAAGGAATTAAAGTAATATGTATTGGTTTTAATCCTATGCTTTGTTTTACTGTATTTAAATCATCTAATGCTGTACTTTCTGGTAATCCAATTGTTACTGTTATTCCAAGTGCAAATCTTAAAAATTTAATTTGCTTTGCAATTTTTTTTGCATATTCAAATTTAAAATCTGCTCCAATATGTTTTAAAATATAATCATTTGATGATTCTATTTTTAATTCAATTTCTTTAACTTTAAATTTTTTTAGAAATTTTAAATTCTTTTTGTCAACACTATCAGGGCTTGAAGTTATCTTTATTCCATAAATTTTATATTTTTGCATTGTTTCATTAATTTTCGCAAGAATATTCTTTTGATTTTGAATATTAATACTTGTAAAATCTTCATGAACTAATTCTAAAAGAATTTTTTTATCCAGATTTTTCTCTATTTCTTTAATATTATCATCTGATATTTGTATGTCATTTTCATTAATTTTTATAGGAATGTATATTTTTTCTTTCATTAAATCTCCTCCTATAATTGTTCAATAGCTTTTTTGGCAGCTTCCATTTCTGCAGATTTTTTAGATGTTCCTGTTCCTGTTGCCAATTGTTTTCCATCACATCTTACTTCTGCTTCAAACACCTTGCTATGATCCGGTCCACTTTCTTTTAAAATATTATATTCTATCTTAACATTTCCCTTATGCTGTAGTTTTTCTTGTAAAACAGTTTTATAATCCTTTTGTCCTACATTTTGGCTAGCAAGTTTAATATCATCTTTTAAATTAGAAATTATAAACTCTTTTACTGGTTCTAATCCTCCATCTAAAAACATTGCAGCAATTACAGCCTCTACACTATCTGCTAAAATAGCCTCATTTTTATTTCCATGATTAGATAATTCGCTTTTTCCAAGATATAAGAAATCACCAAAATTATGCTTTGTTGCTATTTTGTATAAACTTTTTTCACAAACCACACTTGCTCTAACTTTAGTCATTTCTCCCTCGTTTAAATTAGGATAATTTACATATAAAAAACTACTAGAAATAAATTCTAATATACTATCACCTAAAAATTCTAATTTTTCATTACTCTGTACTTTTTTCTCGTATGCATATGATGTATGAGTTAATGCTGTTTTTAGCAAATTTTTATTTTTAAATGTATATCCAATATTTTTTTCAAAATCTTCTAACATTTTAACCTCCTAAACTGTATCTATTATATAACATTTTTCCATTTTTGCAAATAATTGTAATTAAAATCTTTTGAAACCTTTATATATTCTTTAAAAGTCCAAGAAAAAAGAAGATATTTCTATCTTCTTTTTGGATTTATCTAGTTTCTTTCTGAATCTTCTTGTCTTGGTGGAAGTGGTGGATTTCCTATTTTATTTTGTCCAGGTTGTTCTACAGTTTGTCTTTGAGCATTTCTTTGATTTAATTGTTGAATTTGTGCATTTCTATTTTGAACATATGCATTTAATCTTTCTGCTGCTCTAATTCCTGTGTTTCTTACATTATTTCTTGCAACTTGAATAATTTCTGTAGATTTTTTAGTAACCGTTTCTTTAGCATTTTTAAAATTATCTTTTATCCAATTTCCAGCAGGTACAAAAACATTATCTTTTAATTTTTGGGATTTATTAATTGCAAACTGAGATAAAAACATAGATATTCTTTTTCTTAAACCTGTTTTTGCTTTAAAATCTGCTACCTCTTTTTTCTTTTCTTTTGCTGATTCTTTAATTGCTTCTTGTTTTTTATCTTCTAACTCTTCAATTTCTTTTTTTATTTCAGCCAATCTCTTTTTATTTTGTTCAATTCTAGTTTTATTATAATTGAATGCTCTTTGTTGAGCATCTAAAGCCTTTGTAGAGTTTAAACCTTTTGCTTTTAATGTACTTTCTAATTCTGAAGCTTCTTGCATAGCTTTTTCATATCCTTCAGTATTTCCTCTTTGCATCTCTAATAAAGCTCTATTTCTTACAGCAGTTATTTGTGGCATTATATCCTTCATTTCTTTTGCTGTTTTTTTTGTATTTTTTTGGGTTAATTTTCTTGCTTTTTTTATAGTATGTTGCTCTGCTCTTTTATCAACGTTTTCTAATTCAAGAGATGTTCTTTCTTGAATTAACTTTTGTATTTTTAAATCATATTCTGAAGCAACTTTAGCAGCACCATCATCATATTTTTCTACTATTTGAGCTTTTTGTTCTTGATATTGATCATATAATTTTGAACCTTCCTTCATTTTTCCCACTGTAGTCTTTGCCATATTATCCATATTAGTTGATAAGGTTTCTCTTCCGCTTATAATTGCTTCTCTTGTTTTAGCAGCATTATAAGCGCAACATACTTTAGCAGCTAAAACAGCATTATCTGATATTCTTTTAATTATATCTGCAGCCCTCATGTCTTCTGATGTTACAGGCTCATTTCTTATTTCTTTATATGCTGTATTTACAGCTTCTGCATGTTCTTGATTATTTTTTTCATCACCCATTTTCTACTCATCTCCTAACATTGAATCAAATTCTTTTTCCATTCTTTGATTGCTATTCTCTATTTTCTCCAACAACTCCTTTAACTCTTCAGAAGTCATTCTATCTAAGTCATATATACGCCCATCAAAGACTACTGTTCCAAATTTTTCAGTTTCATTAACCATACGATCACTCTCTTTTTCACATTATTTATCATAAGTATATACTTTTTCTTTTATTTAGTACATATCAAAAATATTACATTTGTATGTTTTTTTTGTAACAATTTTCAAATAAAAAAAAGATATCATATCTTGTATGATACCTTCTTAATATTTTTATTAAGCATTATCTTTAATATAGTCAACAACATCACTTACAGTAACGATTTTTTCAGCATCTTCATCTGGAATTTCCATATCGAATTCTTCCTCCAATGCCATAATTAATTCAACTATGTCTAAAGAATCTGCTCCTAAGTCATCTATAAAAGATGCTTCCATTGTTACAGATGTATCTGCAACACCTAATTGTTCAACTATTATTTTCTTTACTTTTTCAAATATTTCTTCTTGGGTCATTTAACTATGTACACCTCCTCTCACATGTTTTTTCTTTTGACTACACAATAATATATTGTTTTAAAAAAGTCAAGCTTTATTTTCTTTTTGTTTAAAAAATTCTTCTGTCATCTTTTCTACAGCCTTGTTTTCAACAAATTTTTCTGCCTGGATTATTGTATATTCAAATAATTTATCATCACTACTTCCATGTGCTTTAACAACTGGTTTTTTTACTCCTAGGAATAATGCTCCTCCATATATTTTATAATCCATCTTCCTAGCAAAGCCCTTTATAGCTGGCAAACATGGAATACTACCAAGCTTTGTTAAAAAGTTTCTTTTTAGACTGTCTACCAAAGAAGCTTTTACTAATTTTCCTACTCCTTCTGTTGTTTTTAAGAATATATTACCAGTAAATCCATCGGTAATTATTGCATGAACCTTACCAGAAAAAGCATCTCTACCTTCAATATTTCCAATAAAGTTTATATTTAATTCTTTTGATTTTTCCTTTAACAAATCATATGATTGTTTTGTTAATTCATTACCTTTAGTTTCTTCTGTTCCTATATTTAATAAACCTATTGCTGGATTTTCTATTCCAAAAGTATTTCTTAAATATATAGAAGCCATTTGTGCAAATTGAAGTAAATTAATTGGCTTACAATTTGTATTAGAGCCACAATCCATTAATAATAATTGACTTTTATATGCTGGCAAAATTCCAGCTAAGGCTGGTCTATCTATTCCTTTTATTCTTCCTACAAGTAATGTAGCTCCTGTAAGCAAAGCACCTGAATTACCTGCAGAAATAAAAACATCCCCCTTGCCTTCTTTTAGTAAATTAAATCCTACAACCATGGAAGAATCTTTTTTATGTCGTATTGCAACTGTTGGTACATCTTCCATTTCTATTGTCTCTGTGGCATTATGAATTTTTAGTCTTGGAGAAATATCTGATAGTTTCTCTTTGTTAAATAATTCTTTTACCCTATTATTAATAATCTCTTCGTTTCCTATTAATAATATTTCCGTTGACTGACTTACTTCATTAACTGCTTTTACAGCTCCTTTTATATTGGCATCTGGTGCATTATCTCCACCCATAGCATCTAGCAGTATAACCATATTTGTATCCTCCAATTTTTGAATTTTGACTTATTAATTTTATTATTACTTTTACAAAAAAGCAATACCTTTTGACCAAATAGTTTAGTTTTCTTGCAATGACTTGAATTTTTTAAAATTTTGTGAATTCTTATTTCGCTTGTCAGCTTAAATTTGCCTTTTAAAAAGCAAGAAAAAGAAGTGCTTTTAAAGCACTTCTTTTTCTTGTATATTATTACTCAATTATTTTTGATACAACTCCTGAACCAACTGTTCTTCCACCTTCACGAATAGCGAATCTTAATCCTTCTTCCATAGCGATTGGTGTAATTAATTCGATTGTCATATCAATGTTATCACCTGGCATAACCATTTCTGTTCCAGCAGGTAATTCGATAACACCTGTAACATCTGTTGTTCTGAAATAGAATTGTGGTCTATATCCATTGAAGAATGGTGTATGTCTTCCACCTTCTTCTTTAGTTAATACATATACTTGTGCTGTGAATTTTGTATGTGGATGTATTGTTCCTGGTTTAGCTAATACTTGTCCTCTTTCGATATCTGTTCTTTGAATACCTCTTAAAAGAACACCAATATTGTCTCCAGCTTCTGCTTGATCCAATATTTTTCTAAACATTTCTACACCAGTAACAACTGATTTTAATTTTTCTGTTGATAATCCAACGATTTCAACTTCATCAGATACTTTAATTTCTCCTCTTTCTACTCTACCTGTAGCAACTGTTCCTCTACCTGTAATAGAGAAGATATCCTCTATAGGCATTAAGAATGGTTGATCTATAGGTCTGTCTGGTGTTGGAATGTATGAGTCAACAGCATCCAATAATTCTTTAATTGGTTGATATACTGGATCATTAGGATCTTTAGATGTACTTTCTAGTACTTTTAAAGATGAACCTTTTATAACTGGAACTTCATCTCCTGGGAAACCATATTCTGTTAATAGGTCTCTAACTTCCATTTCAACTAAGTCTAATAATTCTGGGTCATCAACCATATCGCATTTATTTAAGTAAACAACGATATATTTAACACCAACTTGTCTAGCAAGTAAGATGTGTTCTCTTGTTTGTGGCATTGGTCCATCAGCTGCAGAAACAACTAATATAGCACCATCCATTTGAGCAGCACCTGTAATCATGTTCTTTACGTAGTCTGCGTGTCCTGGGCAGTCAACATGTGCATAATGTCTCTTCTCTGTTTCATATTCAACGTGAGCAGTATTAATTGTGATTCCTCTTGCTTTTTCTTCTGGAGCACTATCGATTGCATCGTATGCTTCATATTGAGCATGTCCTAATAATGATAAGTATTTTGTAATAGCTGCTGTTGTTGTTGTTTTACCATGGTCAACGTGTCCTATTGTACCAATGTTAACGTGTGGCTTTGATCTAACATATTTTTCTTTAGCCATTTTTATTCCTCCTTTAATTTTTGAGATTTATTATCTCTAATATTTTATTTTCTTTTTGACGCATTTATTTTACGAAAACAATTTTATACTATAATCTTGAAAAAATCAAGTATATTGCTAAATATTATTCGCTTTTCTTTCCTCTTGTAGCTACAATTTGTTCTAATATTGATTTTGGAACTTCTTCATAATGAGATGGTTCCATAGAGTATGTTCCTCTACCTTGTGTTTTTGAACGTAAATCTGTAGCATATCCAAACATTTCTGATAATGGAATAGATGCACGAATTTCTTGCATTCCATCATTGCCTTCCATTCCTTCTACTCTACCACGTCTAGAGTTTACATCTCCAATAACATCTCCCATATATTCTTCTGGAACTGTTATTTCTACCTTCATAATAGGTTCTAGAATAACAACACCTGCTTGTTTACATCCTTCTTTGAATGCTAATGATGCTGCTATTTTGAATGCCATTTCTGAAGAGTCAACTTCATGGTAAGAACCATCTACTAATGTAGCTTTGAAATCTATAACTGGGTAACCAGCTAAGTATCCACCTTCTGCTGCATCTCTTAATCCTTGTTCAATTGGTTTAATATATTCCTTAGGAACAGCTCCACCAACGATTTTACTTTCAAATTCTACACCTTTACCAGCTTCGATTGGTTCCATCTCGAACCAAACATCACCATATTGTCCTTTACCACCAGATTGACGAATGAATTTACCTTGAACTTTAACTTTCTTCTTAATTGTCTCTTTGTAAGCAACTTGTGGTTTACCTACATTACATTCAACTTTAAATTCTCTCTTTAATCTATCTACGATAATGTCTAGGTGTAATTCACCCATACCAGAAATAATTGTTTGTCCTGTTTCTTGGTTTGTATATGTTTTAAATGTTGGGTCTTCTTCAGCAAGTTTTGCTAATGCAATACCCATTTTTTCTTGAGCTTCTTTGTTCTTAGGTTCGATAGCAACACTAATAACTGGCTCTGGGAATTCCATTGATTCTAATATAACTGGATGTTCTATATCACATAATGTATCTCCAGTTGTAACCTCTTTTAGTCCAACTGCTGCAGCTATATCTCCTGCGTATACTTTATCGATATCTTCTCTGTGGTTAGAATGCATTAATAAAATTCTACCAATTCTTTCTTTTTTATCTTTATTTGAATTTAATACTGTTGAACCAGACTCTAATGTTCCTGAATATACTCTAAAGAAACATAATTTTCCAACAAATGGGTCTGTAGCGATTTTAAATGCTAATGCTGCAAATGGTTCGTTGTCATCAGTTTTTCTTTCAACTTCGTTACCATCCAAATCTACACCTTTGATATGTGGTATATCTAATGGTGATGGCATATAATCTACGATTGCATTTAATAATTCTTGAACACCTTTGTTTTTATATGAAGAACCACATGTTACTGGAACTACAGTATTAGCTATTGTTCCTTTACGTAATCCTCTTTTGATTTCTTCCTCAGTCAAATCACCTTCATCTAAGTATTTCATCATTAATTCTTCATCTTGATCTGCTGCGGCTTCAACCATTTTTTCTCTGTATTCTTTAGCCATGTCTGCCATATCTTCTGGTATATCGCATTCTTCTATATCTTTTCCTAGATCATCTTTATGAATAAAAGCTCTCATCTTTATTAAGTCTACTATACCTTTAAATTGATCTTCTGCTCCAATTGGTAATTGGATAGGTACAGCATTTGCTTTTAATCTTGTTTTTAATTGGTCAACACAAAGCATAAAGTTTGCTCCTGTGATATCCATTTTGTTAACATATACCATTCTTGGTACTTGATATTTATCAGCTTGTCTCCAAACTGTTTCTGTTTGTGGTTGAACTCCACCTTTAGCGGCAAGTACTGTAACTGCACCATCAAGAACTCTTAGAGATCTTTGAACTTCTACTGTGAAATCAACGTGTCCTGGGGTATCGATAATATTTATTCTATTATTTTTCCAGATACAAGTTGTAGCAGCAGATGTAATTGTTATACCTCTTTCTTGCTCTTGAGCCATCCAGTCCATAGTAGCTTCACCATCATGAACTTCACCTATTTTATGAGTTTTTCCTGTATAGAAAAGTATTCTCTCTGTTGTTGTTGTTTTACCAGCATCAATATGAGCCATAATTCCTATATTTCTTGTTCTCTCTAATGGAAATGGTCTTCCTGCCAACTTTATTTCCTCCCCTCATTTTACTATAAAGTTTTATCTATAAGTAACTTTATTAGACTTATTATTACCATTTATAATGTGCAAATGCTTTATTAGCTTCTGCCATTCTATGTGTATCTTCTTTCTTCTTGAATGCTCCACCGTTTCCGTTTATAGCATCTATAATTTCTCCGGCTAATTTTTCAGCCATTGTTTTTTCATGTCTTAATCTTGCATATCTAACTAACCATCTTAAACCTAAAGTTTGTCTTCTTTCTGGTCTAATCTCTAATGGAACTTGATATGTAGCTCCACCAACTCTTCTAGCTTTAACTTCAAGAACTGGCATGATGTTATTTAATGCTTCTTCAAAAACTTCTAGTGGATCTCTTTGCTCTTTTTCTTTTACGATATCAAATGCACCGTAAACAATTTTTTGAGCAATTGATTTTTTACCATCTAGCATAATGTTATTTACTAATTTTGTAACAACTTTACTATTATATACTGGATCTGGTAAAACTTCTCTTTTTGCTATATATCCTTTTCTTGGCACTATTCTTCCCTCCTTAATTATATTTTGATACTAAATAAGTATCTAGGTACTCTGAAAAGTTTCTCTTTTCCGTATAGTGCTATATATCCTAAATTTAAGTACCTTAAATTAGTAATTAGCACTAGTTCGATTTTCTAAATTTTATTTTTTAGGTTTCTTTGCTCCGTATTTTGATCTACCTTGCATTCTGTCCTTAACACCTGCTGTATCCAATGTTCCTCTAATAATATGATATCTAACACCTGGAAGGTCTTTTACTCTTCCTCCTCTTATTAGAACAACACTGTGCTCTTGTAAGTTATGTCCTATTCCTGGAATATAAGATGTTACTTCATATCCATTAGAAAGTCTAACTCTGGCAACTTTTCTTAAAGCAGAATTAGGTTTCTTTGGTGTTACAGTTTTAACTACTGTACAAACTCCTCTTTTTTGTGGTGCTCTATGGTTAGTTTGTCTATTTTTCTTAGAATTATAACCATGTTGCAATGCTGGAGCTGTTGATTTTGTTATTGCTGATTTTCTTCCTTTTCTTACTAATTGATTAATTGTTGGCACTTAAATTTCACCTCCTAATTTTTTAATCTAATAGTGCATAGTACACTAGCGTGAACTATTTTATCATCAAAACATAATCATGTCAATATTTTACGTACTTTTTTCTGGATAATTTTTGCATAATTTAGAATATTTTATTTGTTTTCTACTTTACATAAAAAGTTGTTGACATTATTTCCATTTTTTAGTATAATTAATATAGTTTGATTACTAATGAGAGGAGGATACCTCATAAAAATTCGAGGTGAATTATTATGGAAGAAAAAGAAAACAAATTACTTACTCAAGAAGATTTAAAGAAAATGTCACCTAAAGAAATAGCAGAATATAAAATCGCTTTAACTGAACTTTCTTTAGATGTAGAAGACTTAATAAAAAAATGTGATGAACTTTTAGCAAAATAATAAGAACTAAAAAATGAAATAAAAAGAGAGGATGGTGAAGCCTCATATAGAGGCGATTATATGGCAAATATTATGTCAAATTTAAAATCAAGATTTTCAAAAGAATCTAAAGAACCAGAAGAAATTGAATTCTCAGAAATAAGTGAACAATATTCAAACAAGAAAAAAATGCCAAACCCAAATTTTTGGCAAATTTATACAGCACAAAAAAAATGTGAAGAAGATATATCAAAATATGAAAGTCAATTAGAGGAATTACAGAAAAGAAGAGAAGATTTTGCAGATTTCTTAGAGCCTTTAGGACTATCAGAAGCTGAACAAAAGTCTGCATTTAGCGATATTGATAATGAAATAAATAATGTTAAATCTAATATTCTTACTACAAGAACTAATTTAAGTAAGACATATGAACAAATAAAAATGGCTCAAACAAGTTTAGATGATTATATTGAATTAGCTAGTTCTAATCCAGATTTCCAAATAAGTTTAAGAGATGCTGTTATTAACAACTCTAATACTAAAATTAAAGAAGCAACTGCAGAGAAAGCAAAACAAAGCAGTTATATTTCATTTATAGAAAAACTTGAAGATAAAGCAAAAAACGATCCTGCATTAGGAGATATTTTCTCTTCAATTGAACAAGCAAGAGCAGATAAACGTAAAGCAGCTAGCTTAGAAGAATTAAAAAGCAATTTACAAAAATTATTAGGAGATGTTTCTAAAGATAATGTAGATAATTTAAATAATGCAATTCAAACTATTAATTCCGAAGTAGATAGCCAAAAACAAAATAAATCAGATACTCTACAAGAAGAATATCAAAAATTAAGAGATTATATTTCAAACAACAGAAAAAATTTCGGACTACCTGAAGGGACAGATGATTTGAAATTTGATGATAAAGATTCTCCATTATATGTTGTTACAGAATTTACTGATCCAAATCATGATAGAAGCTTAAAAGACATTAAGCAAAACCATCAAGATGAAATTAACAAGATTGATAGGAATATCTCTGAATATAATAAATATATAAATTTTGCCAAAGAAGATATTAAAAAGCTTGATGTTGAAAGAGAAGCATACTATCAAGGTTTATATGTTAGTCCATGGACTAGAATTAAAAACTTCTTTAAAACAGTTGGACATGGAATTAAAAATTGGTTTCAAGATAAACCATTTAAAGATCCAGATGAAAAGCAATCTATTCCAGCTCCAAAGACTACCAAAGTTGTAGATAAAAAAGATTTTAGAGATGCATATAAAACAGAAATCGGAGAAGATGTATATAAACAAGTACTTGATAATTACAAGGCTAAAGTTAAACAACAAAAAATTAAACAATATACACGTAATCAAAATGGTCAATCAAGATAATTGAATATGCATATAAAAAGAAGCAATTAAAAATTGCTTCTTTTTTTGTGCCTCTTTTACTATCTCGCATGTTTCACAAAAGTAGAAATTTAATCTAATGTTTCCTTTAATTTTTCCATTGCTCTATCAGCCAATATAGTATATTTTTGCTTTTTATCCTTTATTCTTTTTTCTAAAGGTGGTACTATTCCAAAATTAGCATTCATAGGTTGGAATTTATCATTTGGAGTTGATATATAATTTGCTAAAGCCCCACTCATTGTTTCTACAGGCAAAACAAATTCATCCTTTCCTAACAATTCATTTACTGCATTTATTGCAGCAATAAGTCCAGAAGAAATTGATTCTACATATCCCTCTACCCCAGTAATTTGTCCTGCAAAATATAAATTTGGGATATTTCTCATTTTATAAGTATTTGTTAAAAGATGACTGGAATCTATAAATGTATTTCTATGCATAACACCATATTTTACAAACTCTGCATTTTCTAATCCAGGTATCATGGAAAAAACTCTTTTTTGTTCTCCAAACTTCAAATTAGTTTGAAATCCCACTAAATTAAAGATGTTTCCTTCTGTATCATCCTGTCTTAATTGCACTAATGCATAAGGTCTTTTGCCAGTTCTAGGATCTGTAAAACCAACAGGCTTTAAAGGTCCAAATCTTAATGTATCTTCCCCTCTTTTAGCCATAATTTCTATTGGCATACATCCTTCGAATATTTCTCTTTTTTCGAAATTATGTAATTCCACAACTTCTGCATTTATCAAATTATTATAAAAATTTTCATATTCCTCTTTATTCATTGGCAAATTTATATAATTTTGTTTATCCTGTGTTTGGCTTATTCTCTCTTTCCAAGCCTCTATATCTTCATTTTTTTCTCTTTCTTGCTCATACCTATCGCCCCAAAAAGCCACATCAAAATTTATGCTATCCTTTGTAACTATTGGAGCTGCAGCATCATAAAAATATAATTTATCCTGTTTCGTTATATTAGAAATACTCTTTGCCAAATCATCTGAAGTAAGCGGTCCTGTTGCAACAATTGTAATTGCCTCTTCTATTAATTTATTTAAATCCACTATTTCTTCATTTATTATTTTTATATTTGGATTACACTGTAACTGTTCAGTAACTTTCTTTGCAAAAATCTCTCTATCAACTGCCAATGCTTGACCTGCTGGGACGGATGTTTCATCAGCTATTTTTATTAATAAAGAATCCATTGCTCTTAATTCTTCTTTTAAAAGACCACAAGCATTAGTATGCAAATTTGATTTAAATGAATTACTACAAACTATCTCCGCTAAATTTTTATTAGAATGCGCTGGCGAAAATTTTTTAGGTTTCATCTCATATAAATTTACCTTTATTCCTCTTTTAGCAATTTGATATGCGGCTTCTGTTCCGGCAAGACCTCCACCAATTACATTTATATAATCCTTCATATTTTTATTCCTTTCAAAATGTTTAACAATACCAAAATTATAATTATTGTTCATCCGAATCTGTTTGGCAAGAATTAAATTTTGTTCAAATTTAACTAAATAACTCCATAATATCATCCTTATTAAGCTTATTAATAAATGTAGTTTGAGTACTAAGCATACTATCTATAAGCTTAGATTTTTTCTCCTGTAGTTCATATATCTTTTCTTCTATTGAATTCTTAGTAATAAGTTTGTATACTTGCACATTATTTTTTTGACCAATTCTATATGCTCTATCTGTCGCTTGATTTTCGGCAGACATATTCCACCATGGGTCATAATGAATAACCATATCTGCTCCAATTAAGTTTAAACCTGTTCCTCCTGCTTTTAATGATATTAGAAATACCTTAACATTTGGATTATTATTAAAATCATTTACTAGTTTTACTCTTTCATCCACTTTAGTTTGACCTGTTAATTTATAATAACTTATTCCTTCTTTTGCTAGATTTCCTTCTATTATATTTAACATAGATGTATATCCTGAGAAGATTAACATTTTATGTTTTCCAGCAATAGCATCTTTTACAATTTCTATACACTGAGTTAATTTACTACTCTCTCCTTTATAATTTTCCAAAAATAATGAAGGATGACAACATATTTGTCTTAATCTAGTTAATAAAGCTAGTATCTTTATTTGTGATTTTTCCAAGCCATTTCCCTCTATTTCATTAATAGCTTCTTTCTTTGCTTGTGCTAAATAAGATAAATAAATTTGTAATTGTTCACCTTGCATTTCATTATTTAATACAGTAATGCTCTTTTCTGGTAATTCTTTTAGCACATCTTTCTTTACTCTACGAAGTACAAATGGTTCTATCATCATCTTTAATTTTTGCATAGCTTCTTGGTCATTATCTTTCATTATTGGAACTTCATATAATTGCTTAAACTTTTTATATGTAAATAAATATCCTGGTAAGATATAATCAAATATTGACCATAATTCTGCCAATGAATTTTCTATTGGTGTACCTGTTAAGGCATATCTTGTTTGAGCATTTATTCCTTTTAGAGATTTTGCATTCTGTGTATTACTGTTCTTTATATATTGTGCCTCATCTGCTATTTGAAATTTAAATAAAATATTCTCCTTTTTATAAATTTCCATATCTCTTTTTAACAAATCATATGAAGTAATTACTAGGTCATATTTTGGAATACTTTGAATTTGCTTTTCTCTTTCTTCTGAATTTCCTCTAATAACTAAAACCTTTATACTATTTGCAAATTTTTCAATTTCACTCTTCCAATTTAAAGCTAGCGAACTTGGAGTTATAACAATTGAAGGCAATTTTACTTTTGCATTTTGTATATAATCCAATAACAAAGAAATTAATTGAACTGTTTTACCAAGTCCCATATCATCTGCCAAAATTCCGCCAAGTCTATATTCATCCAAAATTTTAAGCCATTTATAACCTATCTTTTGATAATATCTTAAATTACAATTTAAACCTTTTGGTGGTGTTATTTCATTATCATACTCACGCTCATCAATATTATCTACTATTTTCTTAAATTCTTTATCCTTTTTTATTTCTACATTTTTAACATTTTCCAATAATTTATTTAAATACAAAGATCTATATACAGGAACTTTTATTTTTCCTTTTTCTAAATCCTTATAATCAACTTCCATTCCATATTCAAGGCTATTTAAGAATTTAATATCTTCATTTTGCTCCAAATCCAAAAAGCTACCATCTTTTAACCTATGATATTTTTTCTTTAAATTATATTTAGCTAATATTTCTTTTAATTCACTTCTATCAAAATCCAAACCAGTTAAATCTATATTAAGTAAATTGTTTTCTATTTTAACACCAACCGTACCCAATTTTGGTTGTCTTATTTCTTTAGTCCTAAAATTGTCTGTTACCAATACTTCGTATTTTTCTGTATAGCTGTTTATATCTTCAGATAAAAATTTATAAATTGCATCATCTGATACAAGTACAAATCTTTTATTTGCTGAATCTAGCAAAAATCCTGTTTTTCTAAACATATTTAAACAATTTGACTCTTGTATTACATTTCTTGCAACTTTTGGTATATTTCCTAAGTCTATTGGATTAAATTCTATCTCTCCATATATAAATTTTAATTCTGCAATAATATAATTATTTTTATCAAAATCTAAATATATTTTTACACTTAAATCCTTTGGTATATAATCTTTTAATTTTTCGGTATCTATACTAGAAACATCAATATTTTCTTTCATCTTTGGTAAAACTAAAGAAAAGAAATCTGGTAATTCTTTTTTGCTAAATCTAATTTCTTTTATGAAATTCTTTTTATAAATTTCTAATAATTTAATAACTGTATTTTTATAATTTTTATCACATCTGTAAATAAATTCATTTAATATAACATAGATATATTTTTTTCCTTCTAAAACATAATACTCATAAATATCTTCTTTTTGAGTTAAAGAAAATTCACCTGATGAAGTTTCTGTTAATTTGAATTTTATATTTGGTGTTCCTGGAATAAATGATATTTTTCCTTTTTCTCCATCCTGAACTATTTCTAATTTTTTACCTTTTACTATCTCAAAAAATTCATCTATCCCCGTATTACTTAAAATAATACAATTATCGCTTAATATTTTTCCATAATACCTATAACCGGCATTTCCACTACTATTAACATATTTAATAATTTCTGCATGTTTTAAAATAAAATCCAATATAGGTAAACTTTCCTTTGCAAAATTTTCTCTAGTATGAATAAATTCTAATTTATTCCCATATTTAACAGTTTCTTTATTTTGCATACTTGTATAAAAATCTGAAAGGCTTTTTATCTTGTAGAACTTGTCTATTCCTAACTTGAATTCTACTTTCATTTCCTTATAATAACTATCAAAAATAATAGAAGGTATTATATGTATATTTTTACATTCCTTTATTACTTCTTCTTTATCATCAATAGTTTCTACTTCGTTATTATAAAAAGCTGTAATCATCTGCTTAAATCCACGATGATCCATTTTCGTATCAGGTTCAGTTTCATTTTCTACTTTATTTGAAGACAAATCAGCATATATTGGATTATCCACAAACTCTATTATCGTTGCTAAAATATGTTTACAAGTACAATAATTTTGCATATTATCTGGGCATGAACATTTTAACTCTTTTATTTCTCCCTCTTCTATTTTTGCATATACATTATATGTATCCTTATCTCCTTTTACATTAGCAGATAATTCAAAATTATTTTGATTTTCATATTTTACATTAGTTATTGTAACTCTTTTATCTTTTACATATTCCAATGCATTTTGATATCTTGTGTCTCCTGCATTTTCATATAGTTCACTTATTATTTCTTTATTTACTAACATTTTATTGCACCTACCACATTTATTTTCAGTTTATTATTATATAATATTTTGTGTAATTTCACAAGTAGCTTAACCAAAAAAACACACCTTAAATATTAGTTTTTCTAACATTTAAGGTGTAATTAAATTATTTTGACTTCTTCTTTTCTTTCTTAGGTTTTGTCCAAGATATATAATCACACTTTTCTGGATTATTTTCGCATATATAAAAAGTTCTTCTATTTTTTGTTTTTCTTATTTGAACCTTTCCTCCACATTTTGGACATGGCTCATCTATTGTTTCTATATATGGTTTAGTATTTTTACATTCTGGATACCCAGGACAAGCTAAAAATTTTCCATATCTTCCATATTTTATAACCATCATTCGACCACATTTCTCACATTTCACATCAGAGACTTCTTCCTTTAATTCCACATGTTCCAAGTCCTTTTCTACTTTTTCTAATTCTTTTTCGAATGGGCCATAAAATTCATTAATCATTTTCTTCCAATTTTCTTTTCCTTCTGCAATTTCATCGAATTCATTTTCTATTTTCGCTGTGAATTCAACATTAATTATGTCTGGAAAATTCTCTATTAATAACTTATTTACAACTTTACCTAGCTCTGTAGGTACTAATTGCTTACCTTCTTTTTCTATATAATTCCTTGTTAAAATTGTTGTTATTGTTGGTGAATATGTACTTGGTCTACCAATATCTTTTTCTTCCAAAGCTTTTACCAAACTAGCTTCTGTATACCTTGGTGGTGGCTCTGTAAAACTTTGTTTTGATTCTATTTTATCCTTTTTTAATTCTTGGTTAACTTCTAGCATTGGTATCTGACCAATTTCAGTTTCTTTTTCATCAGTTCCTTCCACGTATAAAGTCATAAATCCTTTAAATTTAACAGTTTGTCCATTTGCCTTAAAATTATATTCGTTTGCATTAATTGTTACAGCTAAAGTATCAAATATTGCAGATTTCATTTGACTTGCTAAAAATCTATTATAAATTAATCTATATAACTTATACTGGTCATTTGTTAATGAACTCTTTATTTGTTCAGGAGTTATATCTATATATGTTGGTCTTATGGCTTCGTGTGCATCCTGTGCATCTGCATTTGTTTTGTAATATCTATTTTCATAATATTCACTACCATATGTACTCTCAACAACTTCTTTAGCTACCTTTCTAGCCTCTTCTGAAATTCTTGTAGAATCTGTTCTCATATATGTAATTAAACCAACAGTACCTTTCTCCGGTATTTTTACTCCTTCATAAAGTGTTTGAGCAACGGACATAGTTTTCCTTAGGCTAAAATTCAATTTTCTAGAAGCTTCTTGTTGCATTGTACTTGTTGTAAAAGGTGGTGCAGGATTTCTTTTTCTTTCTCCTTTTTTAACCTCTTTTACAATAAATTTTGCACCTTTTATATTTTTTAATATTTCATCAACTTCATCTTTACTATGTATCTCTAGTTTTTTATTATTTTTACCAACTAATTTTGCCTCAAAACTTTTTTTACTTTTATTATCTATTAGTTTAGCTATAATATTCCAATATTCTTCCGGTATAAAATTTTCTATTTCATTTTCTCTATCAACTATCATCTTAACAGCAACAGATTGAACCCTTCCAGCAGATAGTCCTTTTCTTACCTTTTTCCATAGAAGTGGACTAATTTTGTATCCGACAATTCTATCTAATACACGTCTTGCTTGTTGTGCATTCACTAAATTTATATCTATTTTTCTTGGTTCTTTCATTGCCTTTTTAACAGCATTTTTAGTAATCTCATTAAAAGTTACTCTAGATTTGCTATCTTCTGGAATATCCAATATATGTGCTAAATGCCATGCAATTGCTTCCCCTTCACGATCGGGGTCAGTTGCAAGATATACTTGCTTTGCTGATTTAGCATCTTTTTTTAATGATTTTATTAAATCACCTTTTCCTCTTATATTAATATATTCTGGTTCAAAATTGTTTTCTATATTAACCCCCAATTTTGATTTAGGTAAATCTCTAATATGTCCCATTGAAGCAACAACTTTTGTCTTTCCTCCCAGGAACTTTTTAATAGTGTTTGCTTTGGCTGGTGATTCTACTATTATTAATTTATCTGCCATTTCATTCTCCTTTTTAGTTATAGATATTTCTATAATCTTTATATCTATAGTATTTTAGTTCATATATTAGTTTTTTTCAAGTATTTTTTAACATTTAGCTAAATCTTGTATTACATCTTTTAAAGAAATAGGTGTCACTTCATTTCTTTTTAGAATACTTAATATAGAATTTTCGATATTTTCATCATTCGTAAGTTTATCTATTGAAGCTCTTTCTACTTTTACTTCTTCATTTAAATATTCTGTTTTTACTATTTCCACACCAAAAATATCATTCTTACTTTTTAAGTCCTTAATCTTATAATATTCCAATTTTATTGGATATAAGATTCCTTCCCTTCTTAATTCATCTTTATTCATAAATACTCCCCCAAAAAAAGTTTTCATTTGATTCCTCCTACATATCTTTTGTATTTTCTAGATAATGAAAATTTAATTACATTATCATTTTTCGTATTTATTAATATATACTCTTATACTCATCTATGCAAGATAAATCGTTTTCCCTTTTTTGGGCAGTTTCGACATCATTACTTCATATTTTAAAATTTATTGTCGAAATATATTTTATTGTGTCATAATTTATTAATATCTCAAAATAAATTTAACGGATGCTAAATACTGGCATCCGTTTTATTCTTAAACTGTCATCATTGCTTCATATGCTTTGTTAATTTTATTTTTATTATCTTCCATTTGTGCTGCAAATGCAAAAATTTGATTATAAAGTGTTCCAATAGATTTTTCAACTTCACCTTTTAATTGTACAAGATGTTCCTCCGATGGTTTTAAAACATAGTTCTCAAAATTTTTCTTTCTATTAAATCTTTTAATTAAATTATTAAAGAATTCTAATATTTTATTTTGTTTCTTTTCTGTAAGATTCAATTTTTCATTTATTTTTATTTTTTCAGAAAAATCACTAATTTGTTCTATACAAGCTTCTAATCTATCATTGCATTCAGCTATTATTGTTTCATAATTTAGCTTTTTTTGAATTGAAGCATTAATCTTATTCGTATAATAACGAATTTTTTCTGAGTCATTCCCTTCTAAAGCTTTTTCAAGATTTTGTTTATTAATACTAATATTTGTTACAACAATAATTTCTGATTGTATTGCTGCAGATAATTCTTTTTGTATATTTACATATCTAGTACTACAAACTTCAAATAATTTATCCAATTGTTCCTCATATTGCTCTACCAATTTATCTATTTCAGTTTTATATTTTTCTAGAGAATTATAATAATTAGCTTGTACATAAAGTCCATCCTTAAACTCTGTTAATCTAATTTCCTTACTATTTGATAATGAATTTTCAAATAAAATTGCTAAATTCATTTGTTTTTGATTTTCTATATCTACTAATTCATTTAAGTCTTCTTTAAAGTTTTCTTTTGTAATTGTACTCACTATCTTTCACCATCCTTATTAAATTCTCTATTTCCTACATTTCTAACACTATGGCTAACTTTGTCCAATTCCGGATTAGCATTTACCCTTTCCATTGTTTCTTTAGTAGCTTGCACTGAATTTCTTACAGTATCCATTGGAGATTTTTGTTTGTCCAAAATACATTTATCAATAATTAAATCTTTAATTAACTTTGCTGTTAAAACACATGGTCCAAATAAATATATTGCTCCAACAGTTATTCCTACTCCAAGTACTTTTTTAAAAGAATCACTTTTTAGGAAATCTCCAATTTCACTTAAAGTATTTTTGCCAATGAATTCTCCGTTTTTTTCAAAGCCTTTTAAAGAATAATTACCTCCGGTTTTAGCACCTTTTATTGCAACATTTTCTACACTCATTATATTTTCCTCCTAATACAATCTAAATAATCCGCTATATGATTATCTATTCTATCTTGTATCTCTGTTTCTTTTATAGTTAATTTATTAATTTCTTTTCTAATTGCATATGTATCAACCGAATCAATTTCCTGTAATTTTCCATTTACAAAAACACCATTCATTTGGCAGCACCTCCATTTATCTTTTGTATACTAATTTTTCTATTTCATTATATATTTTATCCTCAACATCTTTCATAACTATTTTCTTAGCATTTTTACCCATTTGGATTAATTTTTCTTTATCCATAATAGTTTCTTCTATCATCTTATTTAAAGAATCCCCATTTATCTCATTATCATGTATGATTTTTGCAGCACCAACATTAACTAAAACTTTTGCATTATATTCTTGATGATTTTCTGCAGCAAATGATAATGGAACAAATATTGCAGGTCTTCCAGAAATAGAAACTTCTGTAATAGTCATTGCACCACTTCTGCATACAATTAAATTAGCAGCAGCCATTGCTTTTTGCATATCATAAATATATGGCACTACTTTTACATCTTCTATATTTTCGATATCGATATTTTTTTCTTTTAATTGTGATTTTATTATATCATATTGACTTTTACCTACTGACCATAAAATTTGATAATTTTTATTTAATTTTTTTTCTATAATTTCTTCTAGTGCATTATTAATTGGTCTTGCTCCTTGACTTCCCCCAAATACTAAAATTAAAGTTTTATCTTGCTTTAATCCATTTTCTTTTAAAAAGGCATTTTTTTCTTCTTGTGAAAATTCTATATCTTTAAATTTTGTAGGAGTACCTGTTAAAACGATATTCTTAGCATTATGAATTTTTGCTCTGGCATCTTCAAAACCAATTAATATTGTGTCAACTCTTTTAGCTAATAATTTTACTGTTACACCTGGAAAAGCATTACTCTCGTGAAGCATTGTAGGTATTTTTTTCTTTGAAGCAGCAAGTAAAACTGGTCCACATATAAATCCACCTGTTCCAATTACAATGTCCGGTTTTTCTTCTTTTAAAATTTTCTTTGCTTCTCCATAACCTTTTAATGTTTTAAACATTTTTTTAACATTTTCTATTGATATTTTTCTTTCTATTCCATATGCTTCTATAGTTCTTAATTTATATCCTGCTCTTGGAACCAAATCATTTTCTAGTCCTCTTTTAGTTCCAATAAAAACTATTTCGGCATCTTTATTTTCTTCTTTTATTTTATTCGCTATTGCAATCCCTGGATTTATATGTCCACCAGTTTGAGATGCTGCAATTACTACTTTCATATTTATTATCCTTTCTTTTTCACACTAAATCATATTTTTGAACCTGCTCTTGATATATTAAGTAATACCCCTACGGAACATAATAATATTAACAATGATGTTACACCATAACTAAAGAATGGTAATGGCATTCCTGTTACAGGCATTGATGATGTTACAACTGCTATATTTATTATTGCTTGTAATCCTATTAAAGAAGTAATTCCTACTGCTACTAAACTTCCAAACATATCCGGAGCTCTCATTGCAGCTAAAACTCCTCTCCAAATAAATACACCAAACAATGCTATTACTACTGCACAACCTACAAATCCTAATTCTTCTGCTAAAACTGCAAAAATAAAATCTGTATGTGGCTCTGATATGTATAAATATTTCTGTTTGCTATTTCCTAATCCAACTCCAAATAAGCCACCTGAACCAATTGCATATAAACTTTGGATAACTTGCCATCCATCACCTTGTTTGTCAGCCCATGGATTTAAAAATGATGTTATTCTTGCAATTCTAAATGCTCCTTTACTCGTAAATTTGGCCATCAAATATAATCCAACGCCACCTAAGGCAGCAATTCCAGTACCAACGGTTCCAAAATATAATGGTCTAACTCCTGCCATAAGCATCATTATTCCTACAACTAATACAATTATTATTGTAGCACTTAAGTGGTCTTGAATAAATATTAAAATAAGTATAACTGGCACTAAATATGCAAGCGGTTTTAAAAAACCTGTTTTAAAATTTTTTAACTCATCTTTATGGTCTGTCAAATAGCTAGCATAAAATATTATTAACCCTATTTTGGCTAATTCTGAAGGTTGGAATTGAACTCCTAAGTTTATCCATCTTTTAGCACCACCTGCTTCTACTCCTATACCTGGAATTAGTACCATCAATAATAAAACTATTGAGACAATATATGCAATTTTATAAAATTTCTTCCAATATCTATAATCAATCTTGGAAATAAATAACATTGCAATAACGCCAACTACTGCAAATATTGCTTGCTTTCTAAAATATGAATAACTATCATCCCCAGTTTCTGCAAGAGATGTAGGTGAACTTGCTGAAAGTACCATTATAAGTCCAAGAGATAGTAACAAAATAACAGTTATTAATAAGATAAAATCCAATTGATTATTTGCAAATTTTGAAAATCTTCTTACTTTTTTATTTTTAGTCATTCTTATCTCCTTTTTAGATAATATTTAATCCTACTACACAAAGAATTAATGTAATTAGACTAAATACTGTTACAATTTTGTTTTCACTCCAACCAGATAATTCAAAATGATGGTGAATTGGTGTCATTTTGAAAATTCTTTTCCCTGTTTTTTTATAATATGTTACTTGAATCATTACAGAAAGTGTTTCGATAACTGGTATTAATGCTATTACAAGTAATAACAAAGGCATTTTTAGCACCAATGCCATTCCGGCAATTACACCACCTAGCATTAAAGAACCTGTATCCCCCATAAATATTTTAGCAGGATGTAAGTTAAATATTAAAAATGCTAAATTACATCCACAAACTATTGCTCCAAATATTATAATTTCTCTTACATTAAATATAACTCCTATAACAGTTAAACAAGCAATTATAATTGTTGTTACACTTGTTGCTAACCCATCTATACCATCTGTTAAATTAACTGCATTTGTAGTAGCTAACATAACTATTATTGCAAATGGTATATAAATCCATACAGGTATATTAACATATGCTTTAATTATAGGAATATATATATCTGTTCCTATATTTAGCACATTTAATAAATATAAAACAAAACATACTGATATAATTAAAAGCCCCAACATTTTATATGTTGGTTTTAAGCCTTCAGTATTCTTTAAAACCATCTTTTTAAAATCATCCACAAATCCTACTAATCCAAATCCTATTGTAGCAATTAATAATGGGACCAGTCTTTTAACAACATCTATTTGACCATTTTTATAGTAAAAAATCATTACACCCGCACTCAAAATTGTAATTGCTATTATAGATATAATTCCACCCATAGTAGGTGTTCCTTTTTTAGCTAAATGCGATTTTGGTCCTTCTGTTCTTTCTTGTTGGCTCACTTTAAGTTTTCTTAATATAGGTAACACAATTACACCAAGAATTAGTGCCACACCAAAAGATGCCAACAATATTTTTATTTGAAAATTCATTTATTTCTCACCCTTACTTTTTCTTTTTTGTACTTTTACTATCTTGTTTCTTCTTAAGCTCATCTGTAATTTCTAGAACTATTTTTCTCTCATTAAATTCTAATTTCTTACCCTTTATTTCTTGGTACATTTCGTGTCCTTTTCCTGCTATTACAACAATATCCAATTTGTTTGCCATTTCTATTGCAGCTTTTATAGCTTCTTTTCTATCTTCTATAACTTTATAACTTGCTTTTGTTTTCTTTATTCCTGCTTCTATTTCTTTTATAATTTCCATTGGCTCTTCATCCCTTGGATTATCTGATGTAATAATTGTAAAGTCACTTATTCTACCAGAAATTTCTCCCATTAATGGCCTCTTATTCTTATCCCTATTTCCGCCACAACCAAATACACAAATAACTCTTCCTCTTGTATATGATTTTACAGCATTTAAAATGCTCTCCAAACTTTCTGGTGAATGAGCATAATCTATCATAATAGGAATCTCTAATTTATTATCTACCATTTCTGATCTTCCAGGAACTCTAACTTCTAATAAGCCCTCTTTTATCATATCTGCATTACATCCAAATTGTAAAGCAACTGCAATTGCTGCTAATGCATTATATACAGTAAATCTTCCTGGAATACAAGCTTTTACTCTTTCATTTCTATCTCCTAGTTTTACTCTAAAATCAACATATGAATTTGTAATAGTAATATCTTTTGCTAAAATTTTAGAATAATTATCTATTCCATATGTTACATATTCAGGTTCTGGTACTAATTTTGGAAGTTTTATTGAATAAATATCATCAGCATTTATATATGCTTTTTTACACATAGTAAATAGTTTGCATTTTGTCTCAAAATACTCTTGTATACTAGCATGTTCTTTTTCACTAATATGCTCTTCTGATAAATTTGTAAATATTCCTATATTAAAATCTGAACCATATACTCTATTTAATTTTAAACTTTGTGATGAAACTTCCATAACAACTACATCACATTTTTTCTCAGCCATTTTTGCAAAAATTTCTTGTAATTCCAAACTCTCTGGAGTTGTTCTTTCACTATCACCCAAATCTTCTGAGCCTATATAATTGTGTATAGTTCCTATTAAACCTACTTTTAGTCCTTTTTTCTCTAAAATAGATTTTATCATATATGTAGTTGTAGTTTTTCCCTTAGTTCCTGTTACACCAATTAATTGAAACTTTCTTGATGGATTATCGTAATAATTGCATGCAATTTGTGCCATTGCAATTCTAGCATTTGGAACCACAAGCAAAGTTGTATCATCATTTATCTTTAACTGTTTTAAATCTGTACCTTCTTCTACTAAAACAGCTTTTGCACCTTTTTCTACTGCTTCTCCTACATAATCTGCTCCATCTTTCTCATAACCTTTTATAGAAATAAATAAATCTCCATTTTCAATTTTTCTCGAATCATTTTTAACAGAATTTATTTCTATATCAATATTTCCTTTTGCCTTTATTCCATCTATGCCTACTAATATATTTTTAAGGTTCATAAAGTTTACCTCCATTTTTATACAATTTTACGCATACATTATATAGCAAGTATTTTTATATATCAATATAAACTTTTGTTTCTTTTGTTATTTTTATTCCTGGTTTTGGAATTTGGTCTTTTACATATGTTTCACTTTCATTTATGCTTTCCTCAGAACCTTTAACTTCATTTGTATTTTCTGTTGGTAAATTAAATTCTTCGCCACTATTTATCTCCAATTCCAAACCTAAATCTTTAAGTACTTTTCTAGCATCTTTTACAGTCATATTTCTTATCTCCGGCATTTCTACTTCTTCTTTTTGAGTTTCCTCACTTTCTTTATCCTGTTTTAAATCCAAGTATGGTAAAACTTCTCCCAATATTTGACCACCAACTGGTGCTGCCACACCACCACCTTGATGTCCTCCTTCTCCAGTTGGATTATATAAAGTAACTAAAATTACAACTTTAGGGTCAGAAATTGGAGCAACTCCCATAAATGAAGTTACATATTTATTAGTATTAACTCCATCTTCTGATGTACCTGTTTTTCCACCAACTAAATATCCTTGAACTTGTGCATTTCTTCCAGTTCCATCTTCTACAACTGATTGCATCATGCTTAAAACACTATTTGCTGTTTCTTGTGAGATAACTCTATTTCCTTTCTTTACTTCAATTTTCTGTTTTTCTCCTGTACTGGAATCAATTATTTCTTTTACAACTCTTGGTTCCACATATTCTCCACCATTTGCTATACTAGAAACTGCAGTTACCATTTGTATTGGAGTAACCTCAAATCTTTGCCCAAAACTTATTGTTGCAAGTTCAACCGGTCCCACCTTATCTTTAGCTAAAAATATTCCTTTTGCTTCTCCCGGTAAATCTATATTTGTTTTCTTAAAAAATCCAAATTTATCTAAATATTCATAATATTTATCTTTTCCTATTTTTTGTCCAAGAGCAATAAAAACAGGATTGCAAGAATTCATAAGAGCCTCTCTTAAGCTTTGCCTTCCATGAGGCCTATAATATCTCCAGCATTTTATTCTAACTCCTGCAATATCTATTCCACCACCACAATTAAATTCTCCTTCATTATCTGTTTTCGTTATTCCTTCCTCCAATGCAGCAGAAGAAGTGATTAATTTAAATACAGACCCCGGTTCATATGTATCCGCTATTGCCTTATTCCTCCACTTAGCTTGAAGTTGTTTATTTCTCTCGCTATTATTTAAATTTTCACTATTTTCTAATTCATATGGATTATTTAAATCATAATTTGGATATGTAGCCATTGCTAAAATATCCCCATTATTCGGATTCATAATAATTACATTTCCACCATCTGTACATTTATTATCTATGCAAGCATTTTCAAGATATTTTTCCGCAATGGATTGTATTGTTAAATCTATTGTTAAAACTAAATCCTTTCCCTTCTCTGCTGCCACATAATTTTCATCCAGTTGACCAATATCTCCTCCTTTTGCATCCGTTACTTTTTCAATTTTCCCACTCTTACCTTTTAAAATATCATCATATTTTGCTTCTATACCATCCAAACCTTGATTATCACTTCCACAAAAACCAATTACTTGTGAGGCTAGAGTACTATATGGATAATATCTTTTTGTATCTTCATCTATATTAATTCCTGATTCTATATTATTTTCTTTCATCCACTCTCTTAATTCATTAGTTTTATCTTTTTCTACTTTTTTAGCAATAGTTTCTATCGAACTTCTTTTCTTTACCTTCTTTAATGTTTCTTCATAATCCAGCCCCAATATATCTGATAAAGCTTTACTCACAAACTCTTTTTTATCATCCGGTATATTAATAGAATTAACCGTAACAGTCTCCACAGTACTACTTTGAGCTAAAATATTCTTACCACTTGCATCATAAATAGTACCTCTTTTTGAAGTAATTTTTCTGTTTAAAGTTTGCTGTTCATATGCCATTTGTTTTAGTTTATTTCCATCTACAAATTGGATAACAGCAAGCCTTACTATTAATAATATAAGTAATAACGAAGATATAATTATAATCCATATCATCATTTTCTTATTTTTTATACTACAAACTGTTTGCATACTGGCACCTCTTATTAGTATATTTCTATTTACTATTCTATGAGAAAGAGGCTTGTTTAAATACATTTAAACATAAAAAACTGCCGAATAATTTCAGCAGTTTATTTGTTTTTATCCAATATCATATTTAGCATATATGCTAATCCATCCTCATCATTTGATTTTGTAACATAATTAGCAAACTTCTTAACGTATTCACTTGCATTTCCCATTGCAACCGAATTATCTGTAGCTTTAAACATTGAAATATCATTTTCTCCATCACCAATAGTTACTACTTCTTGTATAGAATATTCTAATTCTCTCATTAGTTTTTCTACAGCTCTTCCTTTTGAAGCATCTTTATTAATAATATCACAATAATAAGATTCTTCATCTGGTAAATCCTCATTTTTTAATTTTTTAGATTCGTTTTCTATTTTTAAATTATTAAAATTTTCATAGAAATATCTTTTAAATTCTTTTAGCTTTTCAATATTTTCATTCATAATTACACATTGAACAATTTCTTTATTATTAATGATATTCAATATTTCTTTATCTGTTTTAAAATCTTCTACATCTGCTTTAAAAGCTTCAATATCATCTGATGAATTCTTT
Source organism: uncultured Clostridia bacterium (assembly GCA_944389475.1). Taxonomy (GTDB): domain Bacteria; phylum Bacillota; class Clostridia; order TANB77; family CAG-508; genus Merdicola. The sequence goes on from CALXMM010000008.1 coordinate 52,429, forward strand.
TTGTTAATAGCTAATTTATCCTCATAATTCAATTTAATTGTAAAATTATTCTTTTTTACATAATCGTACAACATTTTTACTTGCTTTTTATCTATAGTATCTGCGTATATTTTTTTATTTTTTTGTATATCATAAATTTCCGCTCCATTTGAAGAAATAATATACTCACATACATCTATATCTTCTATAAACTTAAGCATATTTTGTCTTGACCTACCTGATACAAGTATAATCTGCAACCCTTCATCTTTACATCTTTTTAAGGTTTCACGTGTATAATTCGAAACTTTCCTTTTACTATTTTTTAATGTTCCATCTATATCGGTAAAAACAGCTTTAATCATTTGCACACCCACTTTTTTTATTTTTAATAAATTTATTATATATTAAGTCCTAAAAAAAATAAACCCATATTTGGATAGAAAAAAGAGGAAATTTAGTTTTAAAACTAATTTCCCCTTATTTTATCCATTATTTTAGCAATCCAACTTTTTTGTGTATCTGTTTCTGATTTATCAGTTGATGATTGTACATAATCTTTCTTTGGTAAATTTATATATATTTTTTGGTCATTTGTTAATTTTTGCATTCCAAGTTTACTTTTGGCTTCTTCTTCTATTTTGTTTAAATTAACATTGCTTTCTATTGATACTTCCGTTTGTTGATTTTCTTTTTGCAATGTAGCTAATTCATCTTTTAAAGATTTTACTTTGTTAAAGTCTTCTGTTATTAAAGAGTTTCTATAGCTAATGACTAGTAGCATAGCAAATACCAAGCCAATATATACAACTACTTTTTTCTTTAATAGTTGCGCAGCTCTTTTTTTATTTGCTTTTTCTTTTGCTTCTCTTTTTATTTTTTCCCTTAAAGCTTTTTCTTCTTCTTCTTGCCTTCTAGATTTTCTATTTGGTATAAAATCAGGTTCCAATTTTCTAGGGCTTGTTTCGTATTGGTATCTAGCCATTAGCCTTCACCTCCTCTTTTGTTATTTTCTTTCGAAAATTCTTAATTTAGCACTCTTACTTCTAGAATTTTCGTTTTGTTCCTCCTTAGTAGCAATAATTGGTTTTTTATTTATAATCTTTCCATATGATACTGCACCACAAACACAATATGGTAAATCCTTTGGGCATGTACATTTACCCTCTGCTTTTACATATGCTTTTTTAACCGCTCTATCTTCCAAAGAATGAAATGTTATTATACATAATCTTCCACCCGGATTTAAACAATTTATACATTTTAACACTGTATCATATAAAGGTTTTATTTCATTATTTACTTCTATTCTAATAGCTTGAAATGTTCTCTTAGCAGGATGTCCACTATTTTGTTTAGATTTAGGTATTGAATTTTCTATTATTTTAACTAGTTCAGCAGTTGTTTCTATTGGCTTTTTCTTTCTTTCCAAACAAATATTTCTAGCTATATGTCTAGAGAATCTCTCTTCTCCATACTCATATATAATATTTGCAAGTTTTTCTTCTGAATAATTATTAATCACATCTTTAGCAGTTAAATCCTGAGTTTTATCCATTCTCATATCTAATTCATTATCTCCTAGATAACTAAATCCTCTATTACGCTCATCTAATTGATATGAAGAAACTCCCAAATCTAACAAAATGCCATCTACACCACTGATATTTAAAGACTTCATTATATCATCTATATCATCATGATTTCCATGTATATATTTAACATTTTCATAATCTTTTAAATTGTTTTTTGCTGCCTCTAATGCTTCTAAATCTCTATCTATACCTATTAAAAGCCCATTGCTAGACAATCTTTTTAAAATCTCTTTACTGTGTCCCGCTCCACCAAGAGTTCCATCTATATATATTCCATCAGGTTTTATATTCAAACCCTCTATACATTCATTAAGTAAAACTGGTTTATGTTTAAACTCCAATATATACCCTCCATTTATCATTTTTTTGAATAGCACAAACAGTTGGAAGTCATAGAACTCCAACTGTCTGATAGCTATTCCTCTTTTGTTTCTAACGTTTTCATCATTTGTATTTCATTCCCTTTTTCGTGGTATATATTAGCTATTTGCATTTGTAACTTTTTTTCTTTTCTTAAGTACATAGATAAATAAAATATAATTAGTTTCTTAAGATTTTATCTTTTGTATATTAAAAATTCTTCTTATGTATAGCCCTCTTCTTATCAAGTTTTTCTTGACTTTTCTTTAGTAAATATTCACAAAATTTCTTTTGTAATTTACTTTTTTCCTTTGTAACTTTTTTTATTTGTCTTTTGTGTAAAATTTATATAAACTTTTTTTAAAAGTTATATACCTAACATTGTCATATTCTCTGCAATACTATCTGCAGATATATTTTCCTCACTGTTGTATTCTTCCCATTTATCTTTGTTCCAAATTTCAATTCTAGTTCCAACACCTATTATAACTACTTCTTTTTCCAATGTTGCAACTTTTCTTAAATTACTAGATATTAAAAATCTTCCCTGTTTATCTATTTCGCATTCCATTGCTCCAGATAAGAAAAATCTTACAAAATCTCTAGCATTTTTATTGGTAAGTGGAAGTGTTTTTAATTTTGCTTCGAAGTTTTCCCATTCTTTTTGTGAGAAACCAAATAAACATCCATCAAGCCCTTTAGTTATTATGAACTTTTCGCCCATATCTTCTCTTAGCTTTGCTGGCATTATTAATCTGCCTTTAGCATCTAAGGAATGTTCATATTGGCCAATTAGCACTTCGTTTCACCTCTCATCATTTTGTACCACTTTGTACCACTTCTCTCCACCTGGTTAAATTTTAATACAACATTTATTAAATTGCAAGCATTTTTTTAAAATTTTTTAATAAAAAAACTTCCTAATATGAAATTTATCATATTAAGAAGTTTTAAATAATGTTATAATCTATTTTTTATTTTATTCTCTTTTGGGTATTTACTTTAATTTTATCAGGATCTTTTAATATTACTGTACTTGTTTTTGGGAAAGCTAAATCAATATCCTCTTTTTCTAGTATTTCCAAAATACTTTTATTTATATTTTCTTTACAATTCATATAACTATCATAATCAACTGAATTTGTAAAAACATATATCATTATAGAAACACCATCTGACTCTATCTCATCTAGCTTAACATATGTATCTTCATTTATAACATTTTGATTATTTATAAGCATAAAATATATTTTACTTATAATCCTTTGAAGAACTTCTACAGGAGTATCCAATGGTAATTTTAAATTAAGTTTATATTTTCTTTTTTCCATTTTGCTCCAATTTATAACAGCTTCATTTGATAATACTCCATTTGGTATATTTACTAAAGAATTATCAAATGTACGAATTCCAGTACTTCTAAAAGATATATCTTCAACAATTCCCTCATAGCTAGTAGTTTGAATCCAATCCCCTATTGCAAAAGGCTTATCTACCAGAATCATAATTCCACCAAATAAGTTCTTTGCTGTATCTTGAGCAGCTAAAGTTAAAACAACACTTCCTACTCCAAGACCTGCAAGTATAGCATTCAAATTAATTCCCAATAAAGCAACAATACACAATGCTGCAATTATATATATAACCCATCTCGAAATTTTATATATAAAATTTAATCTATTATCATCTGCATTGCTAAAAAATTTTCTTTGTAATCTTCTCATTGTTTTAGAATCATTAGAGAAACATCCAGCTAAAGCTTTGGCAAATAAAATTATGCAAATTATTTTAAATACCAATACTATAATTTCCATTGCTCTACCAGTAATTTGCAAAACTCTTGTTGCTAAAAATACACCAAGTACTATAAAAAATATTTTTAACGGATAGTAAAATTGCATTTTCTTTATTCGCTGTTTATCTGTCTTTTTCCTTTTAAATATTCTTATTAATATATAAGATAAACCTGAACTAAAAATATAAAAAAATATTATGATTGCAATAGCTATTAAAAAATCAATTACTTGTTTTAAATCGATTGATTTAAAATAATTTATTACATTCATTAGTTTATCCATAGACATTTTCTCCCTTGTTTAAATTACAACATTTTTTTAGCATTTTCGAATCTTTCTTTAATTCTTGCTTTTCCCATAATTTCCATTATTTCATACATATCTGGAGTATTTGCTCTTCCAGTTAATGCTATTCTTAAAACAGTACTTACATCTCCAACATGTGCCTCATACTTATCTGGATTTGCTTTAAATTCTTTTACCTCACTTGCATATCCAAGTTTTCCAGATAGTTCTTTTATTTTGTTAAACCATGTTTGTTTATCATCATTTTCATCAAAATAATTATTTATATATTCATCCAATATTATTTTTATTTTATCACTATCTGATATTTTTTGGTATTCATATTTTACATTTTGTCCATAAAATTTTTCATCATACATATATGATATTTCATTTTTAACATCTGACCATTTAGCAATATCTTTACGTGGTTTTTTATTACCTCTTTCTATACCAAAGATTTTTAAAGCATATTCTTTATCTTCCTTTAACATATTTGCTAATTCTTCATCATATTTTTCAGCCCATTTTAAAGATTCATCATATACTTTTTCCGCTGTAAATCTTGATATAACTGATTTTGAAACATCAAGTAATTTTACCATATCAAAAAGAGCTCCACTTACACTCATTTTATTTAATTGTAATTCAAATTTATTCATATCCTCTGTTGGATTTTGTCTTCTCCAATTTTCAAAATTTGAATTTGCAATATTTAATAAGTATTCTTTTACTGCTTCTCCTGGTATTCCTTGTTCTGCATAATAGCTTACTGCTGCCTCTGGATCTTTTCTTTTACTTAATTTTCTTTTATTGCCATTATCATTTTTCATAATAGGAGAAATATGTACATATTTTGGTGCTTTAAATCCAATTTCTTGGAATAATTGTAAATGCAAAGGAACGGATGACAACCATTCATCACTTCTTATTACATGGGTTGTTCCCATTAAATGGTCATCTACAACATGTGCAAAATGATATGTTGGAAGTCCATCTGCTTTAATTATTACAATATCTTGGTCGTTTTCAGGAAATGTTACATTTCCTTTTACTACATCATGATGTTTTATTTTTCTATCTTCTCTACCTTGTGATTTAAATCTAATTATATATTTTTCTCCAGCTTTTATTTTTTCAGCCATTTCTTCCACTGTTAGCTTTCTACATTTTGCCCAAACGCCATAATATCCAGTTCTTACTTTTGCAGCTTCTTGTTTCTTTCTTGTTTCATCAAGTTCTTCGGTTGTACAGAAACAAGGATATGCTTTTCCCATTTCTATCATATATTTAGCATATGACCTATATATCTCACCTCTTAGAGATTGTTTATATGGACCATAATTTCCTTTTTCTTCTGTTTCACTTATCATTCCTTCATCTGGCTCAATTCCAAAACTTTTTAAAGAATTTACTATATCTGTAATTCCATTTTCTATTTCTCTTTTTTGGTCAGTATCCTCTATTCTTAAGAAAAATACACCATCAGTTTGAGAAGCAACCTTTCTTGCTATTAAAGCTTGATACAATCCACCAATATGCACAAAACCTGTTGGACTTGGTGCAAATCTTGTTACAATTGCTCCCTCTTTTAAATTTCTTCTTGGATATTTTTCCTCATAGTATTCTATTGGTTTTACATCAGGAAATATTAAATTTGCTAAATCTTTATAGTCCATATTATTTATCTCTCCTTTAAAATATTCTATTTTTATACTTCCATAATAATTGGCAAAATCATTGGGTTTCTCTTTGTTTTTGCTGCAATATAGTCTTTTAAATTATCTCTTAAATTAGATTTTATTGTTGACCAATCGGTAATGTGATTTCTTTCACATTTTTCAATTTCATTTCTTATAACTGATTTTACATTTTCCATTAAATTTTCTGATTCTCTTACATATACAAATCCTCTAGAGATTACATCTGGACCTGCAATAATTTCTCCTGTAGAAGAATCCATAGTCATTACAATTATAATTAATCCATCTTGTGATAAATGTTGTCTATCGCGAAGAACTATATTTCCAACATCTCCTACACCTAATCCATCTACTAATACTCTTCCAGATTGTACAGATGTAGTAAATTTGCATTCATTTTCATTTAGTTCCAAAACTCTACCATTTGAAAGCATGAAAATATTATCTTTATCTATTCCAATTTCTTCTGCAGTTTCTGCATGAGCTTTTAATTGTCTATATTCACCATGAACTGGTAAAAAGTATTTTGGTCTAACTAGTGCTAACATTAATCTTTGCTCTTCTTGGCAAGCATGTCCAGAAACATGGACATCTGCAAGTGCACTATATACAACTTCTGCACCTATTTGCATTAAATCATCTATTACTTTAGAAACTAATTTTTCATTTCCTGGTATTGGATTTGCAGAAATTATAACTAAGTCGTTTGGTGTAATTTGAACTTTTCTATGTTCACCAGAAGCCATTCTAGTAAGAGCTGACATTGGTTCCCCTTGACTTCCTGTTGTAATAATTACAAGTTGGTCATCTGTATAATTTTTTATCATATCTATATCAATAAACACATTATCTGGAACTTTAATATAATCTAGTTCTCTTGCTGTATTTATCATATTTATCATACTTCTACCACAAACAGCTATTTTTCTGTTGTATCTAACAGCACAATCTACTATTTGTTGAACTCTGTGTACATTAGATGCGAATGTAGCAACTACAATTCTTTTTTTGCATCCATCAAAAAATCTTTCAAAAACTGCTCCCACTGTTTTTTCTGACATAGTAAATCCTTTTCTCTCAGAATTTGTACTATCTGACATAAGTGCTAGAACTCCCTCATTTCCAAGTTCAGCTAAACGACCTAAATCCATTATTTTCCCATCTATTGGTGTATAATCTATTTTAAAGTCTCCTGTATGAACTATCACTCCAACGGGTGTTTTTATAGCAAATGCAACCGAATCTGGAATACTATGTGAACTTCTTATAAATTCGATACTAAATTTACCTGCCTTTATTGTCTCTCCTTGTTGTACTTCTATTAATTTTGTAGATTTTAATAATTTATGTTCTTCTAGTTTATTTCTTATAAGTCCACAAGTTAATCTTGTTGCATAAATTGGTACATTTATTTTCTTTAAGAAATATGGTATTGCACCAATATGGTCTTCATGTCCATGTGTTATAAATAATCCTCTTATTTTCTCCTTATTTTTCTCCAAATATGTTATATCCGGTATAACTAAATCTACACCAAGCATATCATCTTCTGGGAAAGCCAAACCACAGTCTACAATTATAATATCATTTTCGTACTCAAATACTGTCATGTTCTTTCCTATCTCGTGTAAACCACCTAGTGGAATAATCTTTAAATTACTTGGTTTAAATCTAAAATCTTCTTGAGTTCCAACAGTTTTCTTTGTTCTTCTCGTATTAGTTCTTGTTCTTGTTTGTTTTACATTTTCTGATTTAACTTGATTCTTAGTCTGTTTTGTACCCTCTGTTTTTACTTGTCTTCTAACTGGTTTAACATTTTCTGTATTAGTTCTACTTTTATTTTGACTTACTCCTTCTGTTTTTGTTCTATTAGTTCTTCTTCTTTGTGGATTTACTCCTGCTTTTTTGTTAACATTTTCTAAACTTTTTTTCTCTTCTGTCATTATTTTCTACTCCTTCTTTCTAAATTTAATTAATTTAAACTTATTTATGATTAGAAGAAATATAATTAACTTAAAATAAAAAATTAATAAATTAAAAATCCATTACAAAAGTTATAATTGATTTTATTCAATTATATCTTTTTTCCGCAACCATAAATTATAAAATTCCATATTAATTTAAATCTTCTCTTTTAAATATGCACTAATTTATAACATCATATACTATTTTTCCAAAAATATTTCTCATTAATTATTATAACCACTTTTTCTATATATTTATATTTCCGAACCATATATAGATATCATAGTTATTCTTCTTTTCATAATAAAACTTAAATCTCTTATTGTGCCAAATTGGCAACCTCATGTTTGGTATTATACCAAAAAAAAACAATCCTGTCAAACGTATTATGTAAATCTAAAATTATGAAATTAAGCTTTATTTGAATTTTTCTGTTTCCTTTTCATTGTAATAATTATTTTTTCATAGAAAAAGGACTTAAGATAATTTATTTTTCCTTAAGTCCTTTTTTATAATTTCTATAAACTAAATTTAATTAATTTATGGAATCTTGTAACTTTTTTTACTAATTTCTATAAATTAGATTCATTAAATTCATTGCTAGATGAATTTTGTGAACTAAAGCTATTAAATGAATTTTGAAGTTGGTCAATTTTTTCCATCATACCTGGTAATAAAATTGTAAATAAACTATCAATATCTTCATCTATTTTCCAAACATTATCTTGCTTAGTTAATTTAATCTCTCCAGTATTTGTTTTTAAATCTGTTGTTGCATCAACTTTACTTTTAAGAGAATTCATTAATTCTTCTTCAGAAACATCATTTCCAGAGAATGCAGAAGTAAATGCTTTTCCTATTAATTCTGTAAAGAAGTCTTGCATAATATTCGAAAAATCTTTATTTGTTACTTCAACTGTTACAGTTGCTGTATCTCCCTCTATTTTACTATCTTGTATTTTCCAATCCAATTGTGCAAAGCATGATTTTATTAAATCTTGTAGTGCAGCTGTTCCTGTTGCATTATTTTCAGATAATAACCTTGAACTTAGCTCATTTTCTATAGTATCCTCACTAGAATCACTTACAAAATATTCATTTATGCTTTCTATTTTTCCATCTTTTAATCCACTAAATACTGTATTTACTGTTTTTTCTGGATTATTTCCAAATATCTTTAATAATACTATTGCTGCTACTAATAATACGATAATAATTATTATAGATATAATCCAAGCACGTTTGTTTCTTTTTGTATCTTCCATGTTTTTCCACCCTCTTTTTTTACTTCTTTGATAATGTTTTCATATTTTATCTTTTTCACAAGTTTTTTTATATTACCTTATTCCTATCTTACTATAGTTATTTATAAAAGTAAATAATAAAAATATTACATTATTATTTCAATATTATATATTTCTCCATCATTCAATAGTTTTATTTGTTTATTATATACTTCATTTCCATTACAATACATCTTTTTAACTCCGCAATTTTTTCCTTCTGGATTTCTTACAATTATATGATACATTGTATTTTTGTATTTATAATTTATTTTATATTCCTTCCACTCTTTAGCAATACATGGTTCAATACTTAAAATATTATTTGATATTCTTAATCCTAGGATATATTCTATCCCTGCTGTATATAACCATCCACTAGAACCTGTATACCAGGTCCATCCACCTCTTCCTGCTAAATTTCCACTACTATATACATCTGCAGCAACTACATATGGCTCAACTTTATACTTATTTGTACTTTCTTTTGTTCGAGTATGTTCTATTGGATTTATCAATTTAAACATATTCACAGCCTTATCTCCATATCCAAGCATTGTTTCTGCTATAATTGCCCATATTGCACCATGTGTATATTGTCCGCCATTTTCTCTAACTCCCGGTAAATATGATTTAATATATCCTGGATTTACTTTTCCATTTTCAAAAGGTGGGTCTAAAAGCTTTATTAATCTATTTTCTCTATCTATTAAATGTGTTTCTAAACTATCCATACTAATAAATTTTTTATCATTATCAGCAGCACCAGAAATAACACCCCAACTTTGAGAAATTCCATCAATTCTACATTCTTCATTTTCCATGCTTCCAAGCGGTGTACCATCATCCATAAAAGCACGTTTAAACCATTTTCCATCCCATGCATTTTTATTAATATTTCTTTTTAAATTTTCTAAAATTTCTTCATATTTCTCATTTTTTTCAATATTTAAATTCCATCTATTCAAAATATCATATAAGAAAAACGCAAGCCATACACTTTCGCCCTTACCTTTTACTCCGACATTAGAAAATCCATCATTCCAATCACCCGAACCAATCTTAGGTAATCCATTTTCACCAAAATCCAAAGATTTATCTATTGCTTTTTTACAATGTTCATATATACTACCTTTTTTATCAGAAACATTATATAAACTATATCTTTCCAACTCCCCATCTTCAAGAACACTACCATCCGAATAATTTGTTTCTATATCTAATATAGTTCTATCACCTGTAAATTGAATATATTCTAACACAGCATATGGAAGCCATAATAAATCATCAGAAAATCTAGTTCTAATCCCCATTTTAGTTTCCTTATGCCACCAATGCTCCACATCTCCCTCTTTGAATTGATGTTTACTACTTTCTATTATTTGTTGTTTTAATATATTTATATCTATATATTTAATATTAAGAGCATCCTGAAGCTGGTCCCTAAATCCTGTTGCTCCACCGGATTGATAATATCCCGTTTTTCCAAATAATCTACAAGCTATTGTTTGATAAACAAGCCAACCATTTAGCAATATATTCATAGATTCTAATGGTGTTTCTACTTGTATTGTATTTATAATAGTTTTCCAGTAGTTTTTAATATCTTCCAATGAATTTTTACAGTTTTCTATATTACTATATTTTTTAACTAATTCAGAAATCTTTGTTTTTTCATCTTGTCCAAAAAGAATTGATAAATCTGTAGATTGATATGGCTTTAATTCTATATTAATTTTTATTGCTACACATGATTCTTCTCCAATCCCACTTTTATTATCTAAAGTATTTACAAACAATGCATTTGGCATTTTTATATTACTATTACCAATAAAAGATTTTTTACTTCCAGTAAAAGAATTTATATTCATATTACAAGATACAAAACTTACCTCATCTAACAAATTATCAAATCTGTTTATTGCATATACGATATTATCCTCTTTTTTTACTTCTATCTTTCCATCTGTATTAATTTCATCTTCTCCAAAAACAGGTTTTAAATAATAAAAAATACTTAATTTTTTTATTTCATCAGTAGTATTCTTTAATTTGATTAAATTTATTTTTATTTTATCATTTTTAGGTACAAAAATTTGATTTTCTTGTATTATTCCATCTGTAGTATGATTATATTTTGCATAACCGAATCCATAAGTGACATAATAATCATTTTCATCTTCTATAACTCTATTTCCAAAAGCCCAAAAATGCTTATTTTCGTTATTAATCATATATATTATTTCTGAAGGAATATCTTTACTTGTATAATTTGCAAATGCAGTTAATCTATTTAATCTGCTATTTTCGTTCCAAGTATATCCTCCTCCTCCATCTGTAACAAGAGTTCCAAACTTATTATTTGCAATTACATGACTCCAAACAGTTGGTAGAGTAATATCACTATTTGTTTTTATATAATATTCTTTTCCATTTTTAGAAAAAGCACCATATTCATTGTAATATTTTAAATTATCCAATGAATCAATTTTCTCTAATGCAGGTAATCTAATCTTTTCTGTTAATTTAAAATCACTTATTTCCAAAGGTACACTTATTGATTTATTTTGTTTATTATATATTTTCTTTATTTTATTTAATTGATAATTTATATTTCCTAAATTTGTATCTATTATTAAATCTGATAAAAAAATAATTAAATTATTATCTTCTTTAGTTAATTTATTAGAAATTAATATAAATATTCCTGTTCTAACATTTCTCATATAATCTAAATGAGCATTCAAAACACAATTATTTATATATTCTACAAGATATTCTTCTTCACTTAAAATAATAAATTCTATTTGAATATTCTTTACTTTTAATATTTCATATAATTTTAAGAGTTGATTTAGAATATATATATCATTTATATTTTGCAATTTTAATGTTAATATAGGGAAATCGCCAGAGATACCAAATTTCCATAAATCACTTTTCTTAAAATTCTCATCTTTTATTTTATTCCTATAATACCATCTAACATAATTAGGTTTTAATAACAAAGTAATTAATTTTTGAAATTCTGCAAGTTCATTACCTTTAATTTGCAAATATCTTGACTCTTCAATCGATTTTGCTTTAGAAATTTCGAATATATTTCTTATAGTTTCTTGATTCTTTACCTTTTCTATATTAGATATTACCTCTTCTCTTTCTTCAGCTATCGATATTAAGAAATATAATTTTACAGAAGAATGTGCCGGTATTTTTAATGTTCTTTTCATCGCAACAATTGGCTCTGTAACCAAACCAATAGTATTAGAAAATCTTCGCTTTTCTTTAATTTGTTTTGGCATATTCATATCATTTTGACTATTAAATTTCTGAGCATCAATCTCATACTCTAATTCTCCCATCATTTCATCCTCGGTATAAAAATTAACTCCCAAAAACACATTTATACCATTTGCATCCCTTTTCTTTCTTTCAATTAGCAATGTTTGCTTTTCTGAATCAAACTCATATCTTAAAAATAAATTGTTAAATGCTTTATGTGCAATATCTGCATTTATATCGGACAAAATAGGTTCAAAACTACCAGTAACCTCTATTATTTCATCTTCATTTCCTATATTATTAAATGAAATTTGCCTTATTTCTGTAGCTTCATTTTGGCTAACAGTAACATCCAATTTTGTCTCTATATTTCCATCCAATCTTTCTATTGTATTACTGTCCGGTTTAAAAATTATTTTATACTGACTTGGATTACCTATATCATTATAATAATTTGAGGTCCAAATTTTATTTTCATTAATACTTCTAATAAAAAAATTTATTCCTTGTGAGTTATCATCAGTATACTTATATCTATTTATATAAATATTATTAAATTTGCTGTATCCATTACCCCTTTCATCCATTACTACTGTATAATTTTGATTAGAAATAACATTACACCTATCAGCCTTTTCCACATCATTTAATTCAATTCTATAATAAGACTCATAATCCTTATATTTTAGTTTTTCCGGTACTTCTTTTTTCTGTTTTGTTATTATTATATTTTCTGGCATTTTCTCCTGTAACAAAATTTCTGTTGCTTCTATCTCAGGATTTTTCGAAAATCTCTGTTGAATAATATTTTTATGGAAAAAATTATTTATAGAAATCAAAATAAGTGCTTGATGATGTGCCATAAATGTTTTTACGACTTCTTTTCTTTCATTTTCTTTTAATCTACTTTTTGTATAATCTATGGATTCATAAAGTCCATATTTTCCAAAAGCACCTTCTTGCTCAAGTCTTTCTATATTTTGCAATACTTCTCTGGGATAATCATAAATAGCAAGAACCGTTCCATACGAAGAAACAACCATCTCATCTCCAAGCCCTCTTTTTAATCCAAGCCAAGGAATTCCAAATGCCTTATATTGATAATTTGATTTTAAATCCTTTAAATTAAATGCGGATTCCGAAATTCCCCATGGTATATTTAATTTTTCACTATATTTCATTTGACTCATAACCATAAATTTACAAGATTCATCTAATAAACTTCCTTCATAACTCTTCATATTTATATTAGGCATTAAATATTCAAAAGCTGTACCCGACCATGATATTAATCCTTTATAACCATCCATTGTAGTTAATGTTCTATTTAAGCTAGCCCAATGCTTTGCTGGTACATCCTTTTTGCAAATTGCAATAAAACTAGCTTGTCTTGCTTCAGAAGCTAATAAATCATAATATGAATCTGTAAGTTTGTTCTCATTTATATCAAAACCAATTGAAAATAATTTTGTAGAATTATCATATAATAATGAAAAATCAGTTTTATTTATAATTCCATCCACAATTGCAATATATTCATTTATATTTTCATACAATCTATTATGCTCTTTTAAAAACTGCCTTACTACATACAAATATCCAACGAAATTTCCGCTATCAACAGTGGATACATACCTAGGCTCCAATGGTTTTAATGTTCGTATATCATACCAATTATATAAATGCCCATTCCATTTTTCTAACTTTGTAATTGTATCTATCATATTTCTCAATAAACTTACACTGGCATAAATGTTTTCGAAACCTAAATCATATGCCGAAATAACAGACACCATTGCCAAGCCTATATTTGTACAAGAAGTTCTAGTTACAATCTTGTTTTTCCTATTTTCTTGATAATTATCCGGTGGCAAATAATTATTTTCCTTTGTTAAATAATCTTTAAAATATTCCCAAGTATGTTGTGCAATATTTAATATATAATTTTGATGCTTTTTATCTATCTTTTTTAAAGGATCCTTTTCGGGAAGTTTTTTTCCTATTACCATTGCAATAATAGGGGTTATAAGCCATAAGACACCTATAATAATAGCAAGGAAATTAGCTCTAAAGATATTTATTAAAACAGCAAACACCAAATTTGCAAACATATAACCGACATAGGTATCCAAATCATTATGCTTATTTGCCTCCGCCTCTTCTGCTGTTGTCCATTCTAATAATTTTCTTTTACTAATATATTTTCTATAAATAGCCTGTATTACTGCTTTAGTTTCTATATAAGCTTTAGCTGGTAAAAAAGCAACATTTAATAAAATCTTACTAAATATACCCTTCCATCCATTAAACAATGTTGAAAAAGATTTTTTAAATTTTTCTCCATCTTTTCTAAAAATAATTTTATTTACTATTTCTAAGAGTAAAGTTGTACAAATTGAAACAAGAGAAATTATTATAATACTAAATTTATTTAAATAAAATCCTATTACCAATAAGCTTAACGAAAATAAGTCTACAAGACTTCTTCTTAAATTATCGAATATCTTATACTTTGATAATTTATTAAGAGGATTTTTAATGCTTTCGTTTTTTCCATTTTTTATTTTTTTACAAAGCCAATTGCATATTTGCCAATCACCACGTATCCATCTATTAAGTCTTGTAGTAAGTGAGATGAAATTACTTGGATAACTATCCATTAGAAATATATCAGAAGCTAGTCCACATCTTAAATATGATCCCTCTAATAAATCATGGCTTAAAACTGTATTTTCTGGGATTGTATCCTTCATTATTTTATAAAAAGTATTAAGTTCATAAATTCCTTTACCGGTAAAAATTCCCTCATTAAAATTATCTTGGTAAAAATCTGAAATTGCATTAGTATATAAATCTGTACCAGCAGAATTAGCAAATATTTTGCTAAACCATGAGTTATTCGCACTTACCAAGTCAATTCCAACTTTAGGTTGTATGATTCCATGTCCTTCTATAACAATTCCATTTTTTATAATTGGCTTGTTTAATATATGTTCCATTGTTCCTATTAGTTCAAATGCAGAATTCAAAATAAGATTTGTATCAGAATCCAATGTTATAATATATTTAATTTTAGGTATTTCTTGCATATTATTAATTGTATTCACAATAAAATCTTCATCAGTTTTATTTATTAAAAATGAATTAAACTGCATAAGCAGTCCTCTTTTTCTTTCCCAACCTAAATATTCTTTTTCCCCTTCATTCCATCTTCTTTTTCTATATAAAAAATTAAAAATTTCCTTATTATATTTTTTGTTCAATTCATTAGCACAATGTATTCCTGCATTTATAATTTCTTTATCAATTTTCCTTCTCTCTATTTTAGACTTTTTACAATCTCCAAGCAATGTAAAATACAAATTATCACTCTTATTTGCTAAATAATATACTTCTAGTTTTTTAAACATCTCTTCCACTGTTTTATTAGAATCTAAAACAGTAGGAACTACCACCATGGTTGCTTGTTCCTTCGTAACTTTGTTTTGCAAATCCATCTTAGGTAATAATTTTGGGTTTACAATTTTACTTAAAGCATATTGCATTAATTGATTTACAATTTCTTGTATTGGTAATAAAAAGACTAAACTTAATATATAATTGTTATATGCCATTCCTAATAACACAGAAATTAAAATTGAAATTCCCCAAACCAATGAAATATATAAATTTAATTTAATATTATTTTTTATTTTTAAAGATTTATATTCTATCTCTTTATATAATTCATCAGTTCCCTTATCTATTAAATAGTATCCAATATGGCTTTTTTTCCCTTCATTACCATTTCCTAATTCTACTAATTTCTTAGCAATATATACTTCCGAAATTTTTGCTTTTCTTGATAACTCCTTAATTTTTGCTCTGTAATAAGCTTTAGTTTTATAATCCATCTTATCATAAACATTTGCAGGGTCCATTTTTAAGATTTCTTCCACACCATTTAATTTTTCAAATATCTCTTGAAAATCTATTCTAGAAATATTTTTTAATGTCGTAATGCAATTTCCCATTAATACTTTTTTTATCGCTATATCAAAATGTTCTTTTTTTATAACATCATTTATATTTGTTCCCATTTTTTCTACTGCATCTTCGAGAGCTTCTATATAGTCGTAGCTATCCTTATCTGTTTTCTTTAATTTATATGACATATATTCTATAAATGGATATTTCATTTCTCCATATCCAAATTTATAACTTTTATAATTTTTCTTATTAAAAATTTGTTGCTCCTTATCTTTAAGTTCTACCAATCTTTCTATTATATTTTCCACCCTATATTTCTGCATTTGGCTAGAATATATTTTTTCACAAATATCTTTTATATTTTCTATAATGCAAATTTTTATAAATAACTCTATATTCCAAATCTCATCCATATTTAGTGTTTTTCTCTTTTGGTATGAAATTAGCATAAACTCTAGATTTTCCTTATTAATATTGCTATCTGTATATGTGCACATCTCCTTAGCCAATACATAAATCCTAGCATATCCAGCATAAGGTCCATTATCCAACCCCAAAAACTTTTTATACTTTTTTAAATTCAACTCTTCCTTTATCTGTTGCATTCTTTCTTCTATAATATAATAATTATCCAACAACCATTCCCCAGCAGGATGTATATCTATTCCCAATTTAATATGTTCATTCAACAAATTATATACCATAGTAATATATTCAAATTTTTTAATTAAATTAGGAATTGGATATGTCTCTTCATCCGAACCATTCTTCAAATTATGGTCAGAAGCCAATTTTTCCATATATTTTTCCAATTGTTTTTTATCCAATAAAACACCAAACATGTATTTATCACTCCTAAAACAAAGCTTTAGGCTTATTTTTTCCATGTTTGGTAATTTTTATTCGCTAACTTTGAACTTTAGGGACGGACCTTAAAGTTCATTTTTTATGTAAACATAATAATTTAGGAATGGATTTTTGTACTCAAATTTTTATGACAATGCCCATATATCTTCTATTCATAAAAATAATCTATTATTCCGTTATAGATTCCCCACGCTAATCTGTTCTGATAATTATCATCTTGTAACTGTTTTTCCTCTTCTGTATTTGATAAAAACCCACATTCAACAATAGTAAGTGGAATTTCTACATTTTTTACTATGTAAACATTGTCAATTTTCATTGGTACTCTATCATTTTCTTTCTGAACTGCTTGTTTTAAATTTTCTTGTATTGCAGTAGCCAATTTTTTCCCATTTTCACAATCCTTTTTGAAAAATGTTTGCCAACCCGAATATTGTTGTTGTGGTATTTTATTTAAATGTATGGAAACAAAAATATCTGCGGAAGATGAATTTCCTATTTTTACTCTATTTTTAATATCTGATACTTTCTTTTGTTTTAATGTTTCCTTATCTAAGTCATAAATTCCATTTTCATCCGACCTTGTTAAAATTACAGTTGCTCCACTTTGTTCTAATAAATTCTGCAATTTTAATGCTATCTTTAAATTTATTTCTGCCTCAGATATCCCATTTGAGCTAACCGCTCCTCCATCTGGTTCTCCATGACCCGCATCAACAACTATTACTTTATTACTTACTGGTAATGCAACTGTTTCTTTTGTTTCTGGCTCTTTAAATTGCATTATTACACAAATTGATATAACCAATAAAAGGAATATACCAAGTATAACCAATCTTTTTTTAGTAAAAAAAATCATAACACACCTCTAAAAAAATTTGTATACTATAGCATATTCCTTTTTTGTTTTTTTATGAATATGAAAAGAACTTTAAGTTATTTTCATTAATTAACTTAAAGTTCTTAATTAGCTAAGATTTAATTTTTAATACATTTTTCATAATCTTCCTTTGAAAAATCTATAGTTGGAACTAACTCTTTATTATTATACATTTTTTCAAATTCATCTATTGTAACTAGTTTTGCATCAATTACTTCTCCATCTGTAAATTTTAA
>CALXMM010000009.1 GCA_944389475.1 uncultured Clostridia bacterium
TTATTATTATACATTTTTTCAAATTCATCTATTGTAACTAGTTTTGCATCAATTACTTCTCCATCTGTAAATTTTAAATCTTTTGGTTCAATATTTTTTCTAAATAACCAAATATCTTTAAAATCATTTGACTCATCATCTCTTACTGTTTTTAATAAATTGGCATCTTCTGCTTTGAATTTTAAACCTATTTCTTCACTTAATTCTCTTAATATTCCTTGTAGAGTGTCCTCTCCTTTAACACAAGAACCTCCTGTACATTCCCACATTAAAGGATACTTGTTTTTTGAAGGTGCTCTTTTTGTCAACAATAGTTGTCCTCTATCGTTTATGATAACAGCAACAGTTACTAAATGGTATTCCCCATCTTTTAGCTTTTCTTTGCCATGTCTATCTATCAATTTTCCAGTTTTATTTCTGTTAATATCATACACATCCCATAATTCCATATGCATTCACCTAGCCTCTATTCTCTTAAATAACTTCTATCTTATTTGTAAAATCATCATTAATTATATGAACAGGAAATTTTTTGCTTTTTACTACTTCTTTCAAGCACATTGGCAAAAGATTATAATTATCTATTTTGTCAATATCAACCCAATCATATTGTAGGTAATCTTTTCCTTCTTTATTATGTATAGTATACTCAATCTTTTTATCTTCTGCATTTACAAATTCTACATTATACAAGAAAAATAACTCATGATATTTTTTATTTTTCATCTCAAAGAAATTCTCTATAGTTGCTGCATATCCAAGTATTTCCACTTCTTTTCCAAGTTCCTCCATAATTTCTCTTTTTAATGTTTTGTTAGAACTCTCTCCTATATGTATTCTACCTCCTGGCAAACAGCAATGATTTTCTTTTACATTATGATGTGTTAATACTTTGTTATTATGTATTATTAACCCTGCAGCTCTAATGTTTAATTTGTAATCTTCTACATCCAATGTTAAATCCAATTTTATCCCATCCTTTCATTTATTAATATTTATTTAATTTTCTTATATAAGAAAATTATAAACTTGTTAATAAATTTTGATGATAACTTAGAAGCATTTTATCTATTCTTCTTTCAAATCTAATTTTATATGAACATCTTTTAATTGTTGTTCTGAAACTACAGATGGTGCTCTCATTAATAAATCTCTTGCCTTTTTATTCTTTGGGAATGCTATTACTTCTCTAATATTTTGAGAATCTGCAATCAACATTACCATTCTATCTAGTCCTGGTGCAGCTCCTGCATGTGGTGGTGTACCATATTGAAAAGCATTGTATAAAGCACCAAATCTATTTTTTACATCTTCTTCTGTATATCCAGCAATTTCAAATGCCTTTACCATTATTTCTGGGTCATGGTTTCTAACAGCTCCTGATGCCATTTCATATCCATTGCATACCAAATCATATTGATATGCATATATATCTAATGGGTCTTTTGTATTTAAGGCTTCTAATCCTCCCTGTGGCATAGAAAATGGATTATGACTGAAGTCTATTGTTCCTTCATCTGATAACTCATACATTGGAAAATCTACTATAAAGCAGAAACGATATACATCTTTTTCTAATAAGTCTAATCTTTTTCCTAACTCTATTCTAACTAGCCCTGCAATTTTTTGAGCCTTTTCAAATTCATCCGCTACAAAAAACATTGCAGAATTATTTTCTGCTCCATATTTTTCTTGTAAAGCTTGTTTTATTTCTGGTGTTATAAATTTAGCAATTCCTCCTGTAACCTCACCATTTTCATCTATTTTAGTCCAAGCTAATCCCTTAGCCCCAACATCATTTGATGTTGCAAATTCTCCCATTTTATCAAAGAATTTTCTACCTTGACTAGCTCCATTTGGAACAACAATAACTTTTACAGTCTTTCCTTTAAACGCATTAAAATCTGAATCTTTAAATAGTACTGTTGCATCTTGTATAATTAATGGATTTCTTAAATCCGGTTTATCTATACCATATTTCTCCATTGCTTCTCTATATGGAATACGTACAAAAGGTCCTTTATCAACCTTCCAATTTGTAAATTTTTCAAAAGTAGATGGAACAACTTCTTCTATTACTTTAAAAACATCTTCTTGGGTTGCAAAACTCATTTCAAAATCTAATTGATAAAATTCGCCCGGTGCTCTATCTGCTCTAGGGTCTTCATCTCTAAAACATGGAGCTATTTGATAGTATTTATTAAATCCAGATACCATTAACAATTGTTTAAATTGTTGTGGTGCTTGTGGCAAAGCATAAAATTCTCCTGGATTTAATCTACTTGGTACTAAATAATCTCTTGCTCCTTCTGGTGATGAATTAGCTAAAATTGGAGTTTGAATTTCTGTAAAGCCTAATTCATCCATTTTATCTCTTAATGTTTTTATTATTTTAGAACGAAGTAAAATATTATTATGTAATCTTTCATTTCTTAAATCTAAAAATCTATACTCTAACCTTAAATCTTCTCTTACTTCTTGGTCTGTATTAATTTCGAATGGTAATACATTTTTACATTTACCTAGAACTTCAATTTTATTACATCTAACTTCTATATCACCTGTTGACATGTGTGGATTTTTATTCGTTCTTTCCACAACTTTTCCTTCTATATGTATACAACTTTCAGTAGTTAGTTTTTTAGCTAGGTCTTCTAATTCCTTATCTTCGTTACTTACAATTATTTGGGTAATTCCAAATTCATCTCTTAAATCTATAAAAATCATTCCACCTAGATTTCTTATTTTTTGAACCCATCCAGATAATCTTACTTCTTCATTTACATTACTAATATTTAATTCTCCACATGAGTGTGTTCTATATTTGTTTTTTTCTACTTTCATTCTATCCTCTTCCTTCATTCTCTCTAAATGTCCTTGACTATTATACTCTAATTTTCTGGAAATAACAATATTAGTAGCATATTTTGTATTTTAATTTAATATTTTAGATTAGATTTTAGTATGAAAATTTTTAAATATTCTATCTTTCCCTTGACTAACCTTATATAATTTGATAAAATATATATGCTTTTGAAAAACTTATGCGAAAGTAGCTCAGTTGGTAGAGTGCAACCTTGCCAAGGTTGATGTCGCGAGTTCGAGCCTCGTCTTTCGCTCCATAAATATATAAGTCATTCGTTTAGAATGACTTATATATTTTAAAAATTAGTAATATATTATTTTTTATTTCATACTATATAATATATTTAAGTATATGTATGGCGACATAGCCAAGTTGCTGAAGCTGTGCGAAACGAAGTGAGCTACAGATTCAGTATACGAAAACATTTTAGTAAGTTAATCCGGCGACATAGCCAAGTTGGTTAAGGCGCGAGTCTGCAAAACTCTGATCCCCAGTTCGAATCTGGGTGTCGCCTCCAAAAACCTAGTATTTTTATACTAGGTTTTATTTTTTATTATTCATATATTATGTATTTTCAATGTTTTTTCATCCTTTATTGTATGATATAGCCATGGCAAGGAGGTGATGACTAGAAAAAATGTGCTTGCCCATTTCAAAGAAAGACAAGCACAAAAAAGTAATATTAAATAGCTTTCTCCATATTCTTAAAATTATTTATAAAAAAATTCTTAAAATAATCAAAAAATTCCAGTTTATCTATTCCCTTATTTACACTTATTGTGAGCTCTAAAACTTTATTATCATCAACATATACACATAATTTACCAATATAATCATCTTTTTGTACTGGTGCATTAATTTCATCCACATTAAATATTTTTACATTTATTTTTTGTTCATCTACTTTTTTTATTGGCACAAAGTAATTATCCAATTCTTCTAATTTAGTGCTAACAGTATTTTTCTTTCCATTTATAACTTTAATTCTATTCTCATTTATATTCTTCCATTCCTCATATTTCTCATTAATAATATCCTTAGTATTATAGATTTCATAATTTTGATATGCAAATTCAATTAATTTCACACTATCATTCGTTCTATCTTTTTTAGTATCTGCACCTAAAACAACAGTAATTATGTTCATTCCATCCCTATTTACAGATGTTACTAAACATCTATTAGCTCCATTTGTAAAACCCGTTTTAACTCCATTTACACCATATAAATTTCCTAATAATTCATTTGTATTCTTTAAATTTTTACTTCTTCCATTAATGGAAATTGTAATATTTTTCGTATTAACTATCTGTGCAAATTTTTTTATATTTAAGGCATAATCTGCCATTTTAGCCAATTCCAAAGCAGTTGTATAGTGTTCCTGCATATCCAATCCATGTGGTGTAACAAAATGTGTATCTTTTAATCCTAATTCCTCAGCTTTTTCATTCATCATTTTAGCAAATCCTTCCACACTTCCACCAACATATTCTGCTAAAGCAACTGCAGCATCATTTCCTGAAACTAGCAACAAACCATATAATAAATTTTCAACTGTAATTTTATCTCCTGCCTTAAGCCCCAATCTAGAACCACCTGTTCCTCCTGATTTTTTAGATACTGTAACAGTATCATTTAAATTTGCATGTTCAAGTACAACTATTGCAGTCATTATCTTTGTAGTTGATGCCATTGGTCTTCTTTCATTTTCTTTTTTGCCCCAAATTATTTTTTTAGATTTTCTATCATATATTACAGCAGCACGAGCATTAATTTTAGGCTCTTCATTAGTATTTGTTGTCTCTATTATTTCATCCGACCAATCCGGAATTTCTAAATCATCTATATCATCAGCATAAACTGTATTTGTAAAAGTAAAAATTAAAATAAATACTATAACGATTTTATATACCATACTTTGTTTTTCTTTATTTTTTAACACAAAAAATCACCTATTCAAATATATTCAAATAGGTGATTTTTATTACATATCTCAAATTAAATTCTATTAATTATTCTATAGTATATACTACTCATCATCAGGATAAATAGATCTTTCTCCTGGCCATCCATGTTCGTCTTCCTCTTCTTCTCTAGCCTTCTTTTCTGCTTCTGTTTCTTTTTCATCAGATATTTCTTTGGCTGTTTTATCTCTTTCTGTTTTTGCCTCATCTAATTTAGCTTTCTCAACATCAGCAGCTGATGGCTTATAATTTGATGTTTCAATTGCTTCATTTGAATCTCTATTCGTTAATGTTATTTGTCCATAACTAATATCAATTCCTAAATTTGTTGTTCCTCCATCTTTTCTAGGGACAACCATATCAACACTACTATTCCCGCATTCTTCTGGTTGTTCATCTGTTCTAGCAGTTCTTGCTCCAACAAAATCCGGATTTACTTCAAATTTATTATCGGGTCTTAAACCTAATAAAACAATTGAGCCATCCTTTGTAATTCCCATATATTGGTCCGCATATCCAGTTTCTCTACCAACAACATCTCTAGAAAAATTCTCATCATCAATTCTAACTAATGAAACTAATTCTAAACCAGTATCTTCTTGCATTTTAGTAGCAGTTTCTTCTTGCTCTTCTTTTTCTTCTTCTTCCTTTAAATCTATTTTATCTTCATCTTTAGATTTCTCTTCTAATTCCTTAGGGTCCATTTCTTGTAATTCTAAATATTGAGCAGGAATTAATTCTCCCAAGCTTTCACGATATTCTTCTGTTACTTCTACTAGACCTGTTTCATTTGTTGTAGCAATTAGCTCATAACTCTTGTACAAATCATACTCTCCAGTTTTATATGCAACTAATGCTAATTCCTTAGCTTTAGTTTTTATTTCTGCAAGTTCCACATCTGATAAAGAATATATATTTTCTATTTCTTGCTGTTTACTTTTTTCTACTGCTAACTTTTTCTTAAGTTCTGCTAAATATTGACCATCTTTTTCTCTATCTTCTAGTGACTTAACTTTTTCTTCCAATGCTTGTACTCTTTCATTTTGTTGTTCTAATTTAGCGGGTAAATCTTTTTCTGGCATATACATCCCTCCACGTTTTTACATATTTTTGCCAATGTATTAAATAAAATTTATTTAATCTAATTTTACATCAAAAGATAATTGAAAATCATTAAAACCATTTTCTATTAATATAAATTTTTGATCCATAGAATAATTTGTATCCAATGGTGTTTTTATTGTTGTAAATAAAATATAGTATTTTCCCTGTCTTTCAATATTATTATACTCTACTGTTATTAAACTAGATGGAAATTTTTCTTGAGCATATTTTTCAAAGTCTTCTACTGTTTTAAAATAATTATTTTTGAAGTCAGGATACAATAAGGCATATGCCTTATCGTAATCCTTTTCTTCAATATATCTAATAAATTTTCCACAATACTGTTGCATTCTTGTTCTTTCATCTTTATCTTTTAAATCTTCTATTTCTAGTTGATTTGTATTTTCTTCTATTTCTTCAGCTGTTAAAACATTTTCTACGCTTAGTTCGTTAACTGAAGTATTATTAGAATTTTCACTTTTTTCTCTATTATAAACAGTATTTATAACAACCATTACTACAATTAGAATAATTAATATTAAAAATAATATTTTGAATACCTTACTATCAAAAAAATTACCTTTCATTTTTTACCTCCATTATTCTGCTGAGGCGAATATGATTTCTGGATTTGTAGAAGTCATATTTGCAAAGTAAACACGTAATTGCATTTCCTTATCTTTGTTTTCATATTTAAATTTTATAGCAAAACTTAAATATGCATTTCTTCCAGCTGTTCTATAAGAATTAGAATCTATTTCACAATATTCAAATTTAGAATCACCATAATTTAATGTTTGTAAATATTTAGCTAATTTGTTAAAGTCATCCTCTTGATTTATTCCTAAATTCGTTTCTATTTCATCCTTATTATTATTAAAATAATTTGATAATTGGCCATCATCTAATCCATCTATATCTTCAAATAATTTTGGTAAATAATCATATACTAAAGTGTTTAAACTTTCATATAGGTCATTTTTATCATTTTGACCATCATATTTTGTCATTAACTCAGCTATTCCTCTAGGTAATAATTTATCTTTTGTGTAATTTTCCACTTGTTCTTGTAAGATTTGTTCATCTGTCTGTGCTACTTCATTTACCACTTTTTTATTAACAGATTTTTTTACAACAACAATTATTACAATTACCACAATAATAATTATTAATGCAATTAATATTTTCTTAACAAATTTCATAAATTTCCTCCAAATTTATTAGGTATTTAAATACTATTATCTCTATATTAACCTCCAGACACTATTTGAGATGAAGGTGTTCCATTTATAAAGTCTGACCAAGGTGTTTCTGTATTAAATGTAAATTCTGGATATGATGGGCTATTGTATGGATTTCTATATTCTTCATTTTCTGCTAATGCTCCACGTACATATGCTCTTCCTTTCAATTGCTGTTCATAAGCTGTATTAGTTCCCCAATGATCTTGGAAATCTTGCATTGTTAATGTCTTCTTTTCATTATATATTTCTATAACATCTGAACACAATGAAGGACTTGCGTGGTGTAAATCTACCAGAGCATCCAACATGCTTTCCGACAATCCACTCTCATCATCTATATCATTTAAAATACTTTCTCTTGCAGCCTCTAATACCAAAAGGAATACATCTTGAGCCTCTTTCTTTGGAACTCTACCAGAAGCTAAATGTTCAGCAAAATCTGGATACATTTCTGGAACTTTTCCTGTGTTAGAAATAGCTTTTGTTAATCCAAATGCAGTTGTATTTCCTGCACCATCCGCTAGAACTGTTGTACCATAACTATCTCCCAAATCATATGAACCTTCACAACCACCTTCTAGTTTAACACCAAGCCAGAAGATGAATTTCTCAGGAAATTCAGAATCTATTCCATTCTTTACTAGTCTAACATAAGATTCTACATCTTCAACCATAGAATTTTCTCTGTTTATTAAATATAATCCTAAGTCAGAACTTGTAGTTGTTCCTATTACTGTTCCTTCTTTAATATATCTCTTTCCGTTTACTTCTAAATATGCAGGTGCATCAACTCTCTTTTTCTCTGCTTCATTAAATTTATTTAATACATCTTCTGCATCTCTAAAATCATCTGCTTGTCCATTTTCTATAAAATATCTTTTGGTGTGTGTTACTTTTTGATAATTAGATTTAGAACTTGAATCTATAGTTCCCTTCTGGAATCCCCTTATATACATAATATATCCTGTACAAATATTTTTATATTCATTATAGAATTCTGAATATTCAGATACAGCTGAAGTATCTAGTACTTTTATTTTTATGTAATCATTACCCTCTTCTAGAATTTCTCCCGTAACAGGTGAAACAACATCTAGTCCTGATTCGAATCCATCTACAAGGGTATTTAAAGGATTTGAAACCTCATCATTACTTTCTTCACTATCATCACTTTCTTCATCTAAATCTGGTACTCCACTATCAGTTGAAACAACAGTTGAATCTGCATTATAGTTAGGTCCATATACATATGCTTGTGTCTCGGAATCTGTTCTTTCGCTACCATCTGCATTGTAACCAGCTTTTATATTATCTGTTGATACTTTACTTCTAATTAATGTACCATAATCTGTCTGTTGTTTTTCAAATCTTCTTTGTGGCCAATATGTATTAATATATCCACTAATTGGCCATTGGAAAACATGTGTATCTTGCATAACAAAATCATCTTGTGAGAAATATCCTAAGTCAACAAACAATCTTTTTAAATCTCTTAAAATATATTCAGAGTTTTCTGTTTTAGAATTCTCTAACATTGAAAATGCAGAAAGAGCATTTTGTCTAACATTTACTTCTTTAAAGAAGTTTGTTCCATCTTCTGTTTCTTTTGCTTCTACTGCATCTTCCGCATCCTGTCTCGCTGTGTCTTCACTCCTATGCCATAAATAAGAAGTATTATAAGCATCATTATATACTTTTCTTAAAGCATCAATTTTTTCTGCAGTTTTTTCGCTTCCATCATATACAAAATATTTTGCAGGATGTCCTTCGGTTCCAAGAAATAATTCTTTAGTATGTGGATTAGTCTCACCTCTTATAGCATCTTCTACTTGTGTTACTACATTTGCACCAGAAACGGTTTCAATTGTATAGAATGAACCTTTATCATTTGGTGCTAAAGCACTATCCTCAGATTGGTCTGCAGGATTAAATACATTTTCATAAGTAGCAGAAACATTGGTAGAACCATATGCATTAAATCCATCATAATCTCCTGTATCATCTACAAATATTATATCTTTATACCAATGGTTTACTACTTTCTTTATATACGGTTGAACTCTTTTTATATCCGTACCTTCACCCTGTCCTTTATCGTTGTTATAATCAATTGCTTTATTTATTGCTTCTGTGGTTAAACCTATTTTATTTAATTCATCATTGAAAGTTTTTAATTTTTCTTCTGTTTTACCATTATATGTTTTTACAGTTTCTACATCTGCTTGAACATGTGGCAATAACTCATTAAATTTATCTTGTAAAAAGCTAAATAATTCATCTGCTTCATCATCAGAGATATTATCTTCACTTTTAGCTTCTTCAAATTTTTTATAATATTCATCCATTATACCTGTAGTACTATTATCATATTTCCAAGGAGTAAATGGATTTATATCATGTACAGTATTTCCCACAAGTTCTGCATATCTTTTTCCAACTTCATCAGTATAAAATTTTGCATCTGGATAATCTTTTTTTATTTCTTCAATTGCATAATCCATATCGGATTTATGATGAGTAATAGTGTCACTTAAAAAATATTCGATACTGTGATCATAATTAACCACTCCACTCTTATCAGAACTATCATAACATTGTAATATAGTTTCATTATCTTTTACATATTTTCTATTGTTTCCAGTATCTATTGATGCATCTATAAATGCCTGCAAATTACTTAAACCAGCATCTATATCTGTTATCATATCAGTTGTTTGATTATTATCTATAAAATCTTTCAATTTTTGTAAATTCTCTACAGTTAATTTTTTATTTG
Organism: uncultured Clostridia bacterium; assembly: GCA_944389475.1. Taxonomy (GTDB): domain Bacteria; phylum Bacillota; class Clostridia; order TANB77; family CAG-508; genus Merdicola. The sequence goes on from CALXMM010000009.1 coordinate 9,955, forward strand.
CCACCGCTTGGTCTATATCTGCCAAGTCAGAGTCTACTGAAGCAAAATTAGTAGTTATATTATCACCTGTAATATGATATTCAAATTTTATATTAGATGTAAATTCATCAGATGTTCCGATATGAATTTTAGTATCCTCTTCTTCATCCATATCTAGTCTATAAACCAAATCTGGTGCCATAGTTGCTAAATGCAACGCTATTGATAATTCCAAAGGTTTACCATATCTTGCAGTCCATCCATCCATATTAAATGTATAATAAGTAGATGAAAATAATCCTGGTTTCATTATAACTGTTAAAGTCTTACTTTCTGGATCTGCCTTTATATCATCAAGCCAACCTATAGCAGATTCATCAATTTTAAGCGCACCAAATACTGCTTCCTGGTTATCTGGCCTTACTCCTAAAAAAGTCCCCACAACATTTCTTATACTATGAAGAACATTAGATATTATCTGTCTAACCTTCATTTCTTCTACATATGTATTATAGTCCGCAGCTAAATAAGCATTAAGATATTTACTAGAAATAGTAGAGTCATCATCCGCTTCTTCATCACTTATAAAATTTCCATCCTTATCCGTATATTGTCCAAATCCGTATTCATAAGGTGAATATCCCATGTTTTCCAAGTATTCTGCCAAATCTTTTTGATCATCCTCATCAATATAAGCCTTACTTCCTTCATAAATACTCAATAGGTCTTGTCCTATACTTTCAGAAAATCCAGAAAGCTTATTAGTGATTAGCCCTGGCATTTCAAGGAAAAATCCAATTACTCCAACGATTATAACAATTGCAACAATAATTCCTAGTATAATAAGAGCTATATAACCAAGTGCTCCAAAAGTCTTCAAACTATTAATAATCTTTACTATAAACTTACCTGTTTTTACTGTTTTAGCAGTTGCATTGCCAACCTTTTCAACTTTTTCCGCACCTGAAGATTGTTTAGTACTAGTTGTATCATTTAAATTTTGATTTTCGTCGTCCAAATTCTCACCACCTTATTTTGTAGGGAAATTAATTCTTAATGAATATGTTCTTATAGCATTATCCAATTCAGATTGTCTTGTACTTTCATCACCTGAATAAGATTGTAATACTCTTATAGCATTAAACATCATATATTGTGGAGCATTTCCATCATCACAATATTTTGTAAAAGTAAACGTATAAGATTTACTTTCTCCTGGCTGAAGAACAATACCATAAGTACCTACATTTTTTTCATTTCTATCATCAGTATTTATATTAAGAGATACTTCATTTGTTGAGCTTCCATCTGCTATTACAATTGGATGCTTAGACCTATTTGTTAAAGTTACTTTATAATTTTCATGGTCATAAAATACATCTTTACTATCTATATTTACTTTTAAATTTTCATCTTCAGCCATTACATTTAAATTTTGTTTTCTTACAAAACCACCTATTGCTAATTTTAAAGAATCATCATCTTCTGTAAAAACAAATTTTTCTTCTAAATAACCATATTCTTTTCCTGTAAGTCCTGTTGCCATAATGTCATCCATAAGATTTACATCATATATATATTGTTTTCCTACATTTGAGAAATTTTGAATACTATATGCCCTTTTAGAAGAATATCTATTATCAACATAACTTTTAAAAGAATTTAATGTTGGATAAACCTCTGATTTACAATCATCTGAAAGCATATTGTATGCGTTTTCATAATCTTTATTATTACATCTTTGCACAAATGTATCTATTGTACTCTCAATTGTTTCCTGCCATTTATCTGGAACTTCATCATCACTCATTACAGATACATTTGGCTCATATGTAGTCTTTGGAACTTCCTCCTTTGGCATATTCTTTAATATGTAATTAACAGTAAATATTATTGCCCATACTATAATAATAAAAATTATTATCTTTTTATATTTTTTAAAAAAACGTCTTATTTTTAATCTTGTATCAACAAAACTCATATTCGTTCCTTCCAATATAAACTTTTTCTATTACAATATAGTAATTCAACCTATTATGTATTTTCATCATTGCCTGTATTGTTACTATCATTTCCACTGTTTCCATCAGCATTGTTATTATTAATATCATCAATTTTACTACCAAGGTCATTAACACTTTCTTGAGTTTGGTCTGCAGCTTTTTGCATTTGTGTAAGTGTTTTCTCCATTTCTTGAGCAATATTTTTCTGAGAAACACCCATTTGTTCATAAGATGTCTTAAATTGAGATAAACTTTGTGCAAGTTGTTGATCTTCTTCAGCAAAAGTATTTACATCTCTTCCGTTTAAAACTTCTCTTGCTATACGGTTATAATTAGCCCTTGCAGTAACTGGGTCATTTTGTAATCCTTGTTGTTCAACATAATCATTATATGCTTTACCAACCTGAGCAGAAACAGCATCTTTCTGGGCTTGAGCATTTGCCGCATTATGCCAAGTATTGTGGCTCACATTTGATACACCTTGTGAAAGTGCATAGCCTGCTAAAGCTCCTTTCACTCCAGCAGTACCTCCACCCATTGCTGTAAGTGCAATACCTGTTGCAAGTTTTGCATTCAATCCCAAAATCTTTCCCGGTGTCGTATTTGCAAGTCTTGCAGCTCTAGCTTTAGCACTATTAATTTTATTTTGAGCATTACCAATTACAGAATCTCCGCTGCCTCTGTAAAATCCTTTAGAAATTCTCTTGTTATCCTCAACACTTGCTGCATCAGCTGCTTTAGCACGTCCTGTAGATGATACTGCTACATTGTTTAGGGCTTGATTTGTTTGTGTTGGTGTCTTTACTCCACCTTCTGCTCCTCCTGTTCCTTCAACTTTTCCTGCGGCTTTAGCAGTAGCACCTTTTCCACTTCCGCCTGCTGCTTTTCCAACGTTTTTTAAACTATCAGCTAAACTACTAATAATTGCCAAATCAACAAAAGTATTTCCTAGGTTATGAGCATGTTCAAAGCTGAATATACTTCTTACTATATCTTCTGCCTTATGTATGAATAAAATCATTACACAACCTAAAATTGCAGCTCCAAGAGTCATATCTTTCATTAAAGATATAGCAGTTGTTGCAAAAACTATATAAATTAAACATTGAAATGGTTGTATTAAAACTGTATATACAAACTCTTTTAACCATTTATTCAACGCTTGTGATTGGTTGTCCCCCATCTTATCTATTGAATATGTAATAGTTACCAGTGGTGAAATTATAATTAAAAATGCTAATGTAAGCATACGTTTTATATAGAATATTAGGAAGGATAATGTAACTCCTACCAATATACAAAAGGCAACTGCTGAACCAAATCCCATTGTAAATGAAACAGGATTCGCTCCTTGTACAAACATTTGATCCATTATGTTGGAAAATAAATTAGTTTCCGTTGCACTGTCCATAGCTTTTTGCATTATATTAACCAGTGCATTGTTAGCATTTAATGTAAATATAACTATATATTGTAATAGGAATACTAATACAAAACTTACAACCCAATCTCTTATCATTGTTTTATATCTGGCTTGTTCTTCTGCAACTGTAGAAATTGCCATTCTTATACCAACATAAACTAAAATTGCAAGTAAAATTCCTATTGATAAATTTCTTAAAGCATAATACCAAATAGCAATATTTTTTCTTATTGTTAAAACTCCATCACTTAAACTGTCATCAAAATCGAAGAAATTAATATCTGTTACTTCTAACTTATTAAACAGTATGTCTTCCGGAGATAGATTAACATTAAATGAACCTCCTGAAATAGATGCAATTCCTCCAATTACTAATCTTACTGCTTCTCCCAATGCTAAAATTAAGATTCTTAATGGCCATGTAAGTAAACCTGCTACTCCATCAGCAATTCCTCCTAATATAGACTGATGGCCTTCTGTTTCTCGGGTTTCTGCTTGCTGAGCTTCTGTTGCTGAATACACAACACATGAAACATTTGGTAGTACAAAATTTAACATTGTAATCATGCATATGGTAATTGTTAATATTTTGAATAAACTCCTTTTCATGTTACTCTCCTTCCCTATTTATATCAATGTTTCTAAAAGTTAAACTTGATAGTACATTCTTTAAGTTGCTTTCATTTTTCTTCTTTTGGTCTAAATTTGAACCAAATTTGTACAAATATCTATGTTGTTTATTATTCTTATCGTTTGCATAATCTCTATCTATTCTTTGTAATTTTTGCATTTCTTCTCTTAATTGTTCCATACCTTCTTCTGCTTTTTTCTCAGCCTTATGCTTTTTCATCACATCTTCAATTGAAGACTTTAATGTATCTTTATCTATTGTTTCAGAAAAATCAAGTTTATCTCCTTTAATAACAGTTGTATCTGATGCCAAGTTTTCTTTTACTTTAACTTTTTTATCTATTTCACTATTTAAGTCTTGCATAAACATTGATACTCTTCGTTCGGTTTCTTCTTTTATCTTTTGCTCTGTATCCTCATCAAATTTATAATTCTCATCATCAATTTCTTGATTACTTAAATAAGTATTTACACTTACACTTGCTCTTGTGCTTGCATTTGTACCTGTACTTGTATGATATTCTTCTCTAATTTTTTCTTCTATATTTTGTGCAGCTTTTTGTCTAACTTGTTCTTTAATATCTTCTATAGTTTGTTTTCCTACTGTATTATCGCTAATTCCATTTTTATCCTTATATATTTGTACCTGTTCATCATCATTAGCTCTATCCAATGTCTTATCAACTAAATCTGATACTTGGTATACACTCTCAATTGTTTTTTGATAAGCACTATCAAAAGAAGTTTTAGCCATAGCTTGAAGTACTTTAGTATCTTTACTAGACTTTTGTATTTCTTTCAATTCTTCTTCTTTATCTCTTCTTCCCTCTATGTATAAATCAATTATAGCTGATTCTGCCAATTTAGCTTCATCAATTCTCTCCATTCTCTTATCATATGTACCTTGAATTTTATCGTTATTTTTATTAATATCTTTAAATGAATTTACTACATTTTCTCCACCAGCAACAATTGGAGCAAACATTATTCTTGCAGTTTTTACTGGTAATGAATATTTACGTCTTTTTCCTTTAGGTCTCTTCATTCTTCTTTTATAAATATTACTACTAGCATGAATTATATTACTAGCTCCTAACCCTGCAAGTCCTGAAACTCCCATAAAAGGAATCCCCGTTGCTAATTTAAACGCATCACTCAAATACTCATCCTGAGATTTGTATAATTTAGAAATAATTTCCTTTCCTTCTGCTTTCCTATCTTTCTTGTTTTGTTTTGTCTCCCTTTTCAAATCCTCAGAAAGAGAAGTTAATTTTTCTGGTTCACCAGGAATATACTGTCCTGTTTCTGGATCTATATTTTTAATTCCACGCCAACTTTGGCCCAATGCTCCTTTTCCTAGTGTATCCAACCCTAAGCCTTTAGCTTGAGCTAATTGTTTTGCTTGAGTTGTAGTTTTTGGAGCTGTAAAGAAATCTTTTATATTCTGACCAAATCCAATAATATTAGATTTAGTATTAAGAACTTTTTTAGGAAAATTCTTTTTGAATTTTTTAGGGTTTGTAGTGAAAATTAATAATGCTCCTGCTGTATCTGCTCTTATATCAGAACCTAATATTGTTTTTAAAGACCTTGAGCCTCCAGATTTTCCATCTCCAACCATGCCAAATATATCTGTAAATATATCTGTAGCTTTTAACATAAAGTTCATAACTATTAACGATAAAACAATACCTGTTAATGACTCATTTGTTAATTGTAATGCAACTGTTACAAAGCAAGTATATATAAGTGCATGTACACTTTGTATTAAAACAAGCATAGTATAGTCTTTCATCCATTGGTTAAAAGGTTTTGCTTTTCCAGTTCTAACTTTTGATATTGCATAACTTGCTCCCATCAATGGAGCCATTACTATAAGTATACAAACTGCTAAAAATCTCTTAATATACACATAAAGGAATTTTAACATTAATATAACTAAAATAATATATAAGATAGTTCCAACAGTTCCAGCAGAGAATTTTATTTCGTATGCCTTTGTTCTTACTGTTTCATATATACTATCTTCATAGCCCATACTTTGTTGCGCATTTGTAATCCATCCTAGAATTGTAGAATTTATATTAAGTACAAGAATTAGGTAATAATGTATTACAAATATTATTAAAAATCCTACAACCCAATTTACTAACATTCTCTTATATTCAGCCTTTTCTGATGCAACTGAAGAAATTGCTATTTTTATACCAATATATATTAAGATTACAAGCATTATTGCAATAGTAATATTACGTAATGCATAATACCAAGTAGCAATACTATCTCTTATAATTTTTAATGAGCCATCATCAGTTAAATTATAGCCTGCAGCTGTATCTGTAAACACATTTACATCTAGTAAAGGAATTTGATTAAATATAATTTTATCTATAGTTAGTTTATCATCACCCTCAGGTTGTAATTCTGTTGATGAAGGTGTATATAAATCATCACTGTCTAAAATCTTTTGATCATCATATGTATTTACATCATCCCCTCCTGATGTAGTACTATCGCTTGATGAAGTTGAAGAAGTATCTACTGCCTCTCCAGTTATTGCATCAACTGCCTCTGTAACAATATTTACAATTATATTAGCCCATCCAACAATAACAATTCTAATTATCATTGTCATGAAACCTGTAATAAAATCTATTAATTGAGAAATTAAATTAAATAACCAGTTTACTAAATCTCCCAAACCAATACTTGAGGAACCAGCAAAAGAACCTTGTTGTGGCATACCTTGATAATAGAATTCATCTGCTGGATCTTCTAGAGCATTATCTTCTTCCTCTAGTTCATTACTTGTTTCTGGTAAACTTCCAGTTGGTGTAACTTCTACATCTTCGCTAAGACTAAATACTTTTAAAAATTCTCCACCATAACTTGGGTGAATATTCAAGTTAGCATTAGTTGTTCCACTACCAAAGTTAAAATGAGTTTTGTTTCCTGCTTCTGCAACCATTTCAACATGCCCGTATCTTACTAATATATCTCCAGGTTTAGATTCTTCAAAAGAAACCTCTTTCCAGTATGGTGCTCTTAAAGAAGTCATATCCGTATCTGATAAATTACTAAACCCTAATGCATATATATCCAATCCTAAAAAAGCTTTATATACATATGCTACACCAGATGTACAGCAAGAATGGAATGTAGTACCTATGAAAGCAGCTGGTAATACTGTTAAACTATAAACAGAATCTCCCGCATGCTCATTAATAAACTGTGTTGTTTGTTCTGCCAAAAATGCTCTAGCAGCATCGTCAAACTTTCTTGCATAAGAAGATGATGTGTTGGCAATTATAATATAAAAAATTAAAAATGAAATTAATATATTCTTAAAAAATTTCTTTATTTTACTCATCATCTTCTCCTTTCCTTAATTCTCTATTTTTACATCTTTTCCATCATAAGTTAATACTTTATTTGTATTGTCAAAATTAGTTATGTCATAATTATCAGTTCCACTTACTAGGGTTTTAGTTTCTCTAGTGGTCGCATTATACATATAAATACCTTTTTTATTTACACTATATATTAAGTTATCATCATCATACCAATATGTTTTAGAGGCATATATATTTTTACTTAATTCGCTATCAGCATTTTCTCCATCCAAAGATACAAAGCTAATATTGCTAATTAATCCATCAGCAGTAAAATCTGCTTTCATAACATATTTTGTACTAGAATAACTACCATTTGTTATGTTAGCACAATCTGATAATAATAATTTTCTATTTATTTCTTGTTCAATAATCAAACTATCATTTGTTTTATAATATACTTGGTAATAATTTTTATGGTCATCTTTAAATGAGCCTTGATATTCTAAATATATCTGTATACCATTCATTGCATTTGCACTATTGTCAATTAATACTCCTTTTAGAGGATAATATATCTTACAATAATTTGTATCATATTGATAAGAAGAATAATCCGGCCAAATATTTGTTAATTTATTCATAAATGAGTTAAAATCATGGTCTTCATTATATTGTTCAAGAATCTTTTCGAATGAAGTATAATCATAAGAAATCCTTGGATAAATAGATATTTCATCTGTAGAAAAACACACATACATATCTTTTCCCATATATTCTAAAATTCCATTATTTTCTAAATAATTATCTCCAAGAGATTCTTTAATATCATCAAAGCTGTCTCCAACTTTTATGTTATTTATAACTTCTCTACCAAATTTCTTGGTAAAAATAATATTAAATATTTTTCCATCTATATTTCTTATTTGATATCCATTGTCAAAATATATATCATAATTTCTAAAAGTGCTTGTCCTATTTCCAAAATTAATATTTTCTGTTTTCCATTCATTATTTACTAATGTTTGCAATTCATTATTAACATTAAAATTCGTTTCTTCAAGTGTCTCTTTATTCGCTAAATTTGCCTGAGATATTAATTGATTAAAATATGTAGATTCATCCACATCATTAAAATATTTATTAAGGATTGAGGAAGAATTAGTCTCAACTCTTATTGTTAAATTTCTTGATTCATCAATCAATCTAATATTTCTATAGCTCAAATAATTTTCTATTGCACTTATTGTAACATCATAAAATGGTTGTTTAGTTTGTCCATCTTGATATGGGTCATATTTAAATTTCATATATATATCCATGGTATAACCATCAACATCTGATTCTTTACTAGAAATAAATTCACATTCACAAAATTCAATTACCTGTTGTAAAGAATTTGCATCATTTACAGAACTTATTTCTTGATTATCTTGGTGTACTTTTAATAGTGCTATTAATCCAATGAATACAATCAAAACTATTATCGCAATAATTATAATTTTCTTTTTCTTATTCATTTTCTTTCTAGTCTTTTTTTTCATTTTAACACCTCTATGACCTATGATTTAAACCTATTCCACCTAATGAATGAATTGATTTTGCACCTCTCATTCCAAATACATTCTTTATAACTTTTTCTGCTCTAGATAATCCAAAGAAGAATATTACCGCAAGTAAAGGTGCTGTTGTTGCAATTGCACCAGCAGATGCAATAAATACAGAATATACTATATAATGTAATGGTTGAATAAATATATTTATCATCATTTCTCTTAGCCAGTTATTATATCCTTGTGCTTTGCCATCTCCAATACTATCTATAGGATATGTTATAGCTATCAATGGTGAAATTATTAGTAGAAAGCCTACTGATAAAACCCTTTTAAAATATAATATAAAGAATTTTATTTGATAATAAACTATTACCCAATATAATACACAAATTGCTACGTAGTTCCATCCTTTTAAAGTTGAAAGTTGTTCCATAATTGATCCATCTTGTGGATTCTCTATAGTTCCATTTCCATACATTAAAGTTTTTTCTATATTTTCACTGCTCTCCGGTATTAAATCTATAATACCATTGGAAAGTGCTATTGCAATTAAAACAAGATATAAAAGTACAAACATCATACAGAATCCTTTAACCCATGCTATAAGCATTGATTTATATCTTGCTTTGTCATCAGCCAATGTAGAAGTAGCCATCCTAATTCCAACATAAACTAATATTAAAAGAGTTATTGCAACCGCTAAATTTCTGATTGCAGAATACCAAATTACAATTTGTTGTGTTAATTCTCCTGTTAATTTTTCGGTTTCATTTACATTTCCAAAAAAATCTATGCTAAACATATCATATTTATTAGCTAATAAATCTTGAATCGTAAATTCCATATTACTTGAACCATCAAGTTGTTGAGAATTTACAACTGATTTCATAAGGGAACTTATTAAAGTAGGAATAATATTAAGTACTTTCGCAAGAGCACTCGCTGTAGCACCACCCATACTTGGTTCTGGATCAACTTTAAGTCTTTTAGGACCACTTTCTGGGTTTGCTGTTGTTTTACCATCATTCATAAGACTATCCACGGAGTCATTTGATACACCACCCATGACTTCGTTGACACTCTCTTTTTTTGTTTGTGTTTCTGCTTCTACATCCTGAATAGGTAATATTAAATTAAATACTGTAAAAATAACTAAGATTATTAAACCTACTTTTTTAATCATTTATTCTCCCTCTTATAATTGTTAATGTCTGTTTTTTACTTGTTTCATTTTTTCTTTTTAATTGTTGTCTCTTTTTTATTGCTAATTTTTTATATTATTGTTTATTTCTAGCTTGTTCCTTCTTTTTTTGTTGTTGCATTTGTTGTAATTTATTAACATTTGTTTCTACGAATTCAAATTCTTTCTTCGTTGGTCTTATAGCAATTATTGCTGTATCAGAACCAACCTTTAATAATCCTTCACCTCTACTACATGTTGTTAAGAATGCAGCTTCACCTTCACTCAACTTAAATACTTCTTTTATATAAGGTATTTCTGATTTATCCTGTGCCAAGAATAATTTTGTATCTGATGAAGTTAAAACTGCTTGTGCCTCTGGTTTCTCATAGAAGTCTTGGAATTTTTGAGAAATAACTGCTAATGAAACATTTCTCTTTCTAGCACGTCTAGCCATTGTATTTAAAAAATCTACAGCTTCTGGATAAGGAAGTAACATCCAGGCCTCATCAATAAGAACTCTTTTCTTAGCTGCTTTTTCTTTATCCTCACTATTTTTCTTAACATATTTTTCCCAAATCCAAGATAGTAAGATTTGTTGTGCAAGTGGTCTTGCAAATCTCTCCTCCAATTGAGAAATATCAAGATTTATAAATGGAGTTCCATCTAATAATTCGAATGTAGATTGTCCATCAAAATATGCCATTTGTCCATTATATTCTCTAACATATTGTTTCATAACTTTTGATAAATAGCTGTAATGGAATCTATAATCAGGGTTTGTATTTTCTTCGCCTTTTCTTAAAATTCTTTTAAACCAAGAACCAATTGTTGGCATTTCCTTTTTTACTCTTCCTATGTAATTTCTTGAAAATCTTTTAGCATTATCTACATCTTCATACAAACTATTTATATCATCTGTAATTCCTCTTGCCTCATATTCCTCTGCAACAGATTCAGCAATAATTTGTTTTGTAAGTTCGTTTACTTCTTCACTTCTTGTACTTCCTCTTGCCATTGTAAGTAGAGCTTGTGTAACATCCTCTACTTTATTCTCTACATTTAAAATAGCTCTTTCTCTACCTGTTATTTCATCTTTAACAACTTCAGGCTCAATGTCAAATAAATTAATAATTGTATTTGAATTTGGGCTAATTGTTACATTTACACCACCTAAAGCATCTGCAACAACTCCATACTCGCCTTCAGCATCTAGTGCTAAGCTTTCTATACCCATTAATACAGATGATCTAGCAGTTATTGTTTTAATTGTAACACCTTTACCAGCACCAGACTTACCAAATATAACCATATTATAATTTGCAAGTGTAGGGCTAAAATTATCAAATAATATTGGCAATCCCGTTTGTTTGTCAAAACCGATTGGAATACCATTTTCATGACCAACTTCTGATGATAAAAATGGGAAAACTGTTGCCATTGAATTTCTATCAAAATTATGTGCTTTCTTTATAAGATTTTCATTAAATGGTAAATTACTTCTAAAAGCATCCTCTTGAATTGCCCAAGCAGGCTTAACATCTATTAATGTTTTTGCCATTTCTGAAGCTAATAGTTCTGTTTCTTTATCCAAATCTTCCAAACCATAAGCAAATAGTGTACAAACTATTGTAGATTCATATAGTTTGTTAAAACCACTTGCTATTTGGTCCCTTAAATCTTCTGCCTCCATTCTCTTTTGGGCTAAGATTCTTTCACGGTTTATATCTCCTCTATCTATGGCAACAAGTCTCTCAGCTTCTAGTTCATTAATTGTTCTATTCAAATCTGTTTGTGATGAACTCTCACTAATTGGTGAGATAAAAACAGATGTATTTACATCACCAAAAGTATACATACTTCTTAAAAACTCTGGGAATGTACACATTCTAGGAATGTTAGCTACTATCATACTTCTTGCATATCTTGTTTTAGTAGAAACAATCTCTACATGGTTTATATTAGAAAAGTCCATGCCTGCAGGAGCAATTAAATCTTTTATTGTTCTTGCATTTTTTTCAAGCACGCCCTTTGGTACTTCTACAATATTTTCTTTTTCTTCCACATTTTTCTTTTTCATTAAAAACTTTCCTCCAATCTTTTGTTATTCCTCTACCTTTTTAGCTCTTCCTCGCTTAGTTGTTTTAGTTTTATTTGTTGGATCTGTTTTATCTTTTGAATTGTCTTTTTCTTCTTGTTTAGTTTTCTCTTCTATTATTTTCTTAGTTTCATTATATAAATCCGGACTTAATTGATTTTTATATTCTTCAATGATTTCCATTGTTCTTTCTCTAAGTTCGTTGTTTAATTTTTCTCTATCTTTTAATATATTATCTGCCTCTAATAAGCTATCAGATGCTAAATCTACAGACATATCATCTAATTGTTTATCGATTCTATCTCTACGTTTTTGTAAAACATCTTTTGATGTAGAGTATAGAGCATCATATTGAGCATCAATTGCTCTATCTAATTGATATACCTGTTCTTCATCTCTATTGTAAGCTATGTATAGTAATTCAGTTAATTCTTCTGAATCTAGTATTCTACCAGCAACTTGACAACTAGATAAACTTCTTATTAAAGTTTGTGCTCTAGTGTATAATTCTGTAAATACCATATTTATAATTTCATCTTTAGAATAATTTCCTACATTTCCTAGCTCACTTTTATAATAAGAAACAACAACATAAGTTTTTTGTTGCAAAACATTTTGATTAAAGCTCATTCTACCAATATAATTAGCGATATCTTGACCATATTCCAAAACATTTTGTTTTCTTCTTATTTCAAAATCTGTCATATCAACTTGTTTTTGATTTCCTTGTCTTTGATAATCTGCTTTTTGTTTTTGTAAGGCTTTTATTTGGTCTTCAATTTCTCCAACTTTTGCTCTATATTCTTCTATCGTTTTTCTTAAATTCAAACTCCTTGTTTGTACATATAATTGAATTGGAAATCTAATAGTATTTAAAAACTCAACGAATCCTCTTTCTACAGCCTCTTTTTCTTCTTCTGATAATAAATCATAATTTATACCTTTACATTGTATAACCATAACATATTGTGTTCTATTTTTTCTTATTATCATGTCATCTCTTATTTCATCAAAATCTAAAATTTTGTCTGTAGTTTCTCTTGGGATTCCATTAAACTCTTTATTAGCTGCTTTTACTTCCTTTTGTTTTTTTCTTTCTTCTTCATTTATTTTGCTTTTGTATACTAAAAAATAATATGCAATTACTAGTCCTATAATTAAAACGATAAATACTATAAGCATTATGTTTAATCCCATTATAATATTGTCCATATTATTGTTCCTCCTTTGTATTCTCACTATTTTCCGCTGTTTTTGTATCTGTATATGAATATATACGCCTTTTAGCTTTAAATTTTATATATCTATTTATAATTTCATCAAGTGATTCTCCACCAACTTTTTTTGTTACAGCAATTCCAGCTATAGTAGGTATTTTTACAGCTCCATAAATATAGCCTAAAAGTCCAAAAATTGCCATAATAATAATTCCCACCATTTTATAATTTAGAATTAATCCAAATATCACAAAAAATACAGAACCAACAAGTGCACCAACACCTGTAGTAATTAATGATTTTGCAGTAAAAATATATAATATTCTTGACTCCCCTTTATAGTTTCTTGGAACATAATAAGTACCCATCTTCTTTTTCCTCCTTTAGTATATATTTAATTAAAAATCCTTCATAAAATTGTATATGATTGCCCATATAGCTTGTGCACCAAAAACTACTATAACGGATACTACTAATCCAACTAATTGTTTTTTTAATTTAGCTTGTTGGTCTGGACTACTAGATGTTGCATATTTAATACCCATTATACAAGTTACAACTACTAATACACCTGTTGCAACAGCAACTAAGGCTTGTGCAATAGGCATTATAGTAGCTGCCACATCACTACTTTTAATAACATCTTTTGATTTTCCTTGACTTATAAAAGCTGATGCTTGTGAAGTCATTTCATCCCAAGTTTTTACATCTGTAGCAAAAGAATTAACTGGAATTAAAATTATTGCCATTAAAATTAACAAATTAATAACAAAAAATGTTGATTTTTTCACCTTTAACACTCCTTTATCACAAAGTTATACTTAATTATAATTATACTTTATTCATGTTTTATTTGCAATAAAATATGAGGAAATGTCTTATTTTTGTAAAAAAATTTACAATTTTTTTCTCTTTTCGCTAAAACTCTCAATTCAAATTTCCCTAAGCAAATATTCATTTTTTTCTAAATAATGTAAAATAAATGAAATATTTATAACGTTTAAAAAAATCACAAAAAATCCTAAATGTAAAACAAGTTAACCTTGATTAACATTTAGGACTTTTTCATTAGTTTCCTTACATATTTACCAAATCTCTTATTTGGATAGTTGAATTCTTTTTACTAAGAACCACTACTACTAATTCCTTGTGCAAACCCAATAACTATTGCTACTAAGTTTGTTGCTGCAAAGAATATTACTACGCCTATTACATATGGTATTAATTTTTCTTTTATTGTAGCTTTCTCATTTGGACTAGAAACCATATATTTCATTCCCAATATAATTAATAGGATTACTGAAACTGCTGTTCCTCCTATTTGTACAATATTAAGAATCTGGCCAGTCTTACTTGTTATATCACTTGTACCACTTTGATTATAAATGTCTTTAAAATCATCTGGGTCAATATCATCAGCATAAGCAATATTTACAAAACTGGTAAACATTAACACCATTAATGTAATAGTTATAATTTTTATTACTTTTTTCATTCTTATCACCATTATATATTAGATCTATGATATAGAACCTGCAAATGCTTTGATAATTCCTAATATTCCTGATGCTGCAAATAATACGATAGCTCCAACTATATATATAACAGCATGTTTTTTGATTTCTGCTTTATCGTTTGGTGCTGCTGAAATATATTTAATAGCTAAAACAATAAGCATGATAACTGCAACTGCTACACCTACTAATTGTGCTACAGAAAGTAACATACCACTTATGTTCTTTATAGATTGATCTGCTGGGCTACTTACTGCTGAAGGCATAACATAAGAATCTGCAGCAAAAACCATTGATGTTGCACATAAAATTCCCAATACTACAGTTAATATTGTTAATACTTTTGCCATTCTTTTTGATATTTTCATTATTCATTTCCTCCTCTTATTCATATATTTAATACTAATACATAATTTTATTATACAACATTTAATTTTTCTTTGCAATATGTTTTTCTTTTTTTAAAAAAATGTAAATTTTTTGTAACATTTAAGTATTTTAGTGTTATAAATATTTTTTATATTTAAGCATTTTTAAGATTAAACATTTTTTCATTATAATATTTAGCAATTAGTATATCTAATTCTACACTTATTTTATAAATTACTGCATAATCCAAGTTTTTCTCTATACTTTTGTTTAATTTATCTCTCACTTTGCAAATTTCTTCATTTAACATCTAAACCACTCCTTTTTTTATTTTTTTCTTTAGTATATTTTTATGCTACCACATTTTTTTAACTGTTTCAACCAGATATTCCCATTTTTATGCAGTTTTTAGAGTTTTCGTATGACCAGATTTCTATTTTTTTTGCAAAATAAAAAAAGAAGATACAAAGTTCTTCTTTTTTTACTATTTTATACATTTTGTTTTAATCAAATTTTTGCTAATTTTTAGGTTCTATAACTGATAAAATCATTTTATCTTCTTTAAATTTATTTCTTAACATTTCGTTAGCATCATTAACATTAATTTTTTTCCATTTTTCTATGCCATCAAAAGAAACAATATTATTCATATAATCCCTCATGAATGCTCTAGCTATTTGTGATGCATCATTATATGAAGTTATTAATCTACCATAAATTTTATTTTTAGTTCTATTAAAAGTTTTTTCATCTATTCCTTCGTTTATTAATCTACTAACCTCTTGCTTAAATTTCTCATACACTTTTTTTGGCTCTTTAGAAGGTGAAAATATCATCATATGGGAATATATATTAGAATATTCATATTCCAAGTCCGGCTCTGATAATATTAGTCCTTCTTCATATAATTCCTTAAATAATTTAGAATTCTCATCAAAAATACAATTCAAAATTATATTTAATAATAATTCTTTTCTTACAATATCCGTATCTTCTACTTCATCTTTAATTCCTATTACAAATGTAGGAATACTCACTTCCATTTTTTCTTCCTTAAATTTTTCGCATATTTCTGGATTTTCTTCCGGATAAATTCTATCTATCCTATCTTGCTTATCCATTTTTTCCATATTTTCTTTTATTAGATTTATAATATATTCTGGTTCAAAATCTCCACAAACTGACAAAACCATGTTAGAAGGATGATAAAATGTATTATAACAATCATATAAAATATCTTTGTTAATTTTATTTATAGATTCTACTGTTCCAGCCACATCAATTCTTACTGGGCAAGCATTATACATGCATTGTAAAGCATTTAAAAACACTTTAGATATTGGGTCATCATCATACATTTTTATTTCTTGTGCAATTATTCCCTTTTCCTTTTCTACATTCTCATCAGTATAATATGGATGAAATACATAGTTTAACAATTCTTTAAATGCTGGCTCAAAATTATCTATTGTTTCAAAATAATATGCTGTATGGTCATTTGTTGTATAAGCATTAGCCTCCACACCTAGAGCTGTTAATGTATCTAAACTATTTGTTCCATCTGCTTGTTCAAACATCTTATGTTCCAAGAAATGAGCAACCCCATCCGGTATTGTTACTTCTTGTTTAGTTTTAGGTTTTATAAAATGATTGTCAATTGAGCCAAATTTTGTACCTATAATCGCCATTTTTTTGTTAGTATTTTTCTTAGGGATAATAATTACTTTAAGTCCATTTTCCAATTCTTCAAAATATGCTTTTTCTTTTACTGTGTTATTTTCAATAATCTTCATTATACCCTCCTAATTTCTTAAAAAGTATATAGTATTTATATTAATACTATTTGCTATAGTTACAATATTTTCTTTAGAAACATTTTCAATTTTGTTTTTGTATTCCTCTATTGTTGTTTTATTACCTGATAACTCATGACCAAAGTAATAAGATATTTCGATATCTTGTTCTTCCGGAATATTATTTATTGTAGCTTCCAAAGTTCTTTTAGCTTGTTTTATATCATCATCTGAGAAATTTCCATTTTGCATATCTTGCAATTGTTGTTTTATTATTTTTAAAGCTTTATCATAATTATCTATTTCTATTCCTGCTCTTATAAAAATATTTGACTTTAATCTCATGTAATTGGAAGAAACGGTATATGCTAAACTTTCCTTTTCCCTCACATTTTGGAATAATTTTGAATTTGCACTGCCACCCAATATCGTGTTATACACCTGAGCCCAATATTGTTCTTCTGCATTTTGTAATTTTAAATCCATACCAATTACAATTTTGCCCTGTGAAACATCCATTTTATCTTCAACTAATTTTTCTGTATTACTATTGCTTAAAGAACCTTCTTTAACATATTCTGGCTCTCTATCTTGTAAATTCTTTATAATTTCGTTATTTTGTAATATTCTATCTACGTTCGTATTATTTCCTGATACAAATATGTCAATTTTACAAGTAGCAATCAAATTCTTATAATATTCATATAAATTTTGAGCAGTAATTTCTGGTATTTTTTCTACATATCCATATTTATAAATACCATATGGTTTTCCCTCATACATTTCTTCTACACATCTGTTAAGTGCATACATTGCCTTATTATCTATCTTTGAATTTATAATTTGCTCTAAATGTTCTTTTTCCTGTTCTAAAAAGTTTTCATTAAATTTATCATTTTCAACATTTGGATTAAACACAATATCTAGTAACACTTTTATACTTTTCTCAAGTAGATTTTCTTTTTTAGGTAAATATTCCTCATTTAAACTTTCCAAATAGAATTTTAAAACATGGTTATCCCCTGACTTATCTATACCAGAATCAAATTCTGCACCATAAAGTTCTGCAAGTTTACTAGTAATTTCTTCTCTCGTTTTTAAATTCTTACTTCCTCTTTTTAGCATTAATGCAATAAGTGTATCTTTAGTTGCATTTTCAAAAGTAATTGGAAATGTTAAAAACACAGCACAAAGATTAGTTTTAAATTTATTAGAATTAATATTATGAAATGTAATTCCATTCTTTAAAATAACTTTATTATATGACATTTAAGTTTCTCCTTTTTTTCTAATATTCTTTACTATTTTTAATTTTTTATTCATATCTTTATTTTATGTAATAAATATCAAAATCTGCAATTTCCCCTGTTTTGTTATAATTACTTTTAATAGAATCTTTTATTTTACTTGATTCCTGCTCTAATAAATCTTCATCATTTATTAAAATAAATGTATCTTTTAAATTTTTTATTTTGTTTAGTACTCTTTCTTCTCCTTGGTATCCCCAATTTCCTAAAAATGGCAAATCAAAATCCTGATTATTTTGTTTTAATGCTATTTGATATAAATTTGCCTCTGTAGAGAAAATAACAACTTTTTGATTATTTTCCTCTTTTAATTTTATAAAATTTAATACTTGGCTCATCTTATCATTTAATTCTGTAGATGAATTCATTCCAAAATATGGATTATCATATGTTGTTGTATAATTTTTATTTAAAATTATTCCTACAAAACTGCAAATATAGTATATATTTATTGCAATAAATATTACAAAATATCCTACTAAAATATATTTAATTATCTTTATATTAAATATTTCTATCATTCGACTTACCAATTGTTCAACCAAATAAGTGCAATAAACAACAGAAATAAGTGATGCTAATTCTATATGATATACATTAAATATTGGATATCCAATAAGTAGGCTTGGTAGCATAAAACATAAAAAGAATATGCTAACATTAATAATTTCATTTTCTAATGTCAATTGGAATTTTCTTTTAGCAATTATTAATCCAATTATAGTTAAAAAAGGAATTAAATAATAAAAAAGATATGTCCAACTAATTGATGCATTATTTTTCGCAAACTCTCCCAATCCTAAAAAACAATAATTTATAAAATCTTTAAATTGACCTTGTATAGCAAGAGCTACAACCCATATAGCAGTTGCTAGTAAAAATACTACATATGTAGAAAATAGTTTTTTTATAATCGTTTTTATTTCTTTTCTGTAATTATAAATAGTAAATAAACTTAATCCAATTAAATAATATATACCTATATTTTGCTTAGTAGCAAACACAAGAGCAGCTACAATTCCTTGTTGAATCGCTTTTACTTCTAACTTATCTTTTTTAATAATTAAGTACATTCCTAATAACCAAAAAAGTAAAGCTAAAACATTATAATTTGCTCCATTAGCATACAAAGTTTTCGCAAATGGTAAAATAATTAAACTTATATACACAATAGCTCTTAGAGTTGGTACTTTAAGTTTTCTTAATATATTTAAAATTAATAAAAATATTATCTCAAAAAGAATTATCGCAAACAATTTATATGCAAAAAAGTTCATACCAACTACACTTAAAAATGCATTTGCTAAATAGAAAAACAACGGTGTATCAATTATATTATTTTGAGAATATAATTGTACTCCATTATGCAATTTATATACATTCGCAAATGTAAACAATTCATCCGAAACTCCTAATTTATTAAAAGAAAGAATTACTCCGGAAAAACAAAATAATAGCAATAATGCACTATATATAATTTTATGTTTTTTAATATGTTCTTTAATCTTTTCTTTCATTAGTTCTCCAATCTGTTTTAATTAATATAGTTGACAAATTTATTTATTCAATAACTCTTTTACACATTCACTAATTGTTTTTCCATCTGCACTTACACCTAATTTAGCTTTTGCTTGTCCCATAACTTTTCCCATATCTTTAATAGAACTTGCACCAGTTTCCTTTATTATTTCTTCAACAATTGGCATAATTTCTTCTTTACTTAATTGTTTTGGTAAATATTCTTCTATAATAGAAATTTCTTCTTTCATCTCATTAATTAGGTCTTCTCTACCACTTTTTTCATAATCTGGTAATGAATCTTTTCTTGTTTTTTCTTCCTTAGCAATAATTTTTAAAATTTCATCATCATTTAGCTCTTTTCCACCATCTTTTTCTTTTTGTAAAATAGCTGCTCTTATCATTTGAACAACATTTTTTCTTACGGTATTCTTCTCCTTCATACTTGTTTTTAAATCTTCTAATAATTTTTCTTTTAACATAAATATTCCCCCTACTTCACTTTTTTAACTTAATAATATATGTTATATACATTATAAACATATTTTTTCTTTATTCTTTCACATTTAAAAATTTGTTGCAAGTATTTTTATATAGCAAATCAAAAAGGTTGGAACTAGATGTACTCCAATTACCAACCTTATTAAATCTTTTATATTAATATTTTCTTTTTCTAGCTGCCTCTGATTTTTTCTTTCTTCTAACACTAGGTTTTTCATAATGCTCTCTTTTACGAACTTCTTGGATAACTCCATTTCTAGCACATTGTCTTTTAAATCTTCTTAAAGCATCTTCTATATTTCCATCTTTTACCTTAACTTCTGATGACATTATATTCCCCTCCTTCCGGCTTCTTACAACTGTGGGATAAATTAAACTTTTTACTAAAAGTTTTTCTAATTAAGCCACCATTAAAATTACAAATTTCTTGGTGGGCTATAATTGGATGTACCCAAATAAGCTTAGGGTAATATTAATATATAATATCACCGTAACTTTTATAGCTACTATATTATATATAAATAACATAAGCTTGTCAATATGCTAATCGGCAAATTTTTCCATAATTTTCTCAAGTAGCTATAAAAGGTTCATTATTATTTTTGTTATTGTTAATCTTTTAACAAATTTTCTATTTCTTCTTTTTTTAATTCAGTAACTTTACTTATCATTTCTATTGGCATATTTTCTGCAAGCATTTTTTTAGCTATTTTTAATTTTTCCGATTTTTCTCCTTCTTTTATTCCCTCTATTTTACCTTCTCTTATTCCCTCTTTCTTTGCTTCTCTTCTATTCCATGCTATGTCTGAATTATGGTCACTTTGCCATTTATCTCTTAAAAAGGCTAATCTTTGTACTGCCGCATCTCCTGTTAAATACTCATACTCCTTCTGAGCTTTTGCTATTTTTTCATTCTCTTTTACTGCCATTTTTACTTCCTCCTTTCTTTTATTCGCTATAAAATCTAACCATTGTCTTAGTTTTTTACTTCCTCCACTTTTTAATCCTGTATGATACAATCCTGCTGCATAAAATAAACTTCTTTTTATTATATTATGACAATCCTTTACCTGTAGTTCTATATCTACTGTTGTATTTTTATCCATGTTCCTCCTTTATTGTAACAAATATTAAACTATTGTTCAACCATTTAGTAAAATTTAATTCCTAGGATATTATCTTTTTTTATTTCTGTTCCATTTGCGTTATATGTTATTGTACAATTTACTTATCTGTCTGGTTTGGATTTATTTTAGATAACAAATTTATTTGATTAAATCTAATAAATAAAATTTATATTTGAAAAAAACAAAATTTTCGAAAATTTTTAACATAAAAAAACTAATTCTTAGGTAATATCCTAAGCAATTCTATTTAATCACATTTTTGTATTATTTTCAATCATTTTTCATCTACATTATTCGAGCTTTTTTTGAATTTATTAGGCTGTATTGTATTAGCATTTTCAGAGATTTCATACTCTTAAGACTTTTTTATTGCATTATTCGTATTTTATAAAAAAAGTACCTACAAAGTATTTCTACTCTATAGGTACTCAATTTTTCATTTGCTATTTTTTATTATTTTTCTTTTGTCTCTTTGTTAGAACTACTGCATATCTTAATGTTACACTTTCTAGTCCTACCAATGCTACTAAAGCTACTAATAATCCTAATGGAAATTCACCAGTTTCTACACTTATTGATACTGTTGCGTTATCCTTATTATCTTTATCATTTCCATCTTTAAATCCTGGTACGTTATCTGTTTCTGTTAATGCTACTTCATTAACCTTATTACCCATATTGTTTCCAGATGTCTTCCAGTTTAATAATACTGTGTATTCTTTAGTTTCTCCGGCTCCTATTTCTGGTATTACCTTTCTTAGGACTCCGCCATTTTCTTCCCATGTTCCATCATTATTTGCTAAAGTCATTCCTTCTGGTAATTTGTCTTCTATTATTGCTCTTCCTTCTACTTCTCCTGTGTTCATTACTTTTATCTTGTACTCTACTTGTACACTTGTGTTCTCTGTGCTCTTTCTATAGATATCTACTTTTTCTAGTTTTCCATTTGTTGCATTTCTTCTATTTCCATTTACTATGATTGCAGAAATATCTTTTTCTACTCCTATATTAAATGGTTTTGGTTCGTAATAATAGTAAACATCTATTGTGTTGTTAACCACATCTTTTCCATTTTCATCCTTTGTGATTTCTACTTTCATTTTACAATCATTATTTTTTGGAATTGGACTTTAGTACTTTATCAAAATTCAAGAAAAGACAATACAAAATTTTAAAGTTTTAAAAAACCTGTTTTCTATATTTCTATCCTTTCTTTTCCTACGGTTTCCTGGAATTCCTTTAATATATCATCTGTTAAATATATCGCTCCACATGGTTTTAAATCTCCATCTTCCATTATTTGTACAGGCATGTTATTTCTTTCTCCATGGAAGAAACGTATTAACCCTCTTAATTTGTCCTTTTGTGGTTCATCCATTCCATTTATGTCTATTGTTAAAATTCTTTGTTTTTCTTCTCCAAATGGTTTTATTGTTCTTGCAACAATCTTTGGTTCCTCATCTTCCCTAAGGCTTAGACGTCCTTCTACCATCACAATATTTTCTTCTACTAAATATTTTGATGAGTCATTGTAACAATTTTCGAATACTATTATTTCTACAGTTCCATATAAATCCTCTACTGTTACAAATGCCATTATCGTATTGTTCTTGGTGTATTTTTTCTTTACGCTTGTAATTATTCCGGCATATTTTACAAATTGACCATCTTTATATTCATTCTTTCTTGCAATATATTCTCCTTTATCTAAAACTGTACTTTGTAAATTTGCTAATTCTTTTAGTTTCATAGAATTTACATTTGTCTGTTGCTCTATTTGCTTTCTTAGCTTTTCTAGTGGATGTCCAGAAATATATATTCCAAGCATTTCTTTTTCCATAGATAGTAAATCTCTTTCTGAGAATTCTTTTTGCTCATTATATGTATATTTAAGTTCATCCATATTTTCTTCTGGTGAGGCTAAGTCAAACATAGTAACTTGCCCTGCATAACTTTTTTTCTGTGTTTCTTGGATTGCATCCAATATACTTTCGAATGATGCAAGCAATGTTGCTCTTGTTTGTTCAAAACTATCAAAGGCACCTGCTCTAATTAAACTTTCTATGCACTTTTTATTTACTGTTTCATTTTGAATTCTCTCACAAAAATCTGTAAAACTTTCAAATGGTCCGTTTTTATCCCTTTCCTCTACTATCGCATCCACTGCTCCAAGACCTACGTTTTTTACACTTCCTAAACCAAATCTTATTTTTCCATTGTCAACTGTAAATTTTGTATAACTCTTGTTTATATCAGGTTTTAAAATATCAATTTTTAATCTCCTACATTCATCAATATACATAGGGATTTTGTCTAAGTTTCCTAAAAAGCTATTTAATGTTGCAGCCATAAATTCTGCTGGATAATATGCTTTTAAATATGCTGTTCTATATGATACTACAGCATAACATGCTGCATGGCTTTTGTTAAAAGCATATTTTGCAAATTCTGCCATTTCATCAAATATTTTGTTTGCAGAAGCCTCATCTATTCCATTTCTTACACAACCGGGTACAACTACATTTCCATTTTCATCAACTTGTCCATGAATAAATACTTCTCTTTCCTTTGCCATTACATCTAATTTTTTCTTTCCCATGGCACGTCTAACTATATCTGCTCTACCAAGAGAATATCCAGCTAAATCACGTACAATTTGCATAACTTGCTCTTGATAAACCATGCACCCATATGTAACTTTTAAAATTGGAATTAATGCAGGATGGGTATATTCTGCATGTTCTGGATTCTTTTTATTCCTTATATATCTTGGTATTTGGTCCATTGGTCCTGGTCTATATAAAGAAACTCCAGCTATGATATCCTCCAAACAGTCCGGCTTTAATTCTTTCATAAAGTTTGTCATACCTTGGCTCTCAAACTGGAATATTCCAACAGTTTCTCCATTTTGCCACAATTTATATACATTAGGGTCACTCATATCTTTGTCGAACTCTACATCAATTCCCCTATTTGTTTTAACCAAATTTATTGCATCTTGTATAACAGTTAATGTTCTTAATCCTAAAAAGTCCATTTTTAATAGACCCAATTCTTCCAAAGTTGTCATAATATATTGTGTTGATATTTGGCCATCTCTTACATATAAAGGTACATATGATACTACTGGTTCTTTTGTTATAACTATACCACATGCATGTGTAGATGCCTGTCTAGGCATTCCTTCCAATCCCATAGCAATATCTAACATTTTATGAATTTCATCATCTTGTTCATATAAGTCCCTAAGTTCTTTGTTTTGCTCCATTGCCTTCTTAATTGTAATATGCAATTCGTTCGGTATCATTTTAGCTAATTTATCACACTCTGCATATGGCATATCTAAAGCCCTTCCAACATCACGAATTACCATTCTAGCAGACATAGTTCCAAAAGTAATAATCTGAGAAACATGGTCCTTACCATATTTTTTCTCTACATATTCTATTACTTCTCCTCTTCTTTCATAGTCAAAGTCAACATCAAAATCGGGCATACTAACTCTTTCCGGATTTAAAAATCTCTCAAAAAGCAAATTGTACTTCATTGGGTCTATATCCGTTATTCCAATTGCATAAGCTAAAATAGAACCTGCACCAGAACCACGCCCTGGTCCAACAGATATTCCCTGTGATTTAGCATAATTTATATAATCCCAAACTATTAAATAATAGTCAACATATCCCATTTGGGAGATAATCTTAAGCTCATATGCTGCTCTATCCAAAATTTCCTGTGATGGATTATCTCCATATCTTCTCTTTATTCCATCATCACATAATTTTTTAAAATAATCATAATGTGTAGGATATTCAGGTGGTACATCATAATTAGGAAGTATTGTATGTCCAAACTCAAACTCCACATTACATTTTTCTGCTATTTTAACTGTGTTTTCGATTGCATCTGGGAAATTTTTAAAATATTCAGCCATTTCCTCAGGAGATTTAACATATAATTCATCTGTATCAAATCTCATTCTATCTTCATCAGTCATTCTCTTACCAGTTTGTATACAAAGTAGTACTTCATGATTATATGCATCTTCTCTTTTTAAGTAATGAGCATCATTTGTGGCTACAATAGGAATATTCAATCTCCTTGCAATTTGTATAATTTTTTGATTAACCATAACTTGTTCTTTAACGCCATTATTTTGAACTTCCAAATAATAGTCTTCTCCAAAAACATTATGATGCCACTTGGCAACATTCTCCGCCTCTTCTATATTTCCATTTAAAATTTCCTGACTAACATTACCAGCCAAACAACCACTTAAACAAATTAGCCCCTCATGATATTTCTCTAACAACTCCCTATCAATACGTGGTTTATAATAATATCCCTCTATAAAACCTAAAGAAACCAATTTGCTCAAGTTTTTATACCCTTGGTTATTCTTAGCAAGCAAAATTAAATGATAATACTTTTTATCTTGAGGTTCTTTATCAAATCTAGTCCTAGAAGCCACGTAAACCTCACAACCAATAATAGGTTTAATCCCCTCTTTTTTGCAAGCTTTATAAAAGTCAATAACACCATACATAACTCCATGGTCAGTTATTGCCATCGCATTCATACCAAGCTCTTTCGCCCTAACAGGCAAATCTTTAATTCTATTCGCACCATCCAACAAACTAAATTCGCTGTGAATATGTAAATGTACAAAATCCGGCATTTTTCTCTCCTTTTGAACTTTTTGTCTCCAATGTTCTTATTAATTCTTCTTGCTATCTTATCACATTTTTATCTTTTTAACAATTAGTTTTACTTTGATTTTTAGATTTACTATATTACAGTTCATCAATTTACGATATTTGAAATTTTTTTAAAATTTTTTTCATCTTTGACACCTTTCGACAGACTTTTCATTTTTTATTTGATAATATATATTTTGACACTAATGAAAAAGGAGATGATAGGAATGTATATAGGTACCGTTACTATTTCAGTATTTAAAGATGCCAACAATAACGTTAATTTTAAAATTAATATTGATAATGATGATGTTTTACCAGTTTCTTACGTTATAGAAGACACATTAAAACTTTATTAATTTATTTAGGCTAACTCTATGTTAGTCAATTTTTTTATTTATAATTAGTGTAAAATGTCTACATTTAGTTTACACATACTTGCTTATATTATTTTATATTTTACATGATGAGCATATCGCAAGTTATTCATATATTTTATATTTTTCTATTGACAAAAAGGCTAACAGATAATATAATTATATTTGTTACAGCAAATGGCGAAGTAGCTCAGTTGGCTAGAGCATTCGGTTCATACCCGAAGGGTCATGTGTTCGAATCACATCTTCGCTACCAAAAAACTCCCTTAAAAAAGGGAGTTTTTTAATATTTAAGATATTTAATTTTTTCTTATGTTTATGAATTTCCTCTTTCTATACTTTCTGGTTCTTTATTTTTCTGTTCTTGTTGTTTTAATTTTTCTTCATGAGCTTTTACTGCTTCATTTACATTTACATCTCTTTTATAAGAATCTAATCCGCCAAAATCTGGAGTCTTTCCACCAGCTTCTACTTCTACAACATCTGTATTATCCAATGTAGTTCTTTCTATTTTAGATACTTCTGCTTTGGCTGCTGGAGATACTTCTTCTTGTTCTTCATCTATTTCTGTATTTCCTAATGTTTTAAAGAAATTTGCTAAACTTCCAAAAACAGCTTCTTTTATAATTCCAAACATATTTCTTTTTTCTGATTCTATTGTTTTATCCTTCATATTAACATCTTAGAAAGTTCTAAGATTTTCACCTCTCTTTACTATTCTCTAATAGATAATAAATATTTTAACACAAAAACGCCTTAAAGTCAATCTTTTTAAGGCGTTTACATAATTTGTTTTGCTTTTATTTAATTTTATTAGTTTAATTTTTATTATTAACTCATATAATCCTTTAATTTCTTACTTCTACTTGGATGTCTTAATTTTCTTAAGGCTTTAGCTTCTATTTGTCTTATTCTTTCACGTGTTACTTTAAATTCTTTTCCAACTTCTTCCAAAGTACGAGCTTTTCCATCCTCCAAGCCAAATCTTAATTTTAAAACTTTTGCTTCTCTTGGTGTTAAAGTACTCATAACTTCCTCAAGCTGTTCTCTTAATAAAGTATATGCAGCAGAATCTTGTGGTTCAGGAGAATCCTCATCTTTTATAAAATCTCCAAGATGACTATCATCTTCCTCACCAATAGGTGTTTCCAAAGAAACTGGGTCCTGTGCAATCTTTTGAATTTCCATAACCTTTTCAACAGGCATTTCCATTTCTTTAGCTATTTCCTCTTGCGTTGGCTCCCTACCTAATTGTTGTAATAGATGTCTAGAAGTACGTATTAATTTATTAATGGTCTCAACCATATGAACAGGAATCCTTATAGTTCTAGCTTGATCTGCTATTGCTCTTGTAATAGCTTGTCTTATCCACCAAGTTGCATAAGTACTAAATTTAAATCCTTTGGTATAATCAAATTTTTCAACTGCTTTTATAAGACCCATATTTCCTTCTTGTATTAAATCTAAGAATAACATTCCTCTTCCAACATATTTTTTAGCAATACTAACAACTAATCTTAAGTTTGACTCTGCCAATTTTTGTTTAGCTTCCTCATCACCTTCAAGAACTTTCTTTGCTAAATCTAATTCTTCATCATATGTTAAAAGTGGTATTTTACCAATTTCTCTTAGATACATTCTTACTGGGTCATCTATATTGCTACTTTCATATCCAGCAACATCTAAATCATCTAATTTTAAATCCTCTACTTCTTGTAAATCTTCTTCATCTGGACCTTCTTCATCCAAATCATCATCTTTTCCTATATCTACACCCATTTTTTCTAGGGCATCAAATACTCTATCCATTTCCTCTGTTGAGAAATCATCTAATTCAGCAGCTAAATCCCCATAAGTTAACTTTTTATTTTTCTTTGCAAATTCTATAATTCTTTTTATTTTCTTATCTGATTCCGCTTTTTCTATTTCTTGTGCATCATCACTTTCAATTTGCTCTGCATTTTCTTTATCAGCTTTTTTAGATTCCACCTTTTTTTCAGTTTCTTTTTCTGCTTTTTTATCCTCTACAGTTTTTTCGGCTTTATTAGAATCTGTTTCTTTTTCTACTTTTTTGGATTTAACTTCTTTTTTTGATTTTTCTATTTTTTCCTCTTGTTGAGCTGTTTTTTTACCTTTCTCAACCTTTGGTGTATCCTCATTTTTTATTTTCTTTTTACTTTTTTCTGTTTTTTCAGCTTTTGAAGTTTCCTTTTGTTCCATTGTTTTCTTTGTTTTTTCTTCTTGTTCTTCTATTTTTTTCATTATAACCTCCTAGCTATTTTGCGAGTTTAATAATTATATCATTTAACTCTTTCTCAAGCATTAATTTACTTTCATTATCAAGTTCAGAATCTTCTAAAGATTTTACTATTTCATCTCTTTTTTCCTTAAGATTCTCTCTTTCATATGTATTTAAAATATCATCAATTCCTTTGTTAACATCTGTAATGCCATAATCTTTAGCCATAATCTCTGTTATATGATTAACAATATCTTCATCCTCAAATAAACTTAAAACATCATATATTTCTGTAACGCCTTTTTCATATTCAGCATAAATTTTTTCTATAATTTTTCTATTTTGTTCAGATTTAAAATCTTCTGGCTTTATTTTATTTTTTATTTTAGAATATACATTTGCATTTGACATAAGCAATATTGCAATAATTGTATTCTCTCTATTTAATCTTGCCTCACTAATTTTAGTATCTTCTTTTTTTGGTCTGTTATACTGAATATTTCTTTTTTCCAATATTTTAGAACTAGCATTTTTAGGATATAATATTTTTTTAATTTCTGAATATAATGCTTCTTTAGAAATATCATAATCCTTAGAAATCTTTTCTATATATATCTCCTGTTCCATGCTATTATCTACTTTTGAAAGTATTTTAGCTACTTCGTTTAAAAATTTAATTTTATCCGCTGTATTTTCAAGATTTAATTTTCGTTTTAAAACTTTGACTTTAAACTCAACTAAAGATATCGCATTATCAATACATTTTTCTAATTTTTCCGGACCATATTTTGTAACATATTCATCAGGGTCTTTTGCTCCAGAAATTTGTAGAACTCTAACATCACAACCTAAATTTTTTAGAATATCTAAACCTCTCATGATAGCTTCTTGTCCAGCGCCATCTGCATCATAACCTAATATTACTTGCTCCGAACTTCTTCTTAGGAGCCTTCCTTGAGCTTCTGTCATTGCTGTACCTAAAGATGCTACCACATTAGTTATTCCTCTTTGATGTAAAGATATTGTATCCATATATCCTTCAACTATAAGAATTTTTTTAGTATCGCCTTTTTTAGCATTATATAGACCAAATAAATGTCTTCCTTTACTATATACTAAGTTTTCTGGTGAATTTATGTATTTTGGTTTTGAATCATCTAAAACTCTTCCACCAAAAGCAATAAATCTTCCTCTTACATCTTGTATAGGAAACATTAACCTATGTCTAAACCTATCTATATATTGACCTCTTTCATTTCTGTTAACTAAATCTGATGCTAAAATTTCCTCATCTGAAAAACCTTTACTTTTTAAGAAATTATATAGCTCATTAAAATTACCAGAATAGCCAATTAAAAATTCCTTTAACGTAGCATTATTTAATTTTCTCTTTTTTACATATTGCTGTGCAAGTTTAGATGTGGACTTGTACAAATTTTCGTGATAAAAATATGCTGCGCTCTTATTTATTTGATATATCTTATCTTTTAGCTCTTGAGTTTTGTTATCACCTATACTTTCTAGCTTTGGTAATGTTATATTCGCTCTTTCTGCAAGGAATTCCAAACTTTCTCTAAAATTCATGCCTTCTATTTTACTTATAAAGTGGATTACATTGCCTCCAACTCCACATCCAAAGCAATGAAAGAT
Organism: uncultured Clostridia bacterium; assembly: GCA_944389475.1. Classification (GTDB taxonomy): domain Bacteria; phylum Bacillota; class Clostridia; order TANB77; family CAG-508; genus Merdicola. The sequence continues at coordinate 40,465 of CALXMM010000009.1, forward strand.
TTGTTTATCCGGTGAAACTGCAAAAGAAGGTGACTTTTCGCTATGAAATGGACATAAACCAAAATAGTTACGTCCACTTCTTTTTAACGGTACATATTGTGATACAACATCTACAATATCATTATTGTTTTTTATTTCATCTATAAGTTCATCACTATAACGTATCATTTTCCTACCTTTCTTTTACCAAGAATCTTGATTCGTGCTTTTTTCCTTATTTTGTAAATATTTTTTGCATTTTTTAGCACTACATCGCAAAATTCTTCTCTAAATACATATTCGACAACTTTACAATAAATCCTTCTTTTATGTCTACAAAACTACTAAAATATAATTGGTGTGTTTACATTTATAATTTAAATACACCAATTATATTTTAATTATTAAATTTCTAATAAAGACAATAAAAGAAAGAAATACAATTTCTTTCTTTTTTGTAATTTAATCATTAGATGCTTTTTTATTTACTTCATCTGAATTAAATGGTATGAATTTACTAACTATATCACTGCTTATATCTGATGCAGTAACATTTGAATCTACTCTATATTCTTCATATGATGTTGAAATTTTGCTATCTACCATTTTTTCTATTTCATCCTGTGTAGAATGTTCTGTAAGTACAAGTTCACTTACTAGAATTTGTTTAGCATTATTTAACATCTTTTTTTCTCCAGTAGATAAACCTTTTTCTTTTTGTTTAAAACTTAAATTTCTAACAACATCTGCGATTTTGTATATATCACCACTCTTCATCTTTTCCATGTTGTCTCTATAACGCTTATTCCAATTCATAGACATTTCTGTTTCATCTGACTCTAAAACTCTGAAAACTTTTTCGGCACTATCCTTATCTATGATGTTTCTTACCCCAATTTCTTCTGCCTTAGCTGTTGGTACCATTACTTTTACTTCACCTGGCATCTTTAGTATATAGTATGCTTGTTTTGTCCCTAATATATCTTTCTCTTCTATCGCATCTATTACTCCTGCCCCGTGCATAGGGTAAACTACTTTATCGCCTACATTAAACATGCAAGTCACTCCTTTCAATGTCTATTAAAAAACTATCAACAACCTAATTATACCACAAAAATTACCAAAAGTCAAAACTTTTGGTAATTGTATATATTCCTTAAAATCCTTGAATCCGTTAGTATTTCTGGATTTTAAGGTGTTATTTTTTTTATGTAATTTAACTATTGTTTTTTGGGGCATAAAGTCTAATTTTGTATTATTTTTTATCTGTAGAACCAAATCCCCCAACTCTTGTACCTTCTGCGGCATCATCATCAGTTGTTAAAAATTTTTGGAATATAACTTGTCCTATTACATCTCCTTTTTTTACTTGTAAATCGTGGTCTAAAAAATTGAAATATTGAAAATAAAAATGTCCATCATTTGATTCGTTTCCATAATAATCTGCATCAACCACACCAATACTATTTGCCATAACAAATCCTTTTTTTGGTCCACTACTTCTATTTACTAGCATAAACCATTCATCATCTTGGCAATAAGCCTTTAGACCTGTTGGTATTAATGTTGGCTTTATGCCTGGTTTATATGCTGGTATAACCACATCTTCTGCAGCTTCTACATCATATGCTGCTGCATTTTTTGTCTTTCTAACTGGCATATGAATATCTTTATCTTCCCATCCTTTTGCTATCTCAAATCCTCTTGTTCTTTTTTGCATTCTAATCACTCCTATTTTTATATATTCCAGTGCATTTACATATGCACATTTTATTAATTTACTTTCCTTATTTTATAATATTATTTTTATTTGTCAATACTCATTATTTTAGCATATTATACAATAATAGATTATGTTTACTGGTGGTGATTTATTATGAATTTTTTTGCTTTAAATGACTTGCCTTTAGGCATTACTGCCAAAATTATAGATATAAATTGTAACAAAAATATACAAAGGCGTTTATTGGATTTAGGGATTATAGAGAACTCAAAAATTACACCTGTTTATAGGAGTCCCTTCAATGACCCTACAGCTTATTTAATTAGAGGTACTTTAATTGCACTTAGGAGTGATGATAGCTGTAAAATTATTGTAGAAACTTAAGGTAACCCGAATTTTGTTATATTCATATTATTTAATACAGAGGTGATTTTATGCATTCTTATAAAGTGGCTTTGGTTGGCAATCCCAATGTTGGTAAATCCACAATTTTTAACAGTTTAACTGGTATGAATCAACACACTGGTAATTGGACTGGAAAAACGGTTAGTAATTGTGAAGGTCATTATAAATTTAATAATACTATTTTTACTCTTGTTGACATTCCTGGCACTTATTCGCTTATGTCTAATTCTGAAGAAGAAGAAATTGCTAGGAATTACATATGTTTCAACAAATTAGATGCGGTTGTAATAGTTGTTGATGCAACATCTTTAGAAAGGAATCTAAATCTAGTATTTCAAATTATGGAAATTACTTCTAATATTATAGTAAGTGTAAATTTGTTAGACGAGGCTAAGAAAAAGGGTATTAGCATAGACTTTAAAAAATTGTCAAACTTATTAGGTGTACCCGTTGTTGGAATTATTGGAAAGAAAAAAAAGACTTTAAATAATTTAAAAAATTTAATATTTAAAGTTTGTTCTGGAAAAATAATACCATCTCCTAAATTAATTAAATATTTGCCAATTATAGAAGATTCTTTGCTTTTACTATCACCGGAAATAAAAGCTCCTTACCCCATATCTAGATGGATTGCATTAAAGCTCATTTGTCGAAATGATAACTTGATTTCATCCATATCACATAATATGAATATTAATTTAGACACTCAAAATATAAATACCAAATTAGATGAAATATCTTGTTTACTTTCGCGAAATGATATAAACGAAAATAATATTGAAAATGCTTTACTATCCAGTATTTTAAAACAATGCGAATATGTTACTAATGAGGTTTGTACATATAAAAACATCAATTATATGAAAAATACTATAAAAATAGATAAAATTTTAACCTCAAAAAAATTTGGAATACCAATTATGCTACTATTCCTGTGCATGTTATTTTGGATAACAATAGTAGGAGCAAATTATCCATCACAACTACTGTCAGAATTTTTTAGCTTTTTAAAAGAAAAAATATTAGTATTTTTCGAATATGTACATTCCCCAGAATGGCTTACAAGTCTTCTTGTAAACGGAATATATCAAACAGTAACTTGGATTGTATCTGTTATGCTTCCGCCAATGGCAATATTCTTCCCATTATTCACTATTCTAGAAGACTTAGGATTTTTACCACGTATAGCATTCAATTTAGATAGATGCTTTAAATGTGCTTGCACATCCGGCAAACAGGCACTAACCATGTGCATGGGATTTGGTTGTAATGCTGCTGCAGTTGTGGGAACTAGAATAATAAATTCTCCAAGAGAAAAATTAATTGCAATCCTTACAAATTGTTTTGTACCTTGTAATGGGAGATTTCCATTTCTAATTACAGTTGCTACTATTTTTATTTCTGGCTCAATAGCAGGATTTTTCTCTGGATTAGTTGCTGCTATCGTTGTTATGCTAGTAGTTTTGCTTGGTATATTACTTACGCTTCTAATATCAAAAATATTATCTAAAACAATTTTGAAAGGCCTTCCTTCTTCTTTTACATTAGAATTGCCACCTTATAGGACACCACAAATCGGGAAAATATTAGTACGTTCTTTGTTAGATAGAACTCTTTTTGTTCTAGGTAAAGCTCTTTCTATAGCAGCACCTGCAGGTATAGTAATTTGGATATTTTCTAATATTTGCATAGGCGATTCATCAATTTTAGATATTTTGGCTAATTTCTTAAATCCATTTGCTAAATTAATTGGATTGGATGGTTACATTTTAACTGGATTTATATTAGGAATTCCTGCAAATGAAATTGTTTTACCTATAATATTAATGGGATATTTAAAGAATAAAACATTAATAGATATTGAAAATGTTAATTTGATTGGAAATATTTTAACTACTAATGGTTGGACTTTGCTCACTGCAATTAATGTAATGATTTTTACATTACTTCATTTCCCTTGTGGTACTACTTTACTTACAATAAAAAAAGAAACAAAGAGCATAAAATGGACTATAGTTTCATTCTTCCTTCCAACTATTTGTGGAATTATAATATGTTTTATTACAACTCAGATTTATAATTTGGTTAATTTAATCATTTAAATTTCTAGATTTATTTTATAATATTCGAAAAAAGAAGAGATATATTGCATTTGCATAATATCTCTTCTTTTTTTGGCAACCTTCGGGAATTTCCTATTAATTCCTAATAAGAAATCCACTTAATAAAGTAGCCTTCATGGCTAAATCCCATCTTGGACCAAAAAGCCATTGCACCTTCGAAAGTGCATATTAGGACAATCTTCTTTCTGCCTTCCTTTCCTGCAGACCTCTCTATTTCTTCATAGAATTTTCTACCATATCCTAGAAGTTGATAGTGCCAGTCTACTACGAATTTCTGTATTTCAAGCCCGATGTCTCCAACTTTGTTAATTGTTGCTACTGCAACAACATTTCCTTCAGCATCCTCATACACAAATGTATGTTCTTTGCTATATGGGTTATCGTGCTTGAGAGATTTGCAGAAGGAATTAAATGTGGGAGCTGGATCGTAATATAATGAAATTACATCACGTTCCTCACTCCCTTTGCCTTTTTCGTGGCTAAATTCTGTCCGATAAATACACTGTACATAAGCATTATAGTCCTTTTCGGTTGCTTCGATTTCACGCATTGTAAAATCCTCCATATCTATTGTAAACATAATAATGCAATTATCATTTTACCATATTTTGTATTTTATGTCAATTTCATTTTTATTATAAAACAAGAAAACAGGAGAAGAAATTTACTACATTTGTAGTTTATATCTTCTCCTGTCTTTCACCATCTGGTTGAGAAACTCCTTTCTCTTGGATTTAAATTTTACCAGCTAAATATTCTTAGCCAGGAAACCGTTCCCGTAGAAACCCATCTTGTGCCAGAACTTGATAGCCCCGTATGCAGCAGTATTCACAGTAATTCTGCGAACTCCTTTCTTACGTGCTTCTTCCTCAATTGCCTGATAGAACTTCCTACCATAGCCCTTGAGCTGATAATCCTGAGCCACGATGAATACGAGAATAGCAACAGTATGATTTTTCTTATCATGCTGTATATCAGCATAAGCAACTACCTTGCCATCTTCATTATCGTACACAAGTTCGAAACAACCAAATTGGTGATCAACAGCTTTGTTCTGCTTAAAGCTCTCCTCAAAGGCTTCATAACTTGGAATCGAATCATCAGACAGCTTATCGCTTTTCTGACCGACCACACGGCTATAACCTGTATAATAATTACAAGTAATGTAGCCTTCATAGTCAGCCATGTCCGAAGTGAGTTCCCTCATACCAGTCTTGTTCAGTTGACCCATGGGGTAAACCTCCAAATTCTATAGGTGTATAGATACAAATATTATTGTACCATATTTTTCATAAAAAATCAACCTGTCCGCCAAAAATGTTATGACTCTCATATGCAAAAAATGAATTTTATTAAGAAAAAAAAGATGAACTTTAAAAATTCTACTTAAAGTTCATCTTTTACTTATAAATATCTGCAACTTTTTTATAATTCTTCTAAATATTGATTCTTTATGTTTTATTAAAGCCTTACTTTCTTTTTTAGTATTTGTTTTCTCTTTTGTCACATTTTCTATATTTTCATTTTTTCTCTTTAGTACTTCTTCTGGTTCATATTTTTCTTTATTTTTTTCTATATATGCTTTTTCATTTTCCTCATATATTTTTTCAAGTCTAGCCTTTTCGTTTTCATCATTACACATATACCTTAAATATAATAAAGCTATTAGTGCTAATGTATCTTCCTCTAGATTTTGTTTATCTATTGGAATATTCCTATTTATATGTTTAATATAATTTTTATCTTTCTCCTGTTTAAAAAATTCTCTTACTTTGCTTGGAATTTTATTTTTATCACTATCATCTAGCATTTCAATGAACTCATCTAGTTCAGCATATGCTCGCCTTGTCTTTAGTGAAACCTCCAATTAACTCACCCTTTATTTTTTTAATTTTATAATTTATCAACAAGAAAACATTCACATTAATTTCTTGTAAATTTCTTCTTAATTATATACTTAATTCCAAAATTTAACAAGTTTAAATATAAATTTATTAGTTTAAATTTTTATAGTAAAAAATAAAATTGCCTACATTTACTTAAACATACTTCGACAATTTTAGATTTTTTTTAGTCTTGACTTGTCTTTTTTAATAATGTATTATATAGTTACAAGTATAAATAGGAGGTATATTATGGAATTAAAAGGATCAAAAACAGAAGCTAATTTAAAAGCTGCTTTCGCAGGTGAATCAGAGGCTAGAAATAAATACACTTATTTTGCAAGTGTAGCAAAAAAAGAAGGTTATGAACAAATAGCAGCACTATTTTTAGAAACTGCAGAAAATGAAAAAGAACATGCTAAAATTCATTTTAAATACTTAAATGGTATCGGTGATACAATGCAAAACTTAGCAGATGCAGCTGCTGGTGAAAATTATGAATGGACAGATATGTATAAAAGATTCGCAGAAGAAGCTGATGAAGAAGGATTTACAGAAATAGCTGCAAAATTTAGAGCTATTGGAGAAGTAGAAAAACATCATGAAGAAAGATATAGAAAATTATTAGATAACTTAAAAGATGGAGAAGTTTTCAAAAAAGGAAGTATTGTAGTTTGGAAATGTAGAAACTGTGGTCATATTGTTGTTGGAACAGAAGCTCCAAAGGTATGCCCTGTTTGCAATCATCCTCAATCATTCTTCGAAGTTAATGCAGAAAATTACTAATACATAATATGCACCAATTTTAAAATAAAATCTTTTGATTATATTCCACATTTTAATTGGTCGCACAAATATTAAAAGCTTGATGTTTAAAACACCAAGCTTTTTCTTGTCTTATTTTTTTATTTCTGTTATTAAATCATATTCATTTGAATCAACTATAATACAATTTACAAAATTTCCAATCTCTAATTCTTTATCATTTTTTATATAAATAATTCCATCAATATCAGGCACTTCGTATTGGCTTCTACCAACATAATATTTTTCATCAAATGTAATTCCTTCTACTAGTACTTTAATTTCTTTTCCTATTAATTTTTCTAGATTTTCTTTAGAAACTTCTTGTTGTATTTGCATAATTTTATTATATCTTGATTTTTTTGTCATATAGTGAACTTGTTCCTTTAACCTTGAAGCTGGTGTTCCATCTTCTTTTGAATATGTAAATGCTCCTAAATTTTCAAATTTTGCCTTTTTCAAAAATTCACAAAGTTCATTAAAATCTTCTTTGGTTTCACCCGGAAATCCAACCATTACTGTAGTTCTAATAATTACATCTGGTATATTAGCTCTAATTTTACTAATAACATCTTCTATATTTTGTTTATTTGTTTTTCTGTTCATCCTCTTTAGAACTGAATTAGAAATATGTTGTATTGGAATATCGAAATATTTACAAATCTTCTTTTCTTCCTTAACTGCCTTAATTAATTCATCATCTATCCCTTCCGGATAAGAATATAAAAATCTAATCCATTCTATTCCATCTATCTTGCAAAGTTTTCTAAGTAATTGTGCTAAACGTGGTTCTCCATATAAGTCCAAACCATATTTTGTAGTATCTTGAGCAATAACAATTAGCTCCTTAATACCTTTCTTCGCAAGTAATTTTGCCTCTTCTATAATATCTTCTTCCGGTCTACTTATAAAAGGTCCTCTAATAAATGGAATTGCACAATATGTACACCTATTGCTACATCCTTCTCCAATTTTTAAATATGCAAAATTCTCCCCAGTTGATATCTCTCTTTCGAAAAATTGCTCTTTAGTTGGTAAAGGTAATGGTTCTTTAGGATAATTAGTAAGCTTTCCATATTTCTTATTGCTATTCTCCAACTTATTATTAATTAAGTTTTCAATATCTGTGTAAAAATGTCCATATTGGTCAAGTCTTATCCACAAATCAACTTCTGGCATTGACCTTTTCAATTCATCAGTATATCTTTGCACCAAACATCCCATAGCAATTAAGTACTTACATTTCTTCTTTTTATATTCTGACATCTCTAAAAGTGTATTTATGGCTTCTTCTTTAGCTGAATCTATAAATCCACAAGTATTTACAATAATCATTTCTGCTTCTTCTGGATTATTTACAATTTCCATTCCATGTTCTTTTAAAATTCCTATAGCTATTTCTGTGTCCACTAAATTTTTAGAACATCCCAATGATACAAAACCTACTTTCATTATTACTCCTTTCTTTGCACAATATATAATTTAATACATTTTCTTCCTTGTTAATTCTAACAAATTTAATTTTGTAAACCCTTCTATTTGAACTTTTGCTCTATCCTTTTGTACTTCTTCCAAAAAAAGATTAATTATATCATTTCTATTTGATTCTTCTAACATATCTATATAATCCACTACAATTATTCCGCCAATATCACGTAATCTAATTTGCTTAGCAATTTCTTTTGTTGCTTCCTTATTAACTTTTAAAACAGTTTCATCTAAATTATATCTTCCTACACACTTTCCAGAATTAACATCTATAGCTGTTAAAGCTTCTGTTTTATCAATCACAATATATCCACCACATTTTAACCAAACTTTATTATTATTCAACTCTTGTAATTCTTTTTGAATTGAATATTGGTCAAATACATCAGCATCATATATTATATCTATTTTGTTTTCTAAATTGTATTCTTTTAAAAATTTTAGTATTTTCTCATTCTCATTTTTATTATTAGTAATAATTTTATTTACATCAGTTGTACCCAAAATTAATAATTTTACTATATTATTATTTTCATCTAGAATGCAAGGAGAATCATCTTTACTTGTAGCTATTTGTTTATTTATATTATCCCATTTTTCCAATAATCTTTTTATGTCATCCAATATTTCTTGCTTATCTGCTATAGTACAACCTGTTCTTATAATTGCTCCAAAACCTTGTGGGATATTTTTTTTCACAAAATTCTTTAGCTCTTCTTTTTTTATTTCATCAGTTATTTTTCTAGATGCTGTAACAAAATCAGCTTTAGGCATTAAAACAATTTGTCTACCTGTTAATTTTATATTGGTTGTAAGCTTTGCCCCCTTTTGATTTATAGGATTTTTTTGTACTTGTACTAAAATCTTTTCATTCAATTTTATTTCTTTATTTGTTTTATACAAATCATCAAAATGTATAAAAGCATTTTTTTCTTTTCCTATATCTACAAAGGCTGCATTTATACCAGGTACAATATTTTTTATCACTCCAAGATAAATGTTTCCTTCTATATTTTCTGAAGAATTCATCTCATATTTTTCTACAACATGATAATTATCTATTAAAGTTATAATTTTTTTGTTCTGCACAACTTTTATTCTTATTTCTTGCATGTTTTTTCCTTTCAAACTAGTTATACATATTCATTGCTTTATCTATGCCATAAGTAATAATGTCACAAACTGCATCTGCAGCTTTCTTAGTAGATTCAGCCAAAATTTCTCTTTCTTCTCCCTGAATTTTTTGAATTACATACGCAATCATCATTTCCTTAAACATAGGTTTACCAATACCAACTCTTATTCGTGGAAAATCTTCTGTCTGTAGTTCCTCCACCACAGATTTCATTCCATTATGGCTACCAGGTCCACCTTTTTTCCTAATTTTGATTTTACCCAAATCTACATCTATATCATCATAAATAACAATAATATTTTCTGATGGGATTTTAAAAAATTCCTTATATTTAATAATTGACTCTCCACTTAAATTCATATATGTTTGAGGCTTTAATAAAATTACTTTTTCATTATTAATTAATCCTTCTCCATATAAACCTTTAAACTTTTCCTTAGAAACATTTACATTAAGCTTCTCGCTTAAATGATTAATCGTATCAAAACCCATATTATGTCTCGTATTAGAATATTCACCTTCTGGATTTCCCAAACCTACTACTAAATACATCATTTCCTCCTATTTTGAACTTTAGGGACGGACCTTAAAGTTCAAATTTTATGTTAATTTGTGCTTTTGACCTTTAAAACTTGCATTACTCTAAAAGACCTCTAAAAATTCCATATTAGGAAATAGTGATTTTGAGGACTGTCCCTAAATCCCTAATGTCTTTTGTAAGTATCTCTACTTATTCTTCCTGAACTTATAACCTGTCCATTTTGTTTTACTGTTTTGTATGTTTCTGATTTTATGCTTTTTGATGTTTTTTCTATTACCTTTGATGTTATTTCTACTTCATAGTCTGGATTTTCTTTTAATCCATAAATTTCGCATTTTGCTACTCCACCACTTACTGTGCAAAGTATTTTTACTGGATAATTTCTTGTGTTTTTAAATCTAAAATCTATTGAACCATATACTACTGTTGCATCTCTTCCTGCATTTGCATATGATGGTACAAATTGATGGTTCCTTCTTTCCACAATTTCTAAGTTTGCATATAATACTGCATTATATAATGTTGTAGAAATTTGGCAAATACCTCCACCTAAACCATCAACAACTTCTCCATTTTGATAGATTGGCGCTTCTTTATATCCTGCTGCAATTGTTCTTTCTCCTACAACTGTATTATATGAGAAAGTTTCACCAGGCATTAATACTGTTCCGTTTATTTTTTCTGCTGCTAATTTTAAATTTGTTGTTCTATCTTTATCTCCTGCATTATATTTTGTAGAGAATGAAGATAATAAATCTGGAAATGCTTCTGTACCAATCATATTTGTTGTTACATTTGGTGAAGTATATTTTAATGGTATTTCGTATTCATCCTTGTCTTCTTGTAACATTGCCTTTGCTTCATCCACAGAAATTTTAAAGTCAACTCCATTTTCATGTGGATGTACTACATATGGATTTGTTGTATAGTATGCATCTACTGGCTCTTTATATATTTCACTGTGTATTTTGTCTATATCAATAGCATCTGGGTCTTTAGAAACAGTTGTTAATTCAATCTTATTACTTGCATAAGATAAATCTTGAATCTTGTTCTTTATATTTTCTATTGATGGCGTAACATCTACAATATTTCCGGTTTTTCCTTTTGTAATTACCAATGTTTTTCCATCTACATAATAACTGCTCTGTACAACTGCATCTGGTAATTTGGTAGAAATATCATTAAGTACATTTGTACATTGTTCATTATTTAATGTTACATTTAATCCCAAATCCTGTGATGAAACTAAATCTCTAATTATTGTACCCATATTACTAAAAATATTTCCATCTCTACCTATATTATAAGCTCTATCTACAGCCTCTTCTATATTGAAATTAGCTCCTAAATCATCCAAGTTTAGCTGAGTTTCGTAATCTCCGTGTACAACAGTTAAATTGTCCGGCAAAACTTTTGAAAACTCATCATTTACTTTTTGTATAGCTTGCTGTTTGGTTAATCCTGAAACTTGAACACCTTTTATATGCACTCCAGGTATTATTTTGTCACTAGAAGAAATATAAATTGTTATACCTAAAAATACAATAAAAAATATTAGTAAAAAGCTTATAAAAAAAATTCCTAAAATTAAACCTATATTATTATGTTCTTTATTTTCTACAATTTTTAAGTCTGTTGCTCCCACTTTTTTCTCCTTTAATCGTTTAAAAATGCACCTATATTATACTATATTTCGACCATTATTACAATAACGAACTTTAGGGACGGACCTAAAAGTTCAAAAAATTAACATAAAAAATGAACTTTAAGGTCCGTCCCCTTAGTTCATAGTTCAAAAAAACATCCAAAATGTTAAAATATATCTAACATTTTGGATGTTTTTATTATAATATCTTTATGTTTTCGAATTATTTAATCATCATCATTTACACCGAATAATTCATCAAATTTTGCCTCTAAAGCCTTTTCCAAATCGGCATTATTAACTTCTTCGTTATTATCTTCTAATGGAATTTCCATAGGCTTTGGTTCAGCTTTTTGAGTGTTTGTAGAAGTTTTTGTTGCCAAATTAGAATTTTGACTAATTGATGAATCTACTTTTGGAGTTGTCTCAGTTTTATTTTCTGGTTTATCATCCTCAAATAAATCATCCAATGATTCTACATTTAAATCCTGAGCCTTTTGCTCTTCATTACCGGCATATGGATTTGCAGGATTAAATATTCTCCACTCTCCTCTTTGTCCAACTTCTGCATCATTATGGCTAATCTCAAATCTAGCCATTTCTCTGCCCATAGGTTTTCTAAAATAATAGAATTTATTTGCTTGTATAGGTCTTACACCTTTAACAAATATAATACATTTATCATTATCGAATCTTCTCAATTCATCAGGTGTAAGTAATGCTCTACCCATAGATTGGTCAGAATCACTAGAACCGGATTTCCAACCTTCTTTATCACGGTTTGTTGAATGGCTATCTCTAAATATTGTTTTCTCGCCCAATGCTTTAGAGAAATATTCCAAAGTCTTTGTAGAGTTACTTCCTAAGAATACATGTGTATCACAGTTACCAATTATTGTTTCGTAAGATTTTTCATACACAGCCTCTAACTGGTCTAAGTTCTGCAATATAACACTAAATGAAATTCCTCTACTTCTTGATGTAGATATTTTTTTATCAAAGTCTGGTATTTGACCAATATTTGCAAACTCATCTAGTATAAAGAATGTTTTTTCTGGTAATTTTCCCCCAGATTTATCTGCAAAATCATATAGTTGTTGTATCATTTGAGAGAAGAATATTGTAAGCAAGAAATTATATGTTGTATGTGTATCTGAAGAAATAACATATACCGCTGTTTTTTCTTGTCCAATCTCCTCAAAATTTATTGTATCTGTTGATGTTAATTCTGCTATATCTTTACTATCAAATTTACCTAATCTAGATTGCAATGTACTTAAAATAGAACCTCTTGTTTTTTCCGGTGCTATTTCGATGGATTTGTAATTCTTTCTAGCTGGATGTGTATAATCTAATTGATTAATTAAATCTCCCAACAAGCTTGTTCCACCACTATCATTTGCAGCTCTTACTAACTCTGCACAACTTGCTAAATTCTGTTCCTCTGGTGGTCTTGTAGATATTAAATACCAAATTAAAGCTTTTAATAGAATTTCTGCCATATCATCCCAGAATGGGTCTGAAGCTTTTTCTCCAGTTTGTCCTTTAACAATGGTATTAGCAATAATATCAACATCTATTTCATTTCTAATGTGCGCTAATGGATTATAACCATCACTACACTCTGGATTAACTAAATTTAATACTCTAACTTTATATCCTTTTGCTTTTAAGTATCCTGCAGTTCTGTCGTATAATTCTCCTTTAGGGTCTGTAAATACGTATGAACCCAAACATTGATATGCATTTGGTATTGAGTATGAAGCAGATTTACCAGAACCAGAACCACCGACAACTAATACATTTATATTACCCATTTTGTTTAATGGTAAATAATTGTCTTCAGCTAAAATAATTCCACTTTTTTTACTTAAAACTCTGTATTGTTCACCATGTTCTGCCCATCCACTTGAACCATGTTCAATATCTGTATATTCATTTTTAGGAGCTGATTTTAATATTCCAATTGCAGCTGCTACTAAAAAGACTATAGAAAAATAAAAAGTACATTTTAAAAATGCTCCAATATATCCACTAGAAAAAACAACTCCAAAACTTGAAAAAGGGTTAGTGATATATTTTCCTAGGCTCTCGAAGAAAATCTCGAAATTAAAGGCTCCTCCTTGTGCTGCTTCCGCAATAGCAGCAGAAAATGGAGCAACACCTAAGATTATAATTACTAACCATAATATTGCAAATATTATAAGTTTTTTTCTAGCATTTTGCATCATTGCTTGAACTTTATAATTCATTTATTTCATCCCTATCTTTAGTGATTTTATCTTGTAGCACCTTCATTTTTAGTTTGCTCAGTTTTTGTTTCATTTCTTCCTGCTGTTTTAGATGGTCTACTATTTACTTTTCTACCTCTTTTAATTCTTCTTTCTGCATCTGCTTTAGTTTTTATTCTTACTCCTTGTCCTTTTAATTTTTCAGCTTCTTTGGCTAATTCTTTAGCCTCTACAGGATTTTCTGGTGCAACAACTGTATTAGTACCAACTTCTCCTAATTCTAAAGGAAATCCTTTAACATCTTCTGTAGTTATCATTCCATAAGTTAGTTCCATTGCACCATTTTCAAATACTAGTGAATTACAAGTTTTTTCAGTTTTGTTCATTAGAACTCCCCTCTCCTTTATTCTTTTTTATCTTTTACTTCAAAAGCAAAATAAGGTTTATTAGCCTTTAGTTTACATCTTCCCCTAACTTCATTAGCCTCTTCATCGAAGTATACCGTAGGTTTTACTTCTTCTGTTGTTTCTGGGTCTATAATTGAAATCTGTCTTTTAAAACTAGGTGTATATTTAAATTCTTTATATTCTACTTCTTCATCAGAATATAGAGTATTGAATTTTAATGGTGTTGGTTTCTTAGAGATGGTTATTTTATCGCCTTGTAAAACAGCCATATTAATTACAACTCTATCTTTTCCAAATGATAAAATAACAAGTTCATCTTTATTATCAGAAGGATCATCTATGTAAAATGTTTTTTTCTTCTTGTCTCCATAAATTTCTTCTGTGTAATCCAATCTTGTTACTGTATATTTTGGTGAATTTTTTAAATCTTCTTTTAAAGTTTCATTTATTTGATATACTACTGTACTTACGCTACTTGGATCCATTATACTAAAATGTTTTCCTTCCCAACTGTACATAATTCATACACCCCACACTTCTACGATTTTATATACATAGTTTGTCTTTTGTAACACTACTATGTTTAATTATAACTGATTTATAAGTATTTGTCAATTAATTTATACTTATTATGTAAATTACCTCTTATCCTAACCAGAACTTTTAAATAATATTTTAATTTGCTTTTCTTCTTGGATTAAAATTTGAAATTTCCGCTAATTTTTTATATAAGCTTTCTTCTTCACTTGATAATTCCTTTGGTACTATTATTTTTACTTCAGCTATTAGGTCTCCTCTTCCACCTTTACCATCTTTGTAGCCTTTTCCTTGTATTCTAACTTTTTCGCCACTTTCAATTCCTTTTGGTACATAGACAGAAGCGGTATCATCTATTGTTTCTATAGTAGCTCTTGTGCCTAAGGCAGCTTCCCATGGGGCTAATCGTAGGTCTGTGTATAAATCTATGCCTTCCAATCTAAACCTTTTACTATTTTGAATATTTACTTTTATAAATAAATCTCCGTTTTTACCACCATTAATTCCAGCTTTTCCCTGGCCAATCAATCTTATCTTTTCTTGATTCCTAATACCTGCTGGGACTTTTACTACAAAAGTCTTCATTTTTCCTTTCAGAGTCCTAAGAGAAATCTTCTTTTGAGTTCCATAATATGTTTCCTCTATTGACATATTTATTTCTGTCTCTACATTCTCTCCTCTTATCGGGATTTTTTTCTTTACTTTATTGTTGGATTTTTCTTCCTCACCAACAATATTTCCAAAAAACATTGTGAAAAATTCGGAAAATTTTGAGCCATTTTTCCTTTGGCTTTCTTCATACTTTTTCTTTTTCCCTACATTATTATTCCATATTCTATCATACTTTCGTTTAGAAGTAGGATTAGATAACACCCTATATGCTTCGTTTATATCTTTAAATCGTTCTTCTGCAAATTTGTCTTGAATATTAATATCTGGATGATATTTCTTTGCAGCTTCTCTATATGCATTTTTCAAGTCTTGAGGAGTTATCTTACTAGATTCTAAATTAAGTATTTTATAATAATCTTTGAAAATCATTTAACATCCTCCATATTCATGGTGTTACTATTATATCACATTCTAAGACATTTTGAAATATGTTTTTTTAATTTTTATGCATTAAAAGATAATTTCTTGCCTCTATAGTTTTTGGATGTACTAATCCTTCTTTTCCTATATTATAAACAATTGATTCATCCATTAAAAATATAATTGTTTCATCTATATCTTTTTTGGATAATTCTCTTGCCTTCTCTATATCTACTTTCTTTCCTTTTCTATTTTCCTCAATCTTATCAGCTACATAAATAATTTTTTCTAATATGCTCATATTAGCTCTACCTGTTGTATGAAATTTTATTGCATTTTGCATATCTTCTGAAAATCCATATTTTTTAGCAGCAATATCTGCACCTATTTTACCATGTAGTAAAGAAGGCTTTGCACTTTCTATTTCATCGACTTCTATATTATGTTCTTTAGCATAATTAAGTTTTTCTTCTTTAGTTATTTCTTTTGCAACATCATGTGCTATTGCTGTTTTTTTAGCAATATCCTCATCTACCCCATATATTTTAGCAAGTTCAACAGCTTTCTTAGCAACACCTACTGAATGAGTAAATCTTTTTTCTGATAATACTTTTTCTACATCTGCCTTTATTTCTTCATAATCCATTTTTATACCTCCAACTATGATTTAGAAATAATACTTTTTCCTTTTCAAATCATTTTAAAATTTTGAAATTTTAAATACTGTTCCCGAATTTCTATTTTATTCCATTAAATATTTCTTCAAAATTCATTCCATGAGATGCTTTTAATAACACTACATCATTTGTTTTAAGAACTTTATTTAAATATTCTACAGCCTCTTTATTTGAATTTAGAACTATAATATTTTCTTTAGGCATTCCTACCTTTTCAGCTTCCTTAGCAATATACTTAGATAAATCTCCCACTGTTATTAGTATATCCACTTTGTTTTTCGCAACTTCTTCTCCTACCTTTCTATGCATTTCTTCTCCATAATCTCCAAGTTCAAACATATCTCCTAATACAGCAATCTTCCTATTTCCTGGTATTTCTTTTAAATATTCTATTGCAGCTTTCATAGAATCATAACTTGCATTATACGCATCATTTATTACAGTAATGTCTTCTTTTATTTTACATATTTCCATTCTGTTTTTTGTTAATTTAAAAGTTTCTATTCCTTTTATAATATTCTCCGGAGCAATATGCATTAAATTTCCAACTGCAATTGCACATAAACTATTATATACAAAATGCTTTCCACTTACTGGTACTTTTACCGTGTATTCCTTATTATTAATTATTACATTGTACTTAGAATAGTCCTCACGTATTTCTATGTTATAAGCCATTACATCCGACTTTTCTTCTATTCCAAAAGTATATTTTTTATATTTATTATCTTCCATATTCCATTTATGTAATAAATCATTGTCATTGTTAATTACAATAAATCCGTCAGGTTTTAAATTTTCTAATATTTCTAATTTAGCTTTTAAAATATTCTCTCTCGAACCCAAATTTCCAATATGTGCTGTTCCAATATTTGTTATTACTGCAATTGTTGGTTTAGCAATTTTCCCCAAATAACTAATTTCTCCAAAATGATTCATTCCACTTTCTACTACCAATGCTTCATGATCTTTTAATTTTAGAACTGTTGTTGGGAGACCTACTGCATTGTTAAAATTCCCCTCTGTTTGTAATGTTTTATATTGTGTTCTTATAACATTTGCAACAATATCCCTTGTACTTGTTTTTCCTACACTACCTGTAATTTGAACAACAGGAATATTGTATAAGCTCCTTTTAAATGCAGCAATATCACCAAAAGCTATTAAAGAATCCTTCACTTCAATTATTGTTTTATCCTTAAGTTCCTCCAAAACTTCCTTTGTTATATCTATTCCAGAAACAATAGCAACCTTTGCACCTTTTTTTAAAGCTTCTTTATAATACTCATTACCATTAAATTTCTCACCTTTTAACCCTATATACACATCATCTTTTTGAATTTTTCTTGTATCAGTGCAAAAATTTTCACATGTTTCGTTTAAATTTCCAATTATTAATTTACCATTAGTCGCTTTAATAATGTCTTCTACTGTCATTTAAAGCACTCTCCTCTCTTCATTTTCTAATTGTATTATATTAGACTTTTGATGTCAATTATAACTATCTCAATGTTCCTTTTGAATTTGATAACTTATTTTTAATTTTCCCGAATTTATTTTACACTAACTATACCAATAGAAAAAGACCGGTTAAATGAAACGAACCCAAATTGTCAAACTTTTTTATCTAACAATTTGGGTTCATTTCAAAATTCTGGTCTTATTTTTCTTCTAAATTCTGTAATTTACTGAAATCTTTTACTAATGCTTGTTCTTTTGATAATGTTTGTAAAGTATCTGTTGTCATATCTACTGCATAAGAATTTGTTGTTAATTTTACATTATGTGTGTCTGTTGTATTAATTACTTGATAATCATCTTTTTCATAATTATATATTTCTACACTTTGTCTATATTTTACTACTACGTAAGATAATGGAGAAACTTCATAATTAGTTCCATTAACAGTAATTCTTGTTGTATCGAAGAAGAAATATAAATCCTTTCCATCAAATAAGAAAGCATTTTCCATTTTATTTTCTTCATTTGATGTTAAATATGTACCATCACTTTCTTTAGTCACTTCTGATAAAGCATCTACTTTATACATAGCTCCATTATCATTTGGATAAACTATTTCCATTTCTTTAGGCAAAATTACTTTATTTTTTTCATTAGCAAAATATACAGGAGTTGAATCTAAAACTATATTTTCATCTGTTGGCTTAAAATCAGTTAATTTATTTTTTCTTGCAGTTGTTATACTTGCATCATATTGTACTTTTTGTCCAGAAGTCCATTGATAAAATCCAACGTTTTGGGTTGTAGTTTTAAAATTCCTTATAAGCAAAACACCAACTATTACTAAAATTAATATAAGAACTATAGCAATAATTACAATTTTTATTCTTCTTCTCTTTTTGTAATTATTTTTTACTTCTTCAGCTAATTGTTCCTGTAGTTTTGATTCCACAGTTTTTGTTTTCTTTTTACTTTTTGGCTCATTTATAATTATTTCTTCTGGTTCTTTTATATCTTCTTGTTCTTCTAAGTCTGGTATTTCTTCAATTTCTGGTTCAATCTTTTTAGTTTTCACTTTTTTATTTGAATTTGATTTTTTCTCTTTTTTAGTTGCTTTTTTCTCCGGTTTTACTTCTTCAACCATCCCCTCATTTTTTTCGTTTTCAACTGGCTCAGCTTTTGGTTCTTCTTTTATGTCTTCTTTTACTTCTTCTGTAACATTTCCTTTCGCTTTATCAGTTTTAGAATTCTTTTTATTCATTTCATCTTTTATTTCTTTTTGAATTCTTTTTTCTATTTCTTTAATATCTCTACCAGTAAGCTTAGCAATACTTTCTCTTAACTTTTCATTATTTTCTTTTGCTTCTTCTGAAAGACCTGTTTTTACAGTATCTTCACTCTTAACATCTTTTTTATCTTCTACAACATCATCAACTTTATTTTTAGTCTCTTTTACAATTTTATTTGTTTCAACTTTCTTTGCTTCTTTTAAATTATCTTTTGGCTCTTCTTTGACTTTTGTCTTTTTAGTTGTGCTAGGATTTTTTTCTGCTTTAGATGTTCCCTTTTTCACAGCTTGCTTTTTTTCTGTCTTTGATTCTTTTTCAGTTTTAACATTTTTAGTTGCTACTTTTTTAGTTGATGTACTTGTATTTTCTTTTTTTGTACTAGTTTTCTTTTTCGTTCCATTATTAACAACAGCCTTTTTAGTTTCTTTATCATCTACTTTTTTAGCTGTACTTTTTTGTTTATTTATCTCAGTTTTTTCTTTAGATACTACTGGTTTCTTTGCTTTAGTTATTTTCTCTTCTTTTTCTTTTTTCTCTGCTTTGTCCTCTTTCATTACACTTTCTCCTTTGTAATCAACTAATAATATAATAATATATTTTTTACTTAAAAGCAAGCCCAAAATTTAGCAAATTTGCGAAAAAATGAACCTTCATTATTTATTTTTTAATAATGAAAGTTCATTTATTGCAGCTCCGTATTCATTTTAAGATTTATTAATTTGTTTCTCTAGTTGTTTTAAGTCTTCTTCCATGTGTTCTATTATTTCTTCATTACAAATCAAACAAACTACTTGAATTCGTTCCAGTTGTAAAATTATATATCTTTCCCCATTTCTTTCCATTGCTATCTGTTCCATAAAATTTACTTGTATCTGGTACTGTCACTTTATCTCCACTGCTATCTGTTTCCACATGCATATACTACTAATGTTCCTATTAACACAATGATTATTAATATGGAAATTGGTATTATTATTTTTTTATTTATTGGCTTTTGTACTTTATCAATTTGCTTTTCTTTTGCATACTTCATACACCCACTTTTCCTTATTTCTATTTAATTATATATTTTCTATTGAAATAAGTAAATATATTTTTTTATTAAAATTGACAATTTTGCCAAAAAACTACAAATATTATTGACATTTATATACGATATTTACATTAACATAAAATTTGAACTTTAAGGTCCGTCCCTAAAGTTCACGTAAATTATTCAAGATTTCATCTATCTTTTCATCTGACAATGTAAAGTTTGTATTTACAAAACCTATTTCTGGTCTTATTCCATCTTTATTGTGGAAATCAGAACCTACAGTTACAAATAAGTTATTCTCTTTTGCAAATTCATTCCACTTTGCTGTTTCATCAAATTTATTGTTGTTTCTATCAACATATAAATAGTTTGCCTCTAATCCATCCGGTTTCATATCTTTTACGATATCTAAAATATCCTCATCCGTAAGATTGTCCTCATGCTCGTATGCAACTGGATGTGCTAAAACAACTTTACCTTTGGCCTCTCTTATTATCTCTGCTGCTTCTTTTGGTGTTACACTTTCCTTCTTTACATATGCTGGACAATTTTCATTCATTATTGTTTCTATAAATTCGCCTTTGTTAGGAATATGTCCAAATTCAGCTAATAACTTTTCTTTATTCTTTGGGTTAGATGTTGCATCCAAAGCTATATGTGCTTTTGTAACAGCATCTATTTTGTCCAATTCTTCTACATTTATATAATATCCTAACTCTGCTAATTTCTTAGCTACATTGTGCAAATAATCATGTCTTGCATTTCTAATTTTACTTAGTCTTCCTTTAAATTTTTCATCACTTAAATCATAATTATATCCTAATACATGAATACCAACTTTCTTTGTTTTTGTTGACATTTCCACTGCATTAATAAGTTTTACATTTTTGCTTTTTGCATATTCGAATAATTCATCATTATATGCTTCTATAGTATCATGGTCTGCAATAGCTATTACAGAAACTCCATTTTTACTTGCTTCATCTATTACTTCCTTTGGTGTTAAAAAACCATCGGACATAGTTGTATGAATGTGTAAATCTATTCTTCTAGTCATTTTTTCCCTCCTACTTATATTCTATTTTTAATAATTTACTTTATATTACCTTTCTTCCAAATTATTATCTTCATAAGATTCTCCGCCTTGTGATTTTGCCTCTTCTTTTGGATTTTGTATTTTCTCATCATTTTCTGTACTCTTTGATTCTTTATTTATCGTTTGTATGTTTTGCCATTCTGTTACTCTCATTTTGAAATACCTTATTAAGTCTGGAGAATTAAATCTCCTTGAATTTGCCGGAGTAGCTGAATCTTTAAGAGTTTCAAGCAATTCATCTGCCGAATGTTCTCTAGCTACTTTTGCCCTGCTAATATCTAAAGAATCTTGTAATTCTTTTGGAAAATCAAATGGTGTAAAAGCTGAAAGATAATCATAAACAAAATTATATGCTGCATCATCATATTGCCAATGCTTTCTAAGAGATTTTGGTCTTATTGGTAAATATGCCGTTTTGCCTTCTTGCTCAGCAAAGTTTAATTCATCAGGAACTTGTTCTATTAATTCTTTAATCTTAGAATATTCAATAATATGTGCATCTATAGGTAAAAATCTTTTAGGATTATTTCCATTTCTTAAATCTTCAGCAATTTCTACAACATCATCAAGTGTTCTTAATGGTTCTACATCAGATGTACGCATTCCTATCTTTTCCAAAAGACCTTCTAGTTCTGTTTCTGTCTTTTTGATATTTTCATCTCCATCTTCGCATACAATCCACATATCTATATCTGGTAATCTATTCATAATTTTTCTAGGCTTAAAATTGTCAAACATATTTGGACATGGTTTACATACAGTTTTTAAATCTGGCATTATTTTATAATTTCTTTTTAGGCAAGATTTACATTCCCAGATTGATTTTTGGAACTGCCTACCATCTTTAACTAATTCCCTATTATACCTTATTTGCTCAGAAATTATAGGTAACTCACCTTCTAATTTACTATTTAATGCATAAAATGGATATCCTGTTCCAAATGTTCCTCTATATGTTGATACTCTTTTTGCTACTAAATTAAAAGCTTCTATATTCCAAATTAAATATTTTCTTTTTAACTCTGTATTTGTTCTTTCGTAGTCAGAAGATGCTTTTGCAGTTCTTTCTGTTATCCCCTGAATAGTTTCTTCTTTATTATTATTTTCCATATTATACATCCCCCATATGCTATTTCTTATAATTTTATATATATCTATATTCTTATATAATAAAATTTTATCGTAACTGCTATTGTATCATACATTTCTTTTATTATCAATGATTATAGCAAATTATTTTGTATTTGTTCATTTGTTCAATTTTTATTTGTGGGTATTTTTAACAAAATCATAAAGAGTCTGTATTACAGATGTTTACTGTATTACAGACTCTTTTCTGTTTTAGAAAGTTCAAACTTGAGATATTATTTTTTCTTT
The DNA here is from genome assembly GCA_944389475.1 of uncultured Clostridia bacterium. Taxonomy (GTDB): domain Bacteria; phylum Bacillota; class Clostridia; order TANB77; family CAG-508; genus Merdicola. Next base: position 63,337 of record CALXMM010000009.1, read on the forward strand.
CTTAAATTTTTTCTTAATAAAACAAGTATAATTCCTGCTCCAATTATGCTCAATACTACCCATAGTATTCCCATACTCTTATTTTTAGTATTACCTTCACTCGCATAATACTTATTTAAATTATTTGCTTCTATTTTCTCATTTTCACTTACCATTCTCTCTTTTGTGGTATCTAATAACTCATCTTCATCATATATTTCATAGTTCCCTACCTCTTCGTTGTACATACTTATATATTTTTTCCCTGTATTAGAGTTATTAACACTATTCGTTTCAGTTGTTGTGACACCTTCTGCATTACCTACGTTATTATTTGTATTTTCTTTGTTAGTTATATTTGTTTTTCTATCACCATTTTCTACATTTGCTTCACTACTATTATCTAATCTACCTCTCTGCTCCTCTATGGCAGTTTCTACCGGTGTTTCTTCTAGCTTGCTTTGCAATTCTTTGCTCTCTTCATATTTATTTCTTAATTCTTCCTTCTCTGTTCCTACACTACCTCCAATATCACCAAGTTTTTCTCTAACATATTCAAATAATCCCTTTTGTTCGGATATATTCTTACTTGATTCTATGACTTCTCCTGTTTGGTAATTAAACTTAAGCTTATCTCCATTTTTATATGTAACTTCTATTTCTTTTGTATCAGAATTTAGATTATTACCTATACTTTCTATATCTTTGTTTACAAAGTTTTCTGGATAATTTATTGGCTCTTTTAAGTCATATATTCTTCCATCTGAACCAAGTACTGTTTCATATTCTTTTCCGTTATAGCTATCTAAAATTAAGTTGTTCTCAATTGGAGTTACTTTTTCCTCACTATTATTTTTTGAATCTCCATTCGAAGTAATAACTGTTGGCACAGCATACAAAGTATTATCCTTTACGTATAATTTAGCATTTCTTCTTACAGAGCTTCCATCTTCAGATTTAATTAAGGAATATGTACTATATGTCTGAATTTCTTTACCTTCATATTCAAAACTTTGCTCCGGTATTTCTGTAGTTTCCAATGTTTCTTCCTGAATTTGTTCTTTATTTTCACCCAAACTCATCATATTAATTCCTGAAGTACCAATAATATGCTCAGCATCTTTTGGTATATCTATTCCTTCTTGACTAGTTAAATCATTAGAATTTATTGTCGGATATTTACCATTAGAAAGTACATCAAAGTTCCAATACGTTGTACTCCATTTTAATTTTGATATATATGTTGTTTGTTGTTTCAAATCAGCTTCTGTTACATAGCTATCTTGTGAGATAAACACTTCATTTTGAGCTGTTGGATTTTCTCCATTTATGCTAGAGTACTTGTAATAATATGTATCTTTTAAATACTGATTTTGATTAGACATTCCACCTATTCCAAGTGACATGGTATTTTGATCATCACTTTCTAAGTATGCTTCTATATAATTACTATGGTAATATGAATCGGGCATATATAAATCCTGTGCAATATTTCCTATAAATCCTCCTGCATTTGATTTTGCTTTTATCGTAGCTCCATAAACAGCATTATTATATAGATTAGATGTATGATTAGCTGCAGTCATATTTGTATTGTCCAAATATCCAATCATACCTCCAGCAGTATGATTAGTAGCTGTTACTTTTGAATTATTATATGTCCATCTAATTGTATCTGCAGTCATCTTTCCCATGAGTCCACCTACATATGAGTTACCTTCTACAACACAATCTTTCGCATAAATTGAATTTAACCAGTTATTTGAAGTTGAATTATTAATTCCTACCACTGCTCCTACATAATTACCTGTACTAGTAACTTTTGTATTTATTACTTCTATATCACTATATCCCCAATTTATCTTGCCACTAGCACCACCAACATTATCTCCTGTTGCTATAATATTGCAATCTTTTACATATAGATTTCTTGTAGACCCTTCTCCTCCTTGTATTCCACCTACATTAGAATGTCCTTCAACTATAACATTCTCAGAATATAAATGATCAGAATCTACCAAATTTCCACCTATTCCTCCTACAGAATCGTTACCTTTTACCTTTATATCTTTCACATAAGCATAAGTTACTCTATATGATGAATTTCCACCTTTATCTCCAACTATTCCGCCAACATAATTTTCTTTTGATTGTATAACAGAATTTCCTTCTACTTTTACATTATTAAATTTTCCATTTTCAACATTAACTATCTGTCCTGTGATTCCGCCAACACACTCACCTGTTGCATTTATTTTAATATTTGTGGCAAAAATATTTTCTGTATTTTTTACATATAATTTTCCAGTCAATGAACCAACATATGTGTTCCCCTGTATATTTACTGTATCAAAATTTATATTGGATATTTCATTTCCTTCTGCATTACAAATAAATCCAATATAATCTCCTTTGGCATTTATGGTTAAATTCTTTACATTTACATTTTTTATTCTATCCATATTTGTTCTTACAATTACACCAATGTATGATGAATCATTACTTGTATTTGTTATTGTTATATTTTCGAAATTGATATTTTCTATGGTATTAGATAATCCTTTTATTAATCCATTATATGAACTAGTATATTCAAGATTTATATTTTTTAGTGTATGTGCACTTCCATCTGTTTCTAGCCTATTTACTAATATATTGTCTTTAATATTTGTTCTTCCACTGAAATCTATGTCTGCCATTATTCTATAATTTTGATATCTACTTGCATCTATACTTTGCCAATCATCAAAATTATATATTTCTTTATAATATTGCAATTCTATTTTTCCATTCATCTCTTCTTCTTTTATTGTTCCATCTAAATCTGTATATTCTACTTTTTCAATTCTGTAATTATCAAAATATTTTGTTACATTTCCTGTTATGTCCATATATGTATATCCATTTTGATTTACATTTCTTGTTATTTCTACATCTGCTCCATCAACTATTATCTTATTTACTTCTACTGCATTTATATTTTTTAATGTTATTCTTGCTTCAAATGTTGTACTTCCTGTTTTTTGTGCTTCCACTCCTTCTAATTGTATATCATTTTCTAATTCTATAGTATTATCTTGTTGATTTGGCAATAATTCGCCATTAGTACTCTTTAATTTTGGCAATATATATTTTGTTAATTCACTTAAATCATATTGATTTTCAAAGTTCATTTTATCTGTATATGTTGTTTCTTTAAAAATATCATTATATGAAATTAATTTACCTCCTAAATTATCATTAACGACTTCACCATTAATCAATTGATTTTCATATGCATAATTATTTTCTGTGTCATCTTGATTTCCTATTATTCTTTTTATATTTGATGTTTCTATATTTGCAGAATATAAATTTCCCAAAGCAATATTATCTGTTACCTCATTCATAGAGCTAGATGCCTTTTTAGTTAGATTTCCTACAATTCCTGCAACATTGTTAGCTCCAGCTACTATATTAACTTTTGATATACAATTTGTAATATGTATACTTTCTCCAGCTCCTACTATTCCTCCAATATTTCCTTTGCTACTTTGTATATTCCCTATTGCAGAACAATTTTGAATACCTTTATATGGGTCCCATGCACCTGTACTTCCCAGAATTCCACCTATTCCATTTATTGCAAGCGAATTATTTTCTTTTATATCTAAATCCTGTACAAATGAATTTTGTATAGATACATATTGATTCGCATATCCAACTAAGCCTCCTATTGAAAACGAACTATTTATGTCATCTGCAATAATATTTAAATTAGTTACAGAACTATTATATATATTAGTCTTTTGTATCCAACCGACAATTCCTCCTGCCTTAACATCAAGAAAATTACCTGTATTTAATAAGATTGTCTCATTAGATATAGCAACATTATTTATTTCTGCATCATTTTGGGCTTGAACAAATACCCCAATACTATCTGTTCCTGCTTTTTTTATTGTTATATTATCTATTTTTATATTTTGTATTGTTCCATAGAAATAAAAAATAAATCCTGTATTTACATTTATATTTTTCAAGGTATAATTATTTCCTTCTAACTTTCCTGTAAAATTAGCAGTTATTCTTATATTATCGCCTTGGTTTATAAAGTCTATATCATTCATTAACATATAATTCTCTGTTGGTGATTTATTTATTGCTATCCAATCATCCACTGTTCTTATTTCTTTAAAAAATTCTACTGGTATTACTCTTTCATTATCCTTATATTCTCTTGTATATTCTTGGCTAAATGCTCCTTTGGTTGTAATACTTAATACGGAATAATTTGTCGTATATACCTTTGGATTTGATAATATAGCGATTACCTCACTTTGACCATCCTTATATTCTTGACTTTCTATTTTACACTCTAAGTCTTCTATTGCTATATTTTTTATTGTTTCAGATGATGGATTATTTACGATAAATTTTACTTTTACTGTGTTTGAACCTTGCTCCAATACTTCTGTTGAAAGTATATCTGGCAAGTCTGAATCTTCTACCTTTGGTAATGGTAAATATTCTTGATTTGGCATACAATCCGGCATTATTACTTGAGGATAAAATCCTTGGTCTATCAATTCATCCACATTAAATGCATTATCAGAATTTAATATTTTATTTTGGAAGTTTTTATCATATAGTGCTAAAGGTGTAGTTTTTGTATTATAAGTATTATTTTTTATATCTCCATAGAAATAATATATATTTTCTGCATTTGACCCATTTGTATTATTTCCTATTACAGGTCCATTATATGGTGCAGTTACATTATTTAGAAGTCCTGTAGAATATATATTATAAGATACAGCATTATTACTACTTTGCCCAATTACATTTCCTACTGTTTTATCATCTTTAGAACCTAATAATGTTATATTAGTTAAATTATATACATTTTCTAGAACTCCACCAGAAATATTGTTATATGTGATTCCACCAATACGTTTAGCATCTGTTGCATAATTAGTTACAATAATATCTTGTCCATATAAATATCCATTTTTTAAAATTCCATAATTATTACTAACAGCTAATCCTAAATACTGATCAACATAAATTGGTACATTTAAATGTATTACAAAGTTTTCTATTATGCCATAATTATTTTGTGTTATACAAGACATGCCTATATTTGGTAGCGGTGTACATTCCTCTATATTTACTTGTATATTTTTTATTGTTCCATAATTATTAATACATAAACCATACATATCATTTTTTTCAATTTTATTATTGAAATACAAGTCAAAAACAATATTTTCAATTATTCCTGTTTCGCTTATATTATCCATTAATCTATATGTGGTGTTTTCAAAATCTCTAATTAATTTATACCCATTAAAGTCAATTATTCCCTCAAAAGGTAAATTACTATTTCCAAAAATGCATTCACTTCCACTTGCTCCACTTAAATCTATATCTCCTAATACTATATAATGTCCCCTTGGTTGGATTTCTAAGAAGTCTTCTTTATTATATATTCCTTTTATTTCTTCTGTGTCTTTTGTGTTGTACTCTAAGTTTGATATTGTGTACTCTCTGTCATTTACCTTTATTGTTAACTCAACTTTGTAGTCTTTTCCACTTTCTGTATCATAAGTTTTTATTGCATTTGTTATTATGTTATTATCCGGTATTTCTTCATATCTATCTGTCTTTACTAAATTTCCATCTTCGTATATTTTTAGATAATAGTCATTTGTTGCTATTTCATCTCTTCTGTCTTCTAGATTAATGCTATATTTACTTTCCAAAGTATATTTATATTCTTCATAACTTGTTTTTTTATTTCCAAGTTCAATTTGTAGTTCTTTTATCTGTATTCCATTTCCACCTCCTATGCAAAACCCTAAGTATCCAGTATTATCTAATGTTAATGTATATTGAAAATCTTTCCACTCTGTTGTTAACCCTTCTATTCTTGTTCTATTTGTTTCTGTTTTGCTATTTTGTATATATGCTTCTTGATTTTCGTTTGCAACTGTTTTGGCTTTAAAACTCATTGTTACTTCCTGTCCGGCATATTCTCTTAAATCATATACTGCTCTTCTCCAATTTCCATGTCCTCCCAATGTTAATACCTTTGTTTGTTGGTC
>CALXMM010000010.1 GCA_944389475.1 uncultured Clostridia bacterium
TTGGTCGAGAACAACGACCATTAAAGAAAAGGGTTGCCTAGAAATAGGTGGAAACTTAAAAACAACATCTTTAAAAAGGCACTAAAATTAATTAGTGCCAGTGTGAACGAAGTTCACATTTGTTCCGTGTAGAAATTAAAATTGACACTAAGTTACATAATGTGTTATAATTATAAACTGAAGGATTATATTCCTTTGTTTTTACATTAATGACAGAATTTGTCAGAAAGGAAATATCATGGTTGCTATTGATGCTAGCAAGATTAATTTCTTGAAAGCAGATATGCCTGAGAGGGATTACAATGCCTTCATGGCAGAAGCAAATTGGAAGTCGATGCAACTTTGGGATAGTATTAAATTATTTAGGCCCACTAACGAGAACCGAGCAAATGTCGATTTGAATGCGGAATATGATGTGCAGTCGAACTACCCGGATGTTCCGTTTCGTGATGAGTCTAAAGGAGATTTCGAATCCACTGTTGCATCGAGTGGCTGTGCACTCCTTGTTGCCAAGTTTATTGGGCAATTCTTCGATTGCACAAATTCTCTTACTATTCAGGAAATGGCAGAATATGCTGTTGAACTGGGATATCGAGGATATAAGCAGGAGAAGGATGGCTCATGGACCAAGACTGGTATGAAGCATGTCTTTTTTGACAGGTTTGTACCGAGATTTTATGAGATTCTGTCCACTCGCATTAGAGACATCTTTGAGGTCACTGAAGCGGTTTGTACGAATAAACTTCCGGTACTTCTAGTTAAAGACTCGCGTTACAATGATAGGCCTAAGAGCAAAGAAAGTCGATTCATTGCAATTGTGGGATTTGATGTTGATAAATATTCGTACCTCGTGTATGATCCGGGATGTTCTCATATCAGGACAGTTCCATATGGCAAGGTCAATAAGGCTATTCGCTTGGGATGGGTTTTCTCTGATTAAAGGAAAGAACTCATATATTTAGCTGAGCGTAGGCAACATTTATCAAAAGATTGGAGGAAGAAAAAATAGGCTGGGGAAATTTTCCCAGCCTATTTTGTGTTTAGAACAATTAGCAACATCCGTTTCTTCTATTTCCACCACAACAACAGAATATTAATATTAATAGTATTATCCATGTGCAGCAATCATCACCAAAACCGAAGCCACATCCACAACCTCTATTTTCTGGCATATAAATCCCTCCTTTCAAATACTTAAGTATTACATAAATGGTAGCCCATATAGTTAGCAATTTAAAATGTAATTAATGATGGCTTAATTAACAGCCACATGGGTCACAAGGCGTGTCACATCCACATCCAGCATTTCTACTATTTCCACATCCGCAGAAAAGTATTAAGAAAAGAATGATGAACCATAATAAATCATTATTACAACACATAAATATTACCTCCCTTTTCTTTTAAAGCCTAAGTTTTTTCTTAGTATGATATATCTTATTCTAAATATATCTATTGTGTTACTAAAAAATTAATGATATAATTTCTTGCAGAATTGTAGTGTATAAAGGAAGAGGAGATAAAATATATGGGAAAGATTGTTTTATTAGATGAATTAACAATTAATAAAATAGCTGCAGGAGAAGTTATAGAAAGACCTGCCTCAGTAGTAAAAGAAATGGTAGAAAATTCTATTGATGCTGGTGCTACATCTATAACAGTGGAAATAAAAAATGGTGGAATATCTTATATAAGAATAACTGATAACGGAAAAGGAATAGCAAAAGATGATACAGAAATTGCTTTCGAGAGACATGCTACCAGTAAAATAAGACAAGCCAGTGATATAGAAACAATACATTCTATGGGGTTTAGAGGTGAGGCTTTAGCAAGTATTGCAGCTGTAGCAAATGTAGAATTAATAACTAAAACAGCTGAAGATGAAATTGGAACAAGAGTTGTAGTAGAAGCTGGTAAAATATTAGAAGAAGGAGAAATAGGTTGCAAAACAGGAACTTCAATAACTGTAAAAAATCTATTCTTTAATACTCCAGTTAGATATAAATTTTTAAAAAAAGATTTTACTGAATCTGGATATATAGAAGATGTAGTTACAAGAATAGCTTTGGTACATCCAGAAATATCATTTAAATTAATAAATACGGGTAAGGTAGTAATTCAAACTACAGGAAATGGAGATATACAAGCCGTTATATACGCTGCTTATGGTAAAAATATTGCTGAAAATGTGTTAAAAGTAGACTATACTTATGAAGATATCCACATAACAGGAGTAATAGGAAAGCCAGAGATAGCAAGGTCAAATAGATCTAACCAAATATTCTTTGTTAATAAAAGATATATTAAAGATAAGATATTATCCGGAGCAATAGAAAAAGGATATAAAGGATTGCTTACAATTGGAAAATATGCATTTTCAATTTTAAATATAGATATGGACCCATCTAAAGTAGATGTAAATGTACATCCAGCAAAATTAGAGGTTAGATTTTCTGATGAATCAAAAATATTCAAATCAGTATATCACGCAGTAAATGATACATTATTAAAAAATGATTTAATAAAAAATTCTGAAAAAGAAGATGATAAGTCTTATTCTACAAATAGTTCTTTATTTGGTAATAGAGTATCATCTACAACAGCACAAATACAGAAAAATACATTTAATAGTTTGTTAGAATTACAAAAGAAAATTAAAGCAGATTTAGAAAAAAGCAAAAAAGACATAAATTACAATCCTTTTAAAACAGATGAAGAAAATAATAAAACTACAGTAAAAGTAAGTGAAGAAAATAATAAAGTTACAGAGCTAGTAAATGAAGAAACAAATAAAGTGGAACCACAAATTACGAATGTGGGAGATAATCTTAATAAACCAGAGATTAAAAATAATGAAGTTGAAACAAAAGTAGATACATCTGTAGAAGGGAAAAAATTAAATGTAGAAGAGCTTGAAAAAGCAAGCAAAGAGATAGATAAACAAATAGAGAATCTATCTAATGAAAATATAAAAGAAGATGACAAAAAAGAAAGTTTCGATGAAATGTATTATAAAATCTTTGGAACTAAACCACCAAAAACAGAAGAAGAGGAAATTAAGAAAGAAACTCCACAAGAATTATCAAAAGAAGATAATACAACTTTATTTGACAATATAAAAGATGATTATAAATATAAACAACAATACAAATTTATTGGAATAGTTTTTAATACATATATAATTTTTGAGATGGATGATGAAATGTATATAATGGATCAACATGCAGCTCATGAAAGAATTATGTTTGAAAAAGTAAAAAAGAATTTTTATTCTGATGAAGAAAAAGATTCTCAATTAATGCTTTTACCAGATATAATTACATTAACACATAAAGAAATGGATATAGCAAGAGAAAATATGGAATTGTTTAGAAAAGCAGGATTCATTATAGAAGAGTTTGGTGATAATACTATAAAGATTTCTGGAACACCAAGTATATGTATTAACCTTAATACAAGGGAATTATTCTTGGAGACATTGGATGAAATAAATTCTGTTGCAAGAACAGCAAAACAAGAAATTGAAAATAAATTCTTGGCAACAATAGCATGTAAAGCAGCAGTAAAGGCACATATGGTTTTATCAAAAGAAGAAGTAGAAAGCCTAATGGATGAATTATTAAAATTACCAAATCCTTTTACTTGTCCACATGGTAGACCAACAGTTATAAAAATGTCTAAATATGAAATAGAAAGAAAATTCGAAAGAAAATAATAAATATTATATTGCTTTTTCACGATAAATAAAGGATTTAATAATGGTCTTAATTAAAGGGATGTGAGAAAAATAAAAAAAGATGTTATAGTAATAGGAGGTCCAACAGCATCTGGAAAGACTGGCTTATCAGTTGAACTTGCAAAAAAAATAAATGGACAAATTGTTTCTGCAGATTCTATGCAAATATATAAAGATATGAATATAGGAACAGCAAAGGTTACGAAAGATGAAATGCAAGGAATAAAACATTATATGATTGATATTGTTTCTCCAAATGAAAGATATTCGGTTGCTGAATTTAAAGAAGATGCAGAAAAGGCAATTGAAAAAATTATAGAAGAAGGTTGCATTCCAATAGTAGTTGGAGGAACAGGATTATATATAAATAGTTTAATATATAATATTAATTATCCAGAAATAGAATTTGATAAAGATTATAGAAATTACTTGGAAGAACAAGTGAAAAAATCTGGATTACAAAAACTATATGAAGAAGCTAAAGAAATTGATAGTAAGGCTTGCGAAAAAATAAGCCCAAATGATAAAAAAAGAATTTTAAGAATTTTTGAGATATATAAGGCAACAGGAAAAAATAAAACGGAAATGGAAGAATTGTCTAGAGCAGTGCCACCAAAATATAATTATAGGGTATTTGCTATTAATTTTGATAGAAAAAAATTATATGATAGAATAAATTTAAGAGTGGACAAAATGTTGGAAGATGGATTAGTAGAAGAAGTAAAAAATATAAAGGAAAAATATAACGAATTTCCAACAGCAATGCAGGGACTAGGATATAAGGAAGTTGTGGATTATTTAGAAAATAAATGTTCTTATGAAGAAATGGTGGAAAAAATAAAACAAGAAACTAGAAGATATGCAAAAAGACAGATTACATGGTTTAGGGGAATAAAGGATTTAATTTGGTTAAATGCAGAAGATGGAGTAAATAAAAACATAAATATTATCTTGGAGGAGATAAATTGGAAGAAAAAATAGATGTCAAAAGAAAAAAGAATAAAATAAAAATTGTTTTGGTTAGTATCTTGGTTGTATTAATTATAGCTTATGCTACTTATGCAGCATGGCAACTTTTTGCTCATCCAACAGATGTATTTTTAGTAGAAGAGGGCTCTATATCAGAAGAACAAAGGGCAGAGGGATATATTATAAGAAATGAAACAAAGGTACAAGGAAATAATTATAAAAATGGAATAGTCCAAATAAAAACAGAAGGAGAGAAATGTGCTAAAGATGAGAATATTTTTAGATATTATTCTTCTGGAGAAGATGAACTTGTAAAAAAGATACAAGAACTAGATGAAAAAATAGATGAAGCTCAGAAAAAAGATACCACAACAATTCTTCCAAGCGATATAAAATTATTGGATAAAGAAATAGATTTAAGATTAGCAGAAATATCTAAAAATAATGATATTCAAAAAATATCTGAATATAAAAAAGAAATTGAAAATTATATCACTAAAAAAACAAATATAGTAGGAGAAAATAGCCAAGCAGGTTCTTATTTAAGTAATTTAATACAAGAAAGAAAGAATTATGAAAATCAGTTAAATTCTGGTAGTGAATACCTAAAAGCTCCAATGAGTGGTGTAGTATCTTATAAAGTTGATGGGTTGGAGGATGTTTTAACACCTGATGATTTTAGCAGTTTTAATAGATCATTTTTTGATAGCCTTAATTTAAAAACAGGACAAACTATAGCAACAAATACTGAATGCGGAAAAGTAGTTAATAATTATGTATGTTATATTGCAACAATATTAAAAAAAGACCAATTACATGATATAAAACAAGGAAGTAGTTTAAAACTACGTTTATCAAATGGTGATGAAATTTCTAGTACTGTAGAGAATTTAACAGAACAAACAAATGATGATGTATTGGTAGTTTTTAAAATATCTAAAGATATAGAAAAATTAATTAGTAATAGAAAGATTTCTTTTGATATTATATTTTGGCAATATTCAGGATATAAAGTACCAAATTCTGCGATTATAAAAGAAAATAATTTAGCATATGTAATTAGAAATAGAGCAGGATATTTAACTAGGGTATTAGTAAAAGTAGAAAAAGAAAATGAAAATTATTCTATAATAGACAATTATAGCTCAGATGAGTTGAAAGAAATGGGATATAATTCATCAGATTTAAATGTTAGTACAAAAATAAATATGTATGATGAAATTCAAACGGTAGCAAAATAAAATTGCAAATATTACAAATATATTACAAAAATATTAAAAATAAATTACAAAAACACAAAACTATTGACAATAAACAAAAAAAGTTAGATACTATATAAAAGTAACGACAAAGGAGAAATATTAGGAGGTTTTTTTGATGGCAGGAGCTATAATGAATAAAGTATGGAATTTATTTGGTATGGATAGAGAAATAGATGAAAATGAAGAAAAGGCATATGATAACAATGAATATGAAAACTATGAAAATTACGACAATTATGATAATGATGAAAACGAAGAAGTAGAAGATAAAAGATTCTTTGGAAAAAGAAATAAAGAGAAAGTGGTTGCTATGCCACAAACTCAACAAATAAAAATGGTAATTTCACAACCAACAACATTTGACCAATCAGAAGAAATTTGTGAATTCTTAAAAGAAAAGAAATCTGTAATTGTAAATTTAGAATATGTAAATAAAGATGTTGCAAGAAGAATAGTAGACTTCATAAGTGGAGGAGTATTTGCATTAGATGGACATATCCAAAAGGTATCTAATTCAATATTCTTAATAGCACCATACAATTACGAAATTACAAATGAAATGGCAAGAGAAGAAATTTCTAATAAATTATCTGTATCTTGGCTAAAAAATAATACAAAGAATTAAATATAAGCACGTATATCGTGCTTATATTAAAGTTGCAAAATAATGCATAAAAGGAGGCGTAGGATATGCTTACACCATTAGATATAGAAAATAAAAAATTCTCAAAACAAATGGTTAATGGTTATAGTGTAGAAGAAGTAGATGACTTCTTAGATGAATTAACAAAAGATTATGGAAAAGCATATAAAGAAAGTACAGAAGCAAAGAAAAAAATTGATGAATTAAATGAAAATTTAGCACATTATAAAAATATAGAGGAAACATTACAAAGTACTTTAGTTATGGCTCAATCAACAGCAGAAGAAGTAAAAAATGTTGCAAGACAACAAGCTGACCAAATAGTAAAAGATGCCAAAGGAAATGCTCAAAAAGAAGCAGATAGTTTGGTACAAGAAATAAACATGAAGAAAAAAGAATTAGATGATATTAAACAACAATTTGATGTATACAAAGCAAAAATGGAAGCTTTATTAATTTCTCAACTAGAATTATTAAAAGATATAAATAAAGAAGAAGATAACTAAAAATACTATATGCAAAAGATTAAATTTATGAATAAAGACAAATTTTACCATGCTTATGGTGAATTTGTCTTTAATTATTTTAATATAATCTATGCTCTTGGAATGCAGGTGCATTAAAAAGAGTTTAATTGTTTTGCTTAAATTTATTACAAAACTATTAAATATATGTTACATTTATATTAATATTATTGACATATTTTTAATATTTTATAAAATATATGGTGTAAAGAGGTAATATGAGAATAATTGGCGGATTATCAAGAGGAACTAAATTATATACTTTAGATGGATTAGACACTAGACCAACATTGGACCGAGTTAGAGAAGCTTTATTCAATATTTTGCAAAATAATATGCGAGATGCAATAGTGTTGGATTTGTTTGCCGGTAGTGGTGCGATAGGTCTAGAAAGTATAAGCCGAGGAGCACAAAAAGCTGTATTATGTGATAAAAATAAAAAAGCAATTGACATAATTAAAAAGAACGTTGAAAAATTAAGAGTAGAAGATAAAGTAAAAATTGCATTTACAGATTATGAAAATTTCTTAAATACCTCAAAGGAAAAATTTGATTTTATTTATATAGATCCTCCATATAAAACGAATTTTATTAGTGATAGTATAAAGATTATAAATAATAGAAATTTACTATCTGATAAAGGCATAATTGTAGCAGAAACAGATGAAGAGGAACGAGTAAAAAATGAAATTAAAGAATTAAATGTAAGTATAAATATTTATGATATTAGAAGATATGGTAGAGCGAGGTTAATATTTATGCGAAAGGAGTAAACAAATGGAGATTTTCACGTTATTAGATACTTTAGAAGAATTACTAGAACAAAGCAAAAAAGTTCCATTTACTGATAAAGTAATAGCTGATAAGGAAGCTATTCTAGAAGTCATAAAACAAATACGATTAAAACTTCCTGATGAAATGAAACAAGCAAAATGGGTAAAAGAAGAAAGACAAAGAATATTAACTGAAGCTCAAAAAGAAGCTAACGATATAGTAAAAGAAGCAGAAACAAAAATTATTTCTATGATAGATGAACATGAAATTACTAAAAAAGCATATGAGCAAAAAGCACAAATTATAGAAACAGCAAATGAAATGTCTAGAGAAATATCACAAGGGACTAAAGAATATGCTGATAATGTCTTAGGAAGTATTCAAACTACATTAGAAGATGCATTAAAAGTTATACAAAATAATAGAAAAGAATTAAAATAATAGGAAGTCAGAGGTCGGTATTTTATAGCAAAATGATACAGACATCTGACTTTTATTCATATAGAGAAAATTGGAGGGAATACAATGGCGAAAGCAAGAAGAGCAAAAACAACAAAAAGAAGTACATCAAATACAAAGTCAAGCTCAAGAAATGGAGCAAGAAAAAGAAAAAATAGTATAGATAAAAATTTAGTAGTAGTTATTATGATAATAACTAGTTTATTGCTTTGCGTTTTAATATATGCACAATCAGGTTGGATTGGAGAACATCTTAGCCCTGTTCTAGGAGGAATAATGGGCTGGATAAAATATATTATACCAGTAGGAACATTTGCAATCGCTATAAAAATAGCTGTTGATGATAAAGATTATCTAAGTAAAAAAATAATTAATTACATAATCTTCTTATTATGTATTGCTGCTACAATGATAATTGTAGAAATAAATAATAATACTCTATCTGTTAATACTGATTTTTCTACATTTTTGGAAGAAGCATACGATTTAGGAACACAAAATATAGCAGGAGGAGTTGTTGGAGCAGCTATTGCATTACCTATTTGTAAATTATTGGGTACAATAGGAGGAATTATATTATTAATTGGAATAGCATTTATTACTTTAATTAATTTATTTGAGATAAAACCTGCTGAGATAATAAGTGATTGGGTTGCAAGAATGAAAGAAAGAAGAGAATATGATGAAGAAGATGAGCCTGAAGAAGATGAGGATGAAGATGAAATATTAGTAGAGAAGAAGAAAGAAAAAGTTAAAAATAAGAAGAATAAAAAAGATAAAATAGAACCTGTTCAAGAAAAGGAAGAAATTCCAATCGAAGACCAAATTACAATTAACTTAAATGAAACAGAACCTAAAAAGAAAAAATTGACTCACGGAAAAGGTGATGTTCAAGTAGAAGAAGCTAAGCCAAATCAAATAGAGGCAAACTTATTTAAACAAGAACAAGAGAAAAAAGAAGAGAAAACAAAAGAAGTATTAGTATTGGAACATGGTTTAACTGAAGAAGAAGAAAATTATGAATTTCCACCTATAGAATTACTTAGTGAAGGGGAAGGAAGAGTATTAAAAGGTGGAAAGAAGGCTTTAACAGATACAGCAGCAAAATTACAAAAAACACTATATAGTTTTGGAGTTTCTGCAAAAGTAGAAAATGTTTCTGTTGGACCTGCCATCACAAGATATGAAGTAAAACCAGCAGAAGGTGTTAGAGTAAGCAAAATTGCTAATCTTGCAGATGATATAGCATTAAGTTTAGCTGCACAAAGTATAAGAATAGAAGCACCAATACCAGGAAAACAAGCTGTTGGAATAGAAATACCAAATAAAGAAAATGAAGTAGTACATTTAAGAGATATTATAGAAACAGAAGAATTTGTAAATCATAAATCAAAATTGGCATTAGCATTGGGAAAAAATGTAGCAGGAGAAGCAGTTATAGCTGATGTTGCAAAAATGCCACATGTATTAATTGCAGGAAGCACAGGGTCTGGAAAGAGTGTTTGTATAAATACTTTAATTACAAGTATTTTGTATAAAGCAAAGCCAAATGAAGTAAAATTATTAATGGTGGACCCTAAAGTTGTAGAATTATCAGTATATAATGGAATACCACATTTATTAATTCCAGTTGTTACAGATCCAAAGAAAGCAGCTGGAGCACTATCATGGGCTGTTCAAGAAATGGTAAATAGATATAGCCTTTTTGCAGAAAAAGGTGTAAGAGACATTAAAGGATATAATGCTGCTATAGAAAAAGAAGGAGGAACAGGAAAACTTCCTCAAATAGTTATTATAATAGATGAGCTTGCAGATTTAATGATGGTTGCTGCAAAAGAAGTAGAAGATGCAATTTGTAGATTAGCACAAATGGCAAGAGCTGCAGGAATGCATTTAGTTATTGCAACACAAAGACCATCAGTAGATGTAATTACAGGTATAATAAAAGCAAATATTCCATCTAGAATAGCTTTTGCAGTTTCCTCACAAGTTGATTCAAGAACAATATTGGATACTGCTGGTGCAGAAAAACTATTAGGAAAAGGTGATATGTTATTCTATCCATCAGGTGCACCAAAACCAACAAGAGTTCAAGGCTCATATGTTGCAGATGAAGAAGTTGAAAAAATAGTAGATTTCTTAAAATTTAATGGTGGAGAAGCAAAATATAATGAGGATATAATGGAAAGTATAGAAAAAGCAAATTCAACAGATCAAGAGTTAGATAAAGAAGCTAATGAAGATGATGCAGACCCATTACTAATGGATGCAATAGATACAGTTGTGGAAGCAGGACAAGCTTCAACATCTTTTATCCAAAGAAGATTTAAAGTTGGTTATGCAAGAGCAGGTAGAATAATAGACCAAATGGAAGAAAGAGGAATTATTTCTGGATATCAAGGAAGTAAACCAAGAGAAGTTTTAATTACAAAAGAAAGATTGGATGAATTAAAAATGGGAACCAATCCGGATGAGAATACATAGGAAAGGTGAAAGCTTATGCCAAAAGAAAAAATTTTTTCCAAATTAAAATATAAGGATTATAATAATATTTTGGAGCAAGTTTTAGAAAAAAAAGATTTTTCCGTTATGGGTAAAAATTTAATTTTAAGTATTTTGTATAAAATGGAAACTAATTACAATGATTATGAAACTGTAAAGAGAGATGTTGCAGAGAAAGAAGAAATTATAGAAAATTTTATAGATATAGTAAAAAATGATTGTGATAGTTTAGTTGTTATAAAACCGGAGAGTAAAAGAAGTGGATTATTAAGTAAATCTAAGTATATTGGAAATATAGAAAAAAAGCACTTAGAAGTCTTTGCCAACGAAAAATATATGTTAGAAGGGCTTTACAGTTTATATCATAATGAAAAAATGGTTGATGATAAATATGGTATTTTAAAAGATGCAATTACAGAAATTTTCCAAAAGGGAAATGCAAGTAATAATATTGAACTTTTAAGGGATTTTAATGGATATTCATGGTATATAACCCCAAGTGAATTCGAAGATGTATATTCTAATTTAGTATTTCAAGATATTCGAATAATTGCAGGTGATGAGCTATTAAAAAATTGGATACATAATAAAGATGACAAAAAAGATTATATCCAAGAATTAAGAAAAGAATTAAATAGAAGATATGATAAAGAAATGTCAGAGCAATTATTTAATCAAATTATTATTACAATATTAAAAATATATTTAGAGAGATATCCAAAAAAAGTAAAAGAGATAAAACAAAATAAAAAAGTAGAAGAACCGCAGAATATGAAGGAATATATTGAAAAGGTATCAACACAAAAAAAGAAATTATTAAAAGAAGTTGACAACATAGATAGATGTATAAATGACCCGGATATATTAAAGAAAGAATTGGCAACACGTAAAAAAGCTGGTAAAGAAATAAAAGGTACAACTGAATTAAAAGAAATATTAAATATCGAAAGAAAAAAATGTATGGATAAAATATTGGAATATAATAAAACATTGGATCCAAGACAATTTATAAAACAAGTAAAAGCAAGTAAAACAGTTGAACTTTTTGATTATAAATCAATTGCTAAAAGTGATACAACAGCCTTCGAGGAATTAATTAATCTACAAAAAATATTTTTAAAAGCATATAAAATTTTGGCAGAAAAATTAAGTGGGAAAAAAGAGGTATTGGAACTTATTTATGAGTTTAGATATTATAATTTAATTCCAATAACAAATGAAGAACTTATAAAAGACAATGAAGAATTAAAAGAAGATGTCGAAAATATGAGAGCTTTTTTAATAGAAAAAGCCAGAGAAGAAAGAATTATAAATTCTGTAAATTCTAACAAATATATAAATAAGGAAATATTAAAAAAGATATTTTCTTTAAGAATAATTAACTTGGAGAATACAGAAGTGAATATGCAAAATATTCAAGGTGGAATAAGAGTAAATTACTTAGATGGTGATTTAGAGGAAACTTCAAAAGATATAATGATTACGAAAGATATAGGAAAATACAAAGTAAAAGAAAAGAAAAAAATAAAAATATTTTCATAAGGGAGGAATAGCATGAAAATAACTTTTTTAGGTGCTACCAAAACTGTAACAGGATCTAACTTTTTAGTTGAGGGGGCAGGAAAAAAATTTTTAGTTGATTGTGGTTTATTTCAAGGAAAAACTACAGAAGAATTGGAGAATGAGGAGCCTTTTGAATTTGATATAAATAGCATAGATTTTATGTTATTAACTCATGCTCATATAGACCATTCAGGTAGAATTCCAAAATTATACAAGGAAGGATTTAGAAAGAAAATTATTGCAACAAAAGCTACATGTGATTTGTGTTCTATAATGCTACCAGATAGTGGTCATATTCAAGAAATGGAAGTTGGATGGCAAAACAAAAAAAGAATTAGAAAAGGCGAACAAGAATTAGAGCCACTTTATACTGCAGAAGAGGCTGCAAGGTCATTAGAATTATTTAGCCCAGTAAAATATGATGAAATAATAGAAATTGATGATAATATACATGTTAGGTTTAATGATGCAGGCCATATGCTAGGTTCAGCTACAATAGAAGTATGGATTAGAGAAAATGAAAAAGAAGAAAAGATAGTATTTTCAGGAGATTTAGGAAATAGTGATATTCCATTATTAAGCGAACCTACAATGATAGAAGATGCTGATTACTTAGTTATGGAATCAACTTATGGTAATAGATTACATATGAGAAATGAAGATAAAGCAGAGATGTTTTTGGATATCGTTTCAGAAACATTAGAACAGGGAGGAACAGTTGTTATACCTTCATTTGCTGTTGGAAGAACTCAAGAAATATTATTCGAAATAAATAAACTAAAGGACAAAAGGGATGATGAAGAATTCAAGAAAAAATACGAAGAATTAATGAGAGTTCCAGTATATGTTGATAGTCCGTTAGCAATATCTGCCACAGAAGTTTTCGAAGATAATATGGATTTATTTGATGATGATACTAAAGCATATATACAGAGTGGAAAAAATCCATTGGAGTTTCCAGGACTAAAGTTTACTCGTACTGTGGAAGAGTCAAAAGCTCTTAATGAAAGTGATGAATCATGCATTATAATTTCAGCAAGTGGAATGTGTGATGTAGGAAGAATAAAACATCATTTAAAACATAATATTTGGAATCCTAAAAATACAATTTTATTCGTGGGTTATCAAGCTCCGGGAACATTGGGATATAGTATAGTAAATGGAGCTAAAAAGATAAAAATATTTGGCGATGAAATAGCTGTAAATGCTAGAATAGAATATATAGAAGGATATTCTGGACATGCAGACCAAGAAGGATTATTAAATTTTGTATATTCATTTATAAAGAAACCAAAACATATCTTTTTGGTACATGGAGAACCTGAAGGACAAGAAGAGCTTAAGAAAAAAATAATAGAAACAACAAACCTACCTGTTACAATACCTAATTTTGGTGAAATATATGATGTTACAGATACAAGTGTTAAATTAGTAGGTAAATGTAGAAGAACTGCACAAGAGGATAATAAATTTACTAGACTTGCAATTATTGATAGGTTGAATAAATTAAAAGAAGAAATTGATAATATAGAAGATGCAGTAAATGATGAAGTTTCTGATACGAATATAGAAAATAGTGAGCTTAATAGTTTGAGCTCAAAGATTAAAGAATTACAAAATCAAATTAATAGAATTGTAAATAAATAAAGGAGATACAAATGAGAAAAAAATATTTTAATGATGCGATTATTGGAAACAGAAAAATGCTTGCAAGTTTTTCGGATAAAGGTGAATTATTAAGATTATCTTATCCAACACCGGATTATCTACAATTTATAGAATACTATGATACGGGAGTAAAAATAAATGATTCTAATTTATTACATTTAAGTGGAGATATAAATAATGTATATAAGCAATATTATTCAACAGATACAAATGTCTTAAATACAGAGATAGAAAATACTTATTTTAATCTTAGTATGAAACAGGAAGATTTTATACCTATAAAAGAAGAAGTATTAGTAAGAAGATATACTTTTACTAATTATAGTAAAATTGATTTAGATATAAAATTTTTAATAAATTCAAAATTGTTTTCTAATTTGAATAATATGGTTGGTGCGAGAATATGTGATAATGCAATGATTCAGTATTGTCATGAATTTGCAATGGCAACATTTTCTAATATGCCAATATACA
This sequence comes from uncultured Clostridia bacterium, assembly GCA_944389475.1. Taxonomy (GTDB): domain Bacteria; phylum Bacillota; class Clostridia; order TANB77; family CAG-508; genus Merdicola. Next base: position 14,575 of record CALXMM010000010.1, read on the forward strand.
GTTATCAATTAAATAATGTTGATGAAAGTATTGAATCCGGGGTTATACATGATAAAGATTATATTGCTATGTCAAATCATTCAGCTATAGCTTATGATATTGGAGTGTTAAAACCAAGAGAATCTAGAGTATTTAATATTTATATTTATATAAATAAGAACTATAAAGTAGATGTATTAGATGATTTGATAAAAGAAATGGATAGAATAAAGAATTTTAATTCTTTAAAATTAATGATGGAAACCAAGAATTATTGGAGAAAATATGTAGATAAGCACAATGTTCTAAAAGTAAAAGATTATGGACCACAATATAATGGAATAATACAAAAAATTTTAAGAAGAACTATTTTATTGTTTCCACTTTTGGTTAATGAGCAAACAGGAGGAATAATTGCAGCACTAGAAGTGGATGAAGATAAGGATTTATGTGGAAGATATGCATATTGCTGGCCAAGAGATGCTGTAACTATTTCGCAAGCATTGGATATGGTTGGAATGTATAAGGATGCTGATAATTTTTATAATATTTTCTTAAAGAAGACACAAAGTCAAAATGGTATGTGGGAACAGCGTTTTTATACAGATGGGAGATTGGCTCCTTGCTGGGGATATCAAATAGATGAGACAGCAAGTGTTGTAACAGGATTATACCAACATTTTAAAATAAAAGAATTTAGATTAAAGCAAAGAGATATGGATTTCTTAAAGAATAATTTAAGTATGTGTGAAAATGCTGTAGAATTTTTAAAACAATACATAGATAATATTCTTGGAAGAGATGAGTCAATATCCACACTTGACCAAAAATATAGTTATTTGGATAGAAAGCAGATATATAAGCATATGAGTTATGATTTATGGGAAATGAATGAAGGTATACATACATATTCTTTATCTGCAATATATTCAGCTTTTGAATCAATGGAATTAATATATAAGGAATTTCAAAAAGAAAATAAAAAGTATAAATTACCTAAGAATTTTAGTGAATTATCAGAATATAAAAAATTAGTTAAAGATTATATATTAGAAAACTTATGCAATAAGGATCAAAATACATTAAAAAGAAATACTAAAGATGATTATATGGATATAAGTATAATGGGAGCAGTTACACCATTTAAAGTGTTTAGTCCAAACGATAAAATAATTCAAAATACCGTACAAAAATTGAATTTAACTTTGAGGACATATACAAGTGGATATCTAAGATTTGAAAATGATAATTATTTGGGAGGAAAAAATCCTTGGCCAATTGCTACTTTATGGATGTGTATGTATTATAAAATGATAGGAGCAAATGAAGAAGCAGATGAATGTTTTAAATTTGTTTTAAATACAGCAACTAATTTAGGATTGCTTGCAGAACAAGTTGATAATGAAAAAATGAAGTCTAATTGGGTAATTGGTCTTGGCTGGTCCCATGCTATGTTCATATTAACATTAGGATTGGATGAATTAAAATAGGCAAAAGTAAAATTTTTAATAAGCCGGAAGAAGAGGAGCAATATGAAAGCAAAAACAGTTTTTGTTTGTAATGAATGTGGATATGAATCTGCAAAATGGATGGGAAAATGCCCTGCTTGTAATTCATGGAATACATTTGTAGAAGAGAAGATTTCTACTAAAGTTGAAAATGGTAAAAAAGAAAAAAAGGTGCAAGAAGCACCAAAACCTTTAAATAGCTATGTTGGGCAAGATGCTCAAAGAACTTCAACTGGATATGCAGAGCTTGATAGAGTATTAGGTGGTGGCTTAGTTAAAGGTTCTTTAGTATTAGTAGGTGGAGAACCTGGAATTGGAAAATCAACATTAATTTTGCAGATTTGCGATAAAATAAAAGGCGAAGGAAAAGTTTTATATGTTTCTGGAGAGGAATCTGCAGAACAAATAAAATTAAGAGCTGATAGATTAAATATTCGTAATGAAGATATATTATTTTTAGGAGAAACAGATATAGATGTAATAGATGAAAATATAAAAGAACTAAATCCTAAATTAGTAATAATAGATTCTATGCAAACTATGTATTCAGAAGAAATATCTTCTGCACCTGGTAGTGTGAGCCAAGTAAGAGAAATAACAGCAAGAATAATGAAAATTTGTAAATCTAGGAAAATTACAACAATTATTATTGGACATGTAACTAAGGATGGAAATATAGCAGGACCTAGAGTTTTGGAACATATGGTGGATACAGTATTATATATAGAAGGAGAAAGATATTTCTCTTATAGAATGATAAGAGGAGTAAAAAATAGATTTGGTTCTACTAATGAAGTTGGAATGTTCGAAATGCAAGAGAAAGGTATGGTAGAAATAACAAATCCATCATCAATTTTAATATCAGAAAGAGATGACAATCCATCAGGTTCTGTTATAGTAGCAACAGTGGAAGGAACAAGACCACTTATGGTAGAATTGCAAGCATTGGTTACTCAAAGTGTATTTGGATTTCCAAGAAGAACTGCAAATGGTATAGATTTTAATAGATTAACATTATTAGTAGCTGTTATGGAAAAAAAGGCTGGACTAATGTTAGGAAATCAAGATGTGTATTTAAATGTTGTAGGTGGACTTAAGCTAAATGAACCTGCATTGGATTTAGGAATAATACTAGCCACAGCTTCTAGTTTTAAAAATATAAGTATTCCAAAAGGTGTGGTTGCATTGGGAGAAGTAGGCTTAACTGGAGAAGTAAGAACTATAAATATGATGGAAAAAAGATTAAAGGAAGCTGAAAGATTAGGATTTAAAAAATGCATCATACCAGAAAATAACAAAAAACTATTGAAAGAATCGTATAAATTGGATATAATTGGTGTGAAAAATATTAACGAAGCTATGAAAACAGTCGGAATAAAATAGTTGCTTGGCTTTGCTAAAATATTGCACTAAAAAAGTGTACGCAATTGGTTTAATCGAGAAAGGGTTGGTTACAATTGAGAATCAGCAAAAAAGATGAAGTTACAGACATACTAAAGTTAATTTCACCTGGAACACCAATAAGAGAAGGGATAGATAATATTTTAAAGGCAAAAACAGGAGCTTTATTAGTTTTTTCTGATGCGAAAGAAGTTTTAGATATTGTGGATGGAGGTTTTTTTATAGATGAAGAATACACATCTTCAAAACTTTATGAACTAGCTAAAATGGATGGAGCGATAGTATTAAGTACGGACTTGAAAAAAATATTATATGCAAATGCACAATTAATACCATCACCAGAAATTCCAACTAAGGAAACAGGAACAAGACATAGAACTGCTGAAAGAACTGCGAAACAAACAGGAGCATTAGTAATAAGTATTTCTCAAAGAAGAAATGTAATAACAGTATTTAAGGGAAATTTAAGATATACACTTAGAGATTCATCAACAGTTTTAAATCAGACAAATCAAGCATTACAAACTTTAGAGAAATATAAAAAGGTATTTGATGGAAAATTAAATATTTTAAATGAATATGAGTTTAATGATATTGTTACATTGGATAATGTAATAACTGCTATACAAAGAGCAGAAATGGTTATGAAAATTGTAGATGAAGTACAAAGAGGAATTTCAGAATTAGGACAGGATGGAAGACTTGTAAGTATGCAATTAGAAGAATTAGTTGGAGGACTAGAACAAGAAGAGCTTTTAATTATAAAAGATTATCTAGGAAAAGGAACGGATAAAACAGAAGATGAAGCGCTAGAAGAAATAATAGCTCTACCTTATGAGGAACTTTTAAAACCATCTACTATTGCCAAAATTTTAGGATATGAAAATTTTGATAATTATGATGAAGTTGGAGTTTATACAAGAGGATACAGAATTCTAAGCAAAATTCCAAGAGTACCTAGTAATATCGTAGATAATTTAGTTAAATCTTTTAAATCTTTTCAACATATTTTAGCAGCTGACATTCCGGAGCTAGATGAAGTAGAAGGTATAGGAGAAGTCAGAGCTAAGACAATAAAACAATCATTAAAAAGAATGCAAGAACAATTTGTCTTTGACAATGCTTTAATTTAAATAGGAGGATAACAAATGAAAACAAAGAAAATAATAATGATTATAGCAATTATATTAGTAATTGTATTAATAGGATTAGTAGGATTTACAATTTACCAAAAGGCAACATTTAAAGAGCAAAATCCTATTGCAACAATGGAAATTGAAGGATTAGGTACAATGAAAATAGAGTTGTATCCAGACCAAGCACCAAATACAGTAGCTAACTTTATTAGATTAGCAAATAGAGGATTCTATGATGGATTAACATTTCATAGAATTGTAAAAGATTTTATGGCACAAGGTGGTTCACCAGATGGAACAGGTTCTGGAGTACCAACATTATCTGCAATAGAAGATGGAGGTTCTACAACAGAAAAATATGCAATCAAGGGTGAGTTTGTTCAAAATGGATTTACTCAAAACACTTTAAGACATGAAAAAGGTGTAATATCTATGGCAAGATCTGATTATAGCCAAATGGGACTATATGAAGAAGGATATAATTCAGCAGGTTCTCAATTTTTCATAATGACAAGTGATGATGGAGCAAACTTAAATGGATCTTATGCTGCATTTGGAAAAGTTATAGAAGGAATGGATGTACTAGATAAATTAAATCAAACAGAAGTAACAACTTCAACAGATGAAAGTGGTTCTCCAAATGCAGAGGCAAGTACACCAGTAAATCCACCAGTAATTAAAAGTGTAAAAGTTGATACATTTGGAGTTGATTATGGAGTTCCAGAGACAGTAAAACCATTTGATTATCAATCTTATATGCAACAATTATATAGTAGTTTAGGTGCTCAATATTAATAAAAAGATTTAGATTTAAAAATATAAAAAACTGTGGTAAAGAAAGATATTTTTACTACAGTTTTTTAATGTCTAATGAAAAGGTTGGGCAGAACATAAGGGAAGATTTTTATATATTTTGTTTTTGTGATTATTTATCAAAATTTATTAGACTGCATATAATATTATATAAGAGAGGTAATGTTATATGAAAACAATATATTTTGACCATGCAGCTACAACTGCAGTTGCACGAGAAGTAAAAGAAGCGATGGACCCATATTTTTGTGAAAATTATGGAAATGCATCATCATTATATGATTTAGGGTATAAATCTAAAGAAGCAATAAATGAAGTCAGAATTAAGGTAGCAAAAGTATTAAATGCTAAACCAAACGAAATATATTTTACCTCCTGTGGTAGTGAAAGTGATAATTTAGCACTTAAGGGTGTAGCAAGAGCTAATAGGCAAAAGGGAAATCACATAATCACTAGTAAAATAGAACATCCAGCTGTATTAAATACTTGTAAGCAATTAGAAAAAGAAGGATTTAAAGTAACATATTTAAATGTTAATAAGAATGGGTTTGTAGATTTAGAGGAATTAAAAAACAGTATTAATTCTAATACAATTTTAGTTTCTATAATGTTTGCAAATAATGAAATTGGTACAATACAGCCAATTAAACAAATTGCTAATATTGTGCATAAATATAATGCAATATTTCATACAGATGCAGTTCAAGCATTTGGAAACGTAAAAATAGATGTGCAGGAAATGGGGATAGATTTATTATCAATGTCCGCTCATAAGTTCTACGGGCCAAAAGGGGTAGGAGCTTTATATGTAAGAAAAAATGTTAATTTTGTTCAATTACAAAATGGTGGACATCAAGAAAATGATAAAAGAGCAGGAACTGAAAATGTAGCAGGTATAGTTGGATTGGGTAAGGCTATAGAATTAGCTGATAAGAACATGGAAGAAAATAATAAAAAGTTATTAGAATTAAGGCAATATTTTTTGGAACAAATAAAGAATAAAATGCCATATATAAGAATAAATGGAGATTTAAATAATAGATTACCTGGCAATATAAATATTTCTTTCTTATATGTTAATGGCAAGGATATTGTAAAAATGTTAGCAAATTATGGAATATGTACTTCTAGCGGTTCTGCTTGTAGTAGTGGTCTACCACAACCATCACATGTACTTCTTGCAATGGGGCTAAATGAAGGCATTGCAAAAAGTTCTTTAAGGATAACTTTAGGTAAAGAAAATACAAAAGAAGATATTGACTATCTTGTAAAAGTATTGGAAGAAAGTATAAAAAAGTTGATGTTACAAATGTAATATTATATGTTTAAATAATAGAAATAGAAAAAAGGAAGAGATTTAAACTCTTCCTTTTAATATATATGATTATTTTTTATCTTTAGCTACATCTTTTAATTTATCATCTACTGCCTTTTTTTCACCATCTTTAATTACTTCTGTTGCAGCTCCTAAACCACTTAAAGCAGCTGTTGCTTCGAATGGAATAAATACTTTGTTAGCATCACCTTTAGCGACTTCTTCAAGTGCTTCCAAAGATTTAATTTGAATAAGTTTTTCATCTGGATCAGCTTTCTTAATTGCAGCATAAACCATTCTTACTTCCTCAGCTTTAGCTTCTGCTACTTTTCTAATTGCTTCTGCTTCACCGGCAGCTCTTCTAATTTTAGCTTCTTTATCAGCTTCAGCTTCTAGTATAGCGGCAGCTTTTTTACCTTCAGCAAGTGTGATTGCAGATTGTCTTTCACCTTCAGATTGAAGGATTAAAGCTCTTTTATTTCTTTCTGCATTCATTTGCTTTTCCATTGCATCTCTAATATCTTCTGGTGGATTAATATCTTTAATTTCAACTCTATCTATTTTACAACCCCATTTGTCTGTTGCTTCATCCAATATAGATCTTAATTTTTGATTAATTAAGTCTCTTGAACTAAATGTTTCATCCAATGTCATTTTACCAACGATATCACGAATTGTTGTTATTGCTAAATATTCAATACCTTTCTTTAAAGATTGAATTTCATAAACAGCTTTTGCAGGGTCTGTTATTTGATAGAATACAACAGTATCTATTGTGATTGTAACGTTATCTTGTGTGATAACACCTTGTGGTGGTATATCCATTGTTTGTTGTTTTAAACTAACAACACTACGAACATGATCTACAAATGGAAATATTATTGTAAGACCAGCATCTGCAACTTTGTGAAATTTACCTAATCTTTCAATTATATAAACTTCTGATTGTTTAACTACTTTAATTGATTTGTAAGCAATTATAGCAATTAAAACAATTAAGATTATTAAAAAAATAATTCCTCCCATATTAAATTCTCCTTTTATTAATTTTATTATTGGCTTCGCCAATTAGGGGACATCTTTAAAACAAGATTTTAAAGATGTTTTATTTATTAGATGGAACTTCATAATTGCTTGCAACACAAGCTTTTACACCATCTATACCAATAATTTCTACTTTAGAACCTTTTGGAATAATTAAGTTTGGATCCATTGTTTTTGCAGACCAAATTTCGCCATCTACATTAATTTGACCCGTGCTATTTAGTAAAGAGATATCTTCTGTGACAATTGCTGTTTTACCAATAATTGCATTAGAGTTTGTTATTGTATTATCCTTATTTGTATATTTTGAAAGCAATGGCCTCGTGAAAATAAGAAGTAAAACAGACACTATTAAAAATATCAAAATTTGAATAAATAGATTTGTTGTTATGAAACTAACAAACATAGCTACTACTGCTGCGATTGCAAACCATAAAAGCAAAAAACCTGCTGTTAAAATTTCACCAACAAACAGCACCGCTGCTATAACCAACCAAACTAACCACATAAAGACCCCTCCTTACATAATACAATAAAATTATACCATAAATGCCAATAAAAGTAAAGAAAAACTGGATTTATGTTAAGTAATATTATTTTTTAAAATAATATTCACTAATTGCTTATTTTATGATAGGATAAAAAAGAAATTTATAAATAAGGAGAACACAAATGGCAAAAAGAATGAAAGAAGAAGACAAAGGAACTAAAACAATTATTAATATTTTTATCGTTATAGTATTTCTAGTATTACTTGCAGGAATATTTTATATAGCACCAAATTATATAAGAGAAGATTATGATGGAAAAGTTAAAGTCTTAATAAATAATAATAATGTTACATTAAAAATGAAGAAAGATGTTTATATAGATGAAAACAATAATGTATTTCTTTCTCTAGAGGATATAGAAAATTACTTTGATAAATATATAGAGTACAATGAGCAAACTGGAGATATTATAACTACATCAACAATAAATATAGCGGATTTAAATACGAAAAGTAATGAAATAACTATAAACGGTGAAGAGGAGCAATTAAATTCAGCTCCAATACAACTAAATGATACAATATATCTTCCTTTTTCTGAAATAAGTGAAAAAGTTTATGATGTGGATTTGGAATATATAAAAGATACTAATACTATTGTTATTGATTCTTTAGATAGAAAACAAGAAGTTGCGAATGTAAATACAAAAGTTAAAATAAAATATAAACCACAGACTTTATCAAGAACATTGGAGAAAATAGAAGAAAATGAAGAAGTAGTATATATAGAAGATACTAATGATTGGTCTAAAATTAGAGCAAAGGATGGAACAATTGGATATGTAAAGAAAGAGGATTTAAGTAATATAAAAACAACCAGGGAAGATAAAGAGTACATTAGCAAAGTAAATGGTAAGGTAAATTTAGTTTGGGATTATTATTCTGAATATGTTAATGCACCTGATAGAACTGGCGAAACTTTGGATGGAGTGAATGTCGTTTCACCTTCATTTTTCTCAATATTAAAAGGAAGTAATGGAGAAATAAATAATAATGCCGAAAGAGGCGGAGATAAATATATAGAGTGGGCTCATAATAATAATTATCAGGTTTGGGCAATGTTCTCTAATAATTCTTTAAGAGATACTACATCACAAATATTAAACGATTATGAAAAAAGAGAAACTATGATAGAAAACTTAATAGATTTAGTGAAAGAATATAATGTAGATGGAGTAAATGTCGACTTTGAAAATATGAATGATGAGGATAAAGATGTATATTCTAGATTCTTAATAGAACTAGCTCCAAGATTAAAAATTTTAGGTAAAACTTTATCTGTAGATGTAACAGCACCGGATGGCTCAGAAACATGGTCATTATGTTTTGATAGAAATACAATTTCAAATGTAGCTGATTATATAGTATTCATGGCATATGACCAATATGGAGTAAGTTCTAGTAAAGCTGGAACTACAGCCGGATATGATTGGGTGGAAACTAATATAAAGAAATTCTTAGGTCAAGAAGATGTAGACCCTGATAAAATAATTCTAGGAATACCATTATATATGCGTTTATGGAAGGAAGAGGATGGAGAAGTAACATCTAAAGTAGTTAATATTAAAGATATGTATGATAACCTTCCTGAAAATCAAGTAGCGAACTGGGATGATAAATTAAAACAATACTATGTTGAATATGAAGATGATGGAGCTACTTATAAAATGTGGATAGAAAATGATAAATCAATAGGAGAAAAAATAAATTTAGCAAAACAATACAATCTAGCTGGAATAGCCTTTTGGGAAAAGGACAGAGAAGCAAATGATGAATTTTGGACAACTGTAAAAGATGAATTAAATAATTAAAAAGTAATTGAATAGTATAATAAAGTCACCTTATTCATATAAATGAATAAGGTGATTTTATGGTTGGATACATTATGTCTAAGAATGAGAAAAATTTTTTAAAAAGATTAATAAATAAAATTGAAATTGAAGAATTTGAAAATGGAAAAAAATATCTCATTCCAAAATTTAATGCCAAACTTTTAAGGCAACTGGAAAGTGATAATATAAAAAATGTTGTTATTGCAAAAAAGGACAAGAATAGTAGTGAATTTATAAATGAGCTTAAACTAAAAAATATAAAAATTTTAAATGGAAAATTTTTATTTAAACATTTAATACCGGAAATAATAGAATATTTATCAAAGGTTTTGGATATTAATAAAAAAGATATGGAATTAACTATATTAGTAGATGATTATTCAAATATAAATTTATATTATATTCTAGAACTTATATCAACAAATAAAAGAATAAATATTATTACAAATAATATAAAAAAATTTAAAAAATTTGCAGATAAGCTATATGAGGAGGATGCAATTGTAATTCCCATAATGAATAATAAAAATAAAAGTTTATCAAATAAGAATATTATCTTAAATATAGATTTTTCAGAGGAACAATTAAAAAAATATAAAATAAATAGGAAAGCCATTATTATAAACATAGAAAATTCAATAAAATCCATCAACAGGACATTTGCAGGAATAAATGTGATAGGATATGAACTTAATATAAAGAATAATGAAGATTTTGATTCTAATGAAATATATGAGTCATATATAATAGGAAAAACTACTAATTTAATAAGAGAAAAAATTAAAAAGGATAATGTTAAAATTAGTAGTTTGGTTGGTAAAAATGGAGAGATAGATATAAATGAATATAAATAGTTCGTGTAAAATTTAGTAGAAAAAATAAAATTGTCTACTAAATTTTTGAAAAATATATTGAAAAAACATAATATTCTAATAGATTGTGGATTGACAAAAACACCAAAGAAAGGAAAATACCTATGTTTGAAAAATTTGTAAAAAAGATTGAATAATTGACACTCATATGACACAATACAAATGTTCGCAATATTAAAAGGAGGCTTTTATGGTGGATAATGTAAATGGAGATATTATAATATATCAAACAGATGATGGAGTGACAAAAATAGATGTTAGAGTCGAAAATGAAACAGTATGGTTATCACAACAGCAAATGGCAGAATTATTTGGCACTTCAAGAACCAATATCATAGAACATATAAATAATATTTATAAAGAAGAAGAACTAGATAAAGAATCAACTTGTCAGAATTTCCGACAGGTTCGAAAAGAAGGAAATAGAAAAGTTACGAGAGAAATTCCTTTTTATAATTTAGATATGATAATTTCTTCAGCAGGTGGAAAAGTATTAATTGGTGCAGGTAGCGTTAGTCATAATCAAGCAATAAGTAAGGCAAAATCGGAGTATAAAAAATATCAAGTTAAAACTATAAGTCCTGTTGAAGAAGAATATTTAAAATCTTTGAAAGAAATAAATAGTAAGATTACAAAGAAAGATAAAAAATAAGTATAAGGAATAGAATATAGGAATATGGAAACACAAGAAGGCCAGATATTTAGTAAATTAAAGAAAAGGTTTTGTAAAGGAATAAAAAAATTGTCCATATTTACTTAATACATACTAAATTTAAAAAATAAAAATATGCACTTGACAAAAGAAAAATATTGGCTTAATATAAGGTAGCAATAAAAAAAGTCAGGAGGGATGACATGATGGGAGATAACAACAAAGAGATTCTACTAACTCAAGAAGGATATAATAAAATGGAAGCTGAACTTGAAAAATTAAAAACAGAAACTAGAGCAGAGATTGCAGAAAGAATAAAAGTAGCTCTAGGATTTGGAGACCTTTCAGAAAATTCAGAATATGATGAAGCAAAAACTGCTCAAGCAGCTAATGAAGATAAAATAGCCGAATTAGAAGCAAAATTAAGATTTGCTAAGATAATAGATGATTCAGAAATAGATAACAAAAAAGTACAAATAGGAAATACTGTAAAAGTATTAGATATGGAATTTGATGAAGAGGTTGAATACACAATAGTTGGAACAACAGAAGCAGATATAACACAAAATAAGATATCTAATGAATCTCCAATAGGTTCAGCTTTATTAGGAGCAAAGAAAAATCAAGTAGTAGAAGTTCAAGTGCCAGATGGTGTTTGTAAATATAAAGTTTTAGAAATAAAGAAATAATTAAAAAATATGCATTAAACGAATGTGTTTAATGTATATTTTTTTGTTTATAAATTGAGGTTTATTGAGAAAAACGGATGGTTTTGAACTATTATATTGAAAAAAGTAGGACACTTATGGTAAAATATACCTCAAATGGAGCATATTCTATGTTTTTTTGAATATAAATAATATAGAGGTGAATTAACATGGAATATGCAAAAGATGAAATATATCAAGTGGAATATAGCGATAAAAAAGCTAAAAAGTTTAAAAATAATTTTTTAGTTTTATTATTTTCTTTAGGAGGAATATTTAGCATAGCAAATATAATAGCTATTTATAATTTCTTTAGAATATTATCAAAAATATAATTGGATATGTAGTTTGAAAGAAAGTGCTTTCATTACTATGTGTGCCTTTAGATGAAACGAGGAATGGAATTTATTATGAAAATAGCAAATGATTGGAAAGATTATGAAATATTGGATATGGCAAATGGAGAAAAATTAGAAAGATGGGGCAATATTTTTTTAGTAAGGCCTGATCCACAAATAATTTGGAAAGAAAAATCATTTCCAAAGAAATGGGAAAATGCATATGGAGTATATAATAGGAGTAAAACAGGTGGAGGAAGTTGGAATTTTAAAAAGAAAGTTCCAGAGAGTTGGCAAATAAAATATAAAAATTTAACATTTAATGTTAAGCCAATGGGATTTAAACATACCGGACTTTTTCCAGAACAAGCAGTTAACTGGGACTGGATGATTAATAAAATAAAAAGTAGTAAAAGAAATATAAATGTTTTAAATTTATTTGCATATACTGGAGGAGCTACTGTTGCTTGTCTTTCTGCTGGAGCTTCGGTATGCCATGTGGATAGTTCTAAAGGAATGGTAAATTGGTCAAAAGAAAATGTTAATTCTTCTGGGTTAAAGGATAAGCCTGTTCGTTATATAGTTGATGATGTAGAAAAATTTGTTAATAGAGAAATAAGAAGAGGTCATAAATATGATGCTATTATAATGGATCCACCTTCATATGGAAGAGGCACAAAAGGAGAAGTATGGAGATTTGAGGATGATATAGCAGATTTGGTTAATTTGTGTACCAAAGTATTATCAGATAAGCCATTATTTTTCTTGATAAACTCATATACTACTGGAATATCTGCTAAGGTTTTGGAGAATATTTTAAGACTTAATATAAAAAACAGTGGAAATTTTGAATCTGGTGAGATTGGATTACCAATGACTAATTCAAAATTAGTGCTTCCTTGTGGAATTTATGGAAGATGGGAGGAAGCATAATGCTTAAAATATTATATGAAGATAATCATATTATTGTTGTAGTAAAAGAGCCGGGTATTCCTTCACAAGCAGATAAAACGAAGGATGCAGACATGCTTACAATCATTAAACAATATTTGAAGGAGAAATATAATAAACCAGGTAATGTTTATTTAGGATTAGTACATAGGCTAGATAGGTCTGTTGGAGGAGTAATGGTATTTGCTAAAACATCTAAGGCTGCTTCAAGATTAAGTGAGCAAGTAAGAGAAAAGCAATTTAGAAAAAATTATATTGCATTAGTAAAAGGAAAATTTAATAACCAAAAAGGAATTATGCAAGATTATTTGTTTAAAGATGAAAGAATGAATAAATCTTTTGTAACTAGTAAAGAACATAAAAATGCTAAATTTTCAGAATTAGAATATGAAGTTATAAAATATGATGAAAGAACTAATATGAGTTTAGTAAAGATAGATTTAAAAACTGGTAGACATCATCAAATAAGGGTACAATTTTCTAGTAGGGGTCACAGTTTATGTGGAGATACTAAGTATGGAACAAGAAGTAGGAGTAAGCAATTAGCTTTGTGGGCATATAAATTAAGATTTTATCATCCAACAACTAAAGAAGAATTAGAATTTACTTGTTTACCAGAAACAGCAGGTGTTTGGAATATTTTAAAGGGTGTACATATTAAATAAAATTAAAAAAATAAGGAGTTCAATTTATTAGACAAAACTTGTTTGATAGATTGAACTTTTTTGTATGTGAAAATTGTATATTTATTGGTGAACGAGATATTTAAAATTTTCACATATGCAAAAGATATTTTTACAAATAAAAATAAAACAAAATTTTTTTTAAAATTATAATTATTTTAGAAAGAAGAAAGGAGAAGTAAGAGTGATAGAAGCAATTTGTAATTCATTAACAAAGAAAATAATACAATCAGTTGATGGATATGATGAAAGTAAAGCAGATGAAATTAATTATGGATTGCAGTTATTAATTGGAGAAGTGCCAAAGTTTTTTATAATTTTACTTTTAGCATTTTTGTTACATATGTTTAAACTTACTTTAATTTCTTTTTTTATTATTTTGCCATATCGAGCTTTTTCAGGGGGGTTTCACTTGCACACACATCTTGGTTGCATTGTTGTTACAAGTTTATTGTATATAGGAACACCATATTTAGCAAGTATATTAAATTTTAATGATACTATTAAATATATTTTAATTTCAATTACATTTATATTTAGTTTTGCCATGATTGCCAAATATGCTCCAGCAGACACTGAAAATGTTCCTGTATTGCAAAAAAAGGAAAGAAGAAAACGTAAGATATGGTCATTTGTAATTGCTGGTGTGGAATTAGTAATTGCAATATTTATTCCATATAAAGTAGTTTCTAATATGATAATTATTGGAATATTAGTACAAACACTAACATTAACAAGATTAGCATATAAGATTACTAAAAATAAATATGGATATGAAGTATATGGGTAGTAATTGAGGGAAACCTCTTACTATATAAATTTTCACAAAGGAGGCATATATCATGTTAAAATTCTTAGCAAGATTAGCTGAAAAATATGCTAAATCATCTAACACAGCATGTTTATTATTAGGATTTATTCATCAACCAAAGATGCCTGTTAGCATGATAAAAAAAGACTAAAAACATAATACTAATCAAGTAAACGACAAACAAAAGAAAAATACCTATTTTTTAATAGGTATTTTTTTATCTTGAAGTTTATTTAAGATTTTTTGAGGTAAATATATTTCTAATTGTTGTTTAAATAATTCATCATCTTTACTTGTATAAATTGCAAGATTATCATGTTTCTTTAATATTTTATTAACTTCCCATAATCCAAGTCCTGTATTATGAGGTTTAGTAGAATATGATTTTTCAAAAATTTTATATGTATCAATATCTTTATCTTTGTATGTATTTTCTACAATTACTAATTGTCTATTTTTTCTATGGTCCATTATAAATCTAACGCTAATATATTTTTTCTCACATTCTTGTGCAGCTTCTATACTATTATCCAATAATATACCTAAAATTCTAGTAAGTTCGTAAGTATCTATATTTAGTGAATTTAAATCTAAAAATACTCCAAGTTCAATCTTAATGTTTTTAGCACTGGCTTTTGTATATTTATCGGCTAAAATTGCATATATTGAAGGATTATTAATTGTTTCCGGATTTAATGCTGCCAAATTATTAAGATTATCACATTCTTTAAATACTGATTTATAATATTTGCTAAGTCCATCCATATCTTTTGCTGTTATATAACCGCCAATACCATTCATAATATTATTGAAATCATGTTTAAAAGCACGTATATTATCATACAATACTTTTAATGTATTGTTATATAGTTTTAAATTTTTTATATCTCTATTTGCAATTTCTAATTGCTTAGTTTTTACAATATTAAACAAACTTACAAAGAAATATGCTATTAGACTTATCATGCTTAAAAGTATAACAAAATTTGGTAGTATATTGTTATATAATGTTGAAATATATAATTGTAAAAATACAGTTATGAAACCTAAAATAATTGTTGCTAAAATAGTAATAGTGTCTTTCCTATTAATATTTTTGAATAATGTAATGTTAACATTAAACTTTTTTAATAATTTTAATAGGATAAACAAACAAATATATACAATTATCATAAATAAAATTGTATATATAGGATAATTCATGTATTCAGAGTATGGTTTCCAAAACATTAATGTGTATATTTGGGTTGATAGCATTTCAAATAGTACTGTTAATAAATATTGAATACTAACTCCTATAAAAGATTCAATAATTTTACCTTCTAAAAATACTTTAAAAGAAACTATAAAAAACAAAATATTAAATATTGTGTTATATGGTAATGGAATTAAAAATCTACTAAATATTCCAGAAATAGTTAGAACAAGAATACTCATAAATTTTCTTTTCGTAGATGGATTTTTATCAAAAAGAATTACAAATAAATTTGTATAGATATAAGATTCTATAATGAAAAATGGAATATTTATAATACTAATTAACATTTCGTTGGGGCTCATCAAACCCGCTGTAATCTTTTGTAAAATATTCATAATTATCTACAACCTCCATTAAATTGTTTTTATATTTTGGACCAATAGGGCAAACGTCATTATTATATAAACAAATACAATTCCTAATAGTATCTATATTGCTAATAGCATTTATATTTACAATATAAGATTTATGGCATCTCACAAAATTTTTAGGCAAAGTACTTTCAATTTTATTAAAAGCCACATAAGAAGAATAATCTTGATATGGCGTATGATAAATAAGCTTCATATTATTCTTTTTAATATAAAGGATATCATTTTCTTTAATTAACATTTGGGAATTACCGACTTTAATAAAATTTGATACGCTAGATTTGATATCTTCAAATAGTCTAGATATAGTTAATTCAAGTCTTTCGGATACAAAAGGTTTTGGAATATAATCAAATGTTTTATATTTATAAGCAACCAGAGCATATTCCAAATGACCAGTAGTGAAAATTATATAGATATCTTTATTTTTCTTTCGGATTCTTTCAGCAATATCCAAACCAGTTAACTTTGATTTCAAATTTATATCAAGAAACAATACATCTGTATTGTTGTTATTCACATAATTAAATAAGTCATTTGCATTATCACATTTATATGAAATTGTGGCAGCGTAATCATTTTTTATAAAAATATTTTCTAGCATTTGAGATAATTTGTTTAAAATATTTCGATTATCATCACATAAAACAAAATTTAACATATCTTCATCTCCTAAATAATATAATTTATTAAATAGAATCATATTGAATTAACAATATTTGACAAGAAAATATCAAATTAGACGATTACCTATATTTTCCAATAGCAATACAAATATAATCTAAAAATTCGATAATGTCAATATGAAAAAATAATATTGGAGGTTTAAAATGATAAAAATTTTCGACAAAAAAATACTTTTTTCGATATGTGCTATAATTTTAATTTTTTTATTAGTTTTTACAATATATAAAGGAAATGAAACCGTATATACAAACGGAAGTAGTTTAAACAATAAAAAAATAGGTTGGGGAATAAAAAGAGAAAAGGACCATAAAAGACCGGATGTAGGAAAAGAAAATGCTGAGTTGATGGAAAAATATGATGGTATATACATTGGAAATGCAGATAAAAAGTATATATATCTTACTTTCGATGAAGGTTATGAAGCCGGATACACGGAGAAAATATTGGATGTTTTAAAGGAAAATGATGTTAAAGCAACATTTTTCATAACAGCACATTATTTAAACACAGCAGAAGAATTAGTAAAAAGAATGATTGATGAGGGGCATATAGTAGGAAATCATACAGTAAACCATAAAAGCTTACCAGATATATCGGATGAAGAAATAAAAGAAGAGGTTATGAAATTACATCAATCAATATATGAAAAAATGGGATATGAAATGAAATATATTAGACCACCAAAAGGAGAATATAGTGAAAGAACATTGGCAATAACAAAAGAGCTGGGATATACAAATGTAATGTGGACATTTGGATACTTAGATTATGATGAGAATAAACAAAAAGGAACGGAATATGCAAAGAAAATAATATTGGATAATTTACATAATGGTGAAATCATGCTATTGCATGGAAATTCAAAAGATAATGCCAATGTTCTTGATAGTGTTATAAAAGAAGCCAAAGCAGAAGGATATGAATTTAAGTCACTTGATGAATTTGAAAGATAATTACAACTAATAAACTAATTTAAAACTTTTATTAATTCGCTTTGAAATTGTGATAGAACACAACTAAATAAATTAGTTTAAACTTAAAGGAGTGAGAAAAATAAAAAATACAAGAAATAAGATAGAAAGAATATTAGAATTGCCAAGGGAAGTCACCACAAATATACCAAAAATAACTATAATTGGATTTGATCAATTAATGATTGAAAATTATAAAGGAGTTATAGAATATGAGGAATATTTAATAAAAATTAATACTTCAATAGGAATAGTAATTATAGAAGGAACCAAAATGAGTTTAAATCAAATAAATGAAAATGATGTGTTAATAAGTGGAGATATCTCTAAAATATATCTTGAAAATACCGAGGAGGAGTAAAATATTGTGCTTACTAAAAAGATGGAAGGTTATTTAAAAGGATATGTAAATATACATATAGAGGGCTATTTTATAGAACGATTTATTAATATGTGCAGATTGCAAAATATATATTTATGGAATATCCAAAAAAAGAATGATATATATTTAACTACTAATGTTGGAATTAAAGATTTTAAGAAAATAAAAAGAATAGCTCGTAAAACTAAATGTAAAGTAGGTATAGAAAAGAAGAAGGGTATACCATTTTTGGTGAATAGATATAGGAAGAGAAAAATATTTATTATAATGATGATTCTTATTTTTCTTGCTTTATTTGTGTTATCAAAATTTATTTGGAATATAGAAATAAAAATAACAGGAGATAACTTAACAGAAGAAGATATTTTAAGTTCGTTAAATGAAAACGGACTTTTTATAGGCGAAAACAAGAATAAAGTTGATGTAAAAGAGATAATTAATAATATTAGATTAAAAAGAAATGATATAGCTTGGATAGGAATAGAACTAAAGGGAACTAATGCAATTGTAAGTGTAGTAGAGGCAGAGGCTAAGCCCGAGATTGTAAATGAAAATGACTACTGCAATATAGTATCAAATAAGGAAGGAAAAATCGTAAAGATAAATGCTAATACTGGAACAGCAATGGTAAAGCCGGGGGATGTTGTAAAAGAAGGAACTTTATTAATTGCTGGATGGATGGAAGGCAAGTATACAGGTACAAGATTTGTTAGGGCTTCAGGAGATATAGAAGCAGAAGTATGGTATACGGAAAAAGCAACTGTAAATTTAAAAGAAACTAAAATGGAAAAAACAGGCAACGAGGAAAAAAAATATGCATTAAATATAAATAATTTTAGAATAAATTTGTATAAAAGACTTTCAAATTTTGAAAAATATGATACAATATACTCAACAAAAAAATTAAAAATATTTTCA
The DNA here is from genome assembly GCA_944389475.1 of uncultured Clostridia bacterium. GTDB lineage: Bacteria > Bacillota > Clostridia > TANB77 > CAG-508 > Merdicola. The sequence continues at coordinate 33,754 of CALXMM010000010.1, forward strand.
AATTTCTATATACCCGTAGAGTTAATCGAATGTAATAATTTTGAAATAAAAGAATATGAGGTTAATTATACGGAAGAAGAGGCAAAAGAAGAAGCAAAGAAAAGAGCCGAAGAAAAATTGAATGAGAAAATAACGAACAAAGACAATATAAATAATATATCAGTAAATTACAATATAAAAGATAATGTAGTAGAGGCTGAAGTAACATATGAAGTATTTGAAAATATAGGGACTAATGAAAAAATAGTATTTTGAAAGGATGATTAACATGGAGCAAAGAAGTCTTAGAGTAGTTAGTACAAACAAGAATTTTTTTACAAAATTAACAAATACTATAAGTAGATTATTAATACCAACAAAAGTTGGAATTAATGGATTAATGATTTCTATAAAAAGAAATAGTTTATTAAAAGCATTCGAAGCATATCAAAAAGAAACCAAAGATGAAGTAAAAAAAGATAATTTATCTAAAAAATATGAAGATGCATATACTTTATATCTTGAAGCAATAGATAAATATATTATGGATTCAATTTATAAAAAAGTAAAAAATGACACAGCTACTGAATTCGAAAAAAATGCACTTTCGAATTATTATGAAATTATACATCTTAAACAAACAGAGTATTTAGAATATAAATATAAAAAGCAACAATATTTATTACAATTAGACTATCAAACATTAAAAACAGAAGAAAATAAAATTCTTCCTAGATACGAAAGATTTTATAGTGTAAAAATAGAACAACTTTACAAAGGAGTTTTAAAGCACTATTCTATTCAACTTGCAGATAATTTAACATATCAAGACAAAAAGATTATTTATGATAAAATATTCGATTTATTAGAAAGTTATATAACAGATGTATTACCAATTAAACTTAAATTAGATGATACAAATATGTATAAAAATATAATTTCACAATATGAGAAATTTGACAGATTTACAGTTGGAAAATTAGATATAATAGATACAATAGAAAAAAGGATGATTTTACTTGGAATAAGTAGACAATTATTCACACATAGTTTACCTTTAGTTGTAGCAGAGCAATGTTATATTAAAATCTTAAAAGACTTAAGAGAAATTCTTGTAACAACAACTATTGCTAACAAAAGAGAAGCAGCTTATAAATTATTAATAGAGTTAATAGAAGACTATAACATTAGGCTTCTTTCTACTAAGATTTATTGGGACAAACCATCAGATAGAGAAGAATATAAATTATTCTGGAATGAATATAAAAGATTACAAAAAGATAAAGAATCAAATATAGAAGAATATGAAAAGCAAAAACAAATATTATTTTTAAGAGCAGATTTAAAGAAATTAGAAGCAGCTAAACGAGATTATAGTAAGATAATTAAATTCTATAAGAATAAATTAGTAGAATTGGGTGCAATGAGAGAATTGAAAGATAAATGTAAAACTTCAGAAAAAATATATTCAGGATTCAAAAGACAAGAAAAAAAAGAGATTGGGTAAACATATAGAAAGGATATAAAAATAATGAAGTATGCAGATATAGAATTTTTAAATGTAGAACCTAATGAAATGTATTCTACTTTAACTCAAAGAGTTATTAATAAATGTTTTGAAACTGAAGATTTATTAGATAAAAATATTACTATAAGTATTATTTATACAACACCTATGGATATTCAAAAATATAATAAAGAATATAGGAATATAGATAGAGCAACAGATGTTTTATCTTTTCCTATGTTCGAAAAGGAAGAAGTAGAAAAAATACAAAAAGATGGAAGTATAGTACCAGATGTATTAGGAGATATTATAATTAACTTAAGTCAGGTTAAAATGCAGGCAGATGAATATGGCCATAGTTTCGAAAGAGAATTAGCATATATGTTAGTTCACGGTTTTTATCATTTAATGGGATATGACCATATAAAAGAAGATGATAAAAAAGTAATGAGAGAAAAGGAAGAAAAAGTGCTAAAAGATTTAAATATTAATAGGGAGTAATTATGGACAAAAAGAAAGATAGCAGATTATATAATAAAAATTTTGTAGAGGCCTGGAAAAATGCTTTTTCTGGAATCGCATATGGTTTTAAAACACAAAGAAATTTAAAAATTCAACTAGTTGCTGGAATAATAGTTACAATTTTAGGAATTGTATTAAAAATAAGTAGTGCAGAATGGGCAATATTGGCACTTTCTGTGTTTTTAGTTCTTGGAACAGAGATGATGAACACCGCTGTAGAAGCCGCTGTAGATTTGTATACAGAGGAATACAATGAAAAAGCAAAAATAGCAAAAGATGTTGCTGCAGGAGCAGTTGTTTTAACAGCTATAAATGCTTTAGTTGTTTCTTATTTTTTGTTTGCAGATAAAATAGTTGGGTTATTTAAATAAGAGAGGAATAAAATGAGAGGTAAAAGAAATAAAATTAAAACAAAACATAAAAGTAAAAAAATTCCCATTTTAATAGTGATTATAATTTTAATTTTAGGTATAGCAGCAGGATGTTATTATTATTTTTACATATATAATCAAAATCAAAACAAAGAAAATTCACCTGTTGATTTAGGAACTGCAGAAGGGTTAAAACCTGAAGAACCAAAACAGCAAGAAAGTATATTCAAAGGCAATGATAGACCAATAGCTATAATGATAGATAATCATCAAGGAGCATGGCCACAAGTAGGATTAAATAAAGCATATAGTGTTTATGAAATAATTGTAGAAGGTGGAGAAAGTAGACTAATGGCACTATTTAAAGGTATAGATTTAGATGAGATTGGTCCAGTTCGTAGTGCAAGGCATTATTTCTTAGATTATGCTTTAGAAAATGATGCAATATATGTACATTATGGTTGGAGCCCAAAAGCTCAATCCGATATATCCACATTAAATGTAGATAATATAAATGGAATAAGTGAAAGCACAGAGAGCTTTTGGAGAACAAAGAAAAAATCAGCACCACACAATGTATTAACTAGTACAAAAGACATATTAGAAATTGCAAAAAGTAAAAAATATGATACCACTTCAGATAAAGACAGTGTCCTAAATTATACATTTAGCGAGGTCAACTTAGATAATGGAATTACTGCTAACAATGTAACAATACCATATTCAGATTTGCATACAGTTAATTATAAATATGATGCAGAAACAAAAAGATATACAAGATATGCTAGAGGAGAAAAGCAAACTGATATGGAAACAGGAGAACCAATAACAACTAAAAATATTATTATTACATTCGAAAAAAATTCTCCATTAAAGGATACAGAAAATAAAGATAGACAGGATTTATCAGATGTAGGAACAAATAACGGATATTATATAACAAACGGTAAAGCAATAAAAATTAAATGTATAAAAAATAGTAGAACATCACAAACTAAATATGAAGATTTACAAGGAAATGAAATAAGTGTAAATGATGGAAATACATTTTTTAATATTTGTCCAATCGACAGTAATGTAACATTCGAATGATAAGGGTTAGTGTAAAATTAAGTAGGTAAAAAATAAATTGCCTACATTTACTTGATACATACATGAGAAGGCTAGTTTATAAAACTAGTCTTTTATAAACCTAAGAAATATGTTAAAATATTTGAAAAATAAATTTAGAAAAATACTAAGTTTCTACAAAAAAATAAAATAATATATGATAGTATAAATAATATAGAAAGGATTGAGTAAATGGCAGAATTTAAATCAGGCTTTGTAGCAATAATAGGAAGAACTAATGTAGGAAAATCTACACTTATAAATAAATTAGTAGGAGAAAAGGTTGCAATAACTGTAAATAAATCCCAAACAACTAGAACAGCAATAAGGGCAATAGTAAATAGAAAAAATTCTCAAATAATTTTTATAGATACACCAGGAGTACATAAACCAAAGACAAAATTAGGAGAAACAATGCTAGAAACAGCTTATGAAATTGCAGAAGATGTGGATATTATCTTGTTTATAGTTGATAGCTCAAAAAAGGAAATAACTAAAGGAGACAGAATTATACTAGATAAAATTAAGCAAATGAATAAAAAGACTATTTTAATATTAAACAAAATAGATTTAATAAAAAAAGAAGATATTTTAAAAGTAATAGAAATGTATAGAAAAGAATATGATTTTGCAGAAATAATACCAATTTCTGCACTTAACAGTAAAGGTGTAAATACTATTTTGGATGAAATAGAAAAAAGATTAAAACCAGGACCTGCATATTATGATATAGATGAATATACAGACCAAACATCAAGACAATTAGTGGAAGAAGTTATTAGAGAAAAGGCGTTAAAATTTTTAAGCGAAGAAGTGCCACACGGTATATATGTTGAAGTAGAGAAAATGACTTTAAGAAAAACTACAAAAGGAGAAGAAATCTATGATGTAGAAGCAACTATATATTGTTTGAGAAATTCACATAAAGGAATCATTATTGGAAAAAATGGTGCAATGTTAAAACGAATTGTTTCAAGTGCAAGGATGGAATTGGAAAATATGTTAGGAACAAAATTAAACTTAAAAGTATGGGTAAAAGTTAAAGAAGATTGGCAGGATAAAGATAGTATAGTAAAAAAATTTAAATTCAACTAAATGAATAAAAAAACATAAAATACAAAAGATAATAAAAAGGAGATGATTTCATGTTTAAACAAATAGCTTGGAACACCTTTAAAAAAACAGGTAATATAAATACATTTATGGAATTCAAACAACTAAAAGAATTAGAAGAAAAAATAGAGGAAGAAAAAAATGGGAACAATAAAGACAAAAGGAATTATATTAGTTGAACATAATATGGGTGATTATGATAAAATGTTAACTATGTTAACACCAGGACTTGGAAAGATTTCTTGTGCTGCCAGAGGAGCGAAAAGATTTAGAAGTTCGCTCTTAGTGGGTAGCCAATTTTTATGTTTTGGAGATTATATATTATATAAAACGAGTTCTACATATTATATAAATTCATGTGAACCCATAGAGATTTTTTATAATATAAGAAAAGATTTAAAAAAATTAGATTATGCATCATTTATAACTAAAATAATTATGGATGTTACAAATGAAAATGAAAATTCATATAGAATTTTGCAATTATATTTAAATACTTTATATATGATATCAGAAACTGACAAAGATTTAGAATTTGTACTAGCAATATTTAAAATGAAATTAATAAGTATATTGGGATTTACTCCGAATATAAAGTCTTGTACAAATTGTAATTCAAAAGAAAACTTGGAATTTTTTAGTTTAAAAGATAATGGGTTTAAATGTAGTGCTTGTGGTAAGCAGGATACAAGTTGTATACACATGCAAAATTCTACAATGCAGGCTATTAGGTATATTATAACCTCTCAGCCTAAAAAAGTTTTTTCATTCAACATTGGTGAAGAAGCACAAAAAGAATTAGCAATGATATCAAAATTATATTTAAATGATAAGCTTGAAAAAGATTATAAAATGGACAATATTTTCTAATAATATACAAAATAACAAAATATGCTTGAAAAAAAGCTGGTTTCAATATATAATAGGCGTGTAACTAAAGAAAGCAAAATAATTGAGAGGAGAGATTTTTATGAATATAAAAGTTATAGGAAAAGATTTAGAGGTTACAGATGCAATAAGAAATTATGCAGAAAAGAAAATGGACAAATTAACAAAATATTTTGATGACTTTGAAGGAACAGTAACAATAAAAGTAGAAGGAAATGAACAAGTTGCAGAATCAAGAGTTTCAAGCCATGGCGTTACATACAAAGCAGTAACAGCACATAAAGACTTATATGCATCTATAGATAAAAATATAGATATACTAGAAGGACAAATAAGAAAAACAAAAACTAAAAGAGAGAAAATGACTAAAGAAGCAACAATAAGAATGGGACAAGAAGAAAATAATGCAGAACCAGAAGATGAAATAATAAAAGAATTATATTACGAAATAAAACCAATGACACCAGAAGATGCTAAATTAAAATTACAAGAAAATAAAGGAAATACATTTTTCACATTTGTTAACTTAGAAAGTGGAAAAGTAAATGTAATTTATAAATTAAAAGACAATAAGAATTATGGATTAGTTCAACCAGAAGATTAATAATTAATAAACCGGGATTTGGGATTGTTCTCAAATCTCGGTTTTTATATAAAGATAACGGATTCTAGATTTTTTAACAAATGCTTTGTTTAAAATTCTTGAATCCGTTATTAAAATTTAAAAGAGGAAACTATTTGTTTAACATTTCGTTTTCATATTTTTGAACCATTTTCTTAACCATGTTTCCACCTATTCTACCAGCATCTCTTGAAGAGATATCACCATTATAACCTTCTTTTAAGTTAACACCAACTTCAGAAGCTACTTCATATTTAAATTTATCTAAAGCGCTCATTGCTTCAGGAACTAACTTTTTATTTGAATTTGAATATGCCATTGTAAATTTCACCTCCTAGGATTGTAAAAAATTGTTTGAAAAGAACTTTGTCTTTTCAATATATATGATGTGTAAATCAATAAAAAATATTCTGGCAATTTTTTGAAAAAATAAATTGATATATATTGTAAAAAAATAGAAAATATTATATATTAAAGTAATGAAATGTAGAAAGGAAAAAAATATGTATAAATTAATAACAATTGATTTGGATGGTACATTATTAAATAGATATGGAGAAGTTACTGAGCATACAAAAGAAATTATAAAAAAAGTAACTGAAAAAGGAATATTAGTAGTTATAGCTTCTGGAAGAATATCAGAATCGGTACTTACAATAGCTAAAGAAATAGGAGCAAATAAATACTATATTTCTGGAAATGGTTCTGTATTATATGATATGCAAAATGATAAAATTTTATATGAAAATTATTTAAAAAAAGAAAAAGTTTTAGAGATTATAGATTTGTGTGAAAAAAATAGTATTTATTATAATATTTATACAGAAAATGCAGTTATTGCAAAATCCCTAAATTATAATGTCGCTTTTTATAATTATGAAAATACAAAAAAAAGTAGTGATAAAAAAACAGAAATAAATATTGTGGAAGATGTTTATAATTATGTAAAAAAATTAAACACTAATAAATTTTTAAAAATGACAATATGTGATGAAAGCAAAATAGTATTTTCTAGCATAGTAAGAAGATTAAAAAATATATCAGATATAGATGTTTTGGATGTTTCACACATGTCTCAGAAAAAAATAAAAACAGGAACAAAGGAAGTATCTGTTGGATATTATTATACCGAAGTTAGTAGCAAAAATGTGGATAAATGGTATGCAATAGAAGAAATTATGAAGAGGGAAAATATAAAGCAAGAAGAAGTTATGTCTTTTGGTGACAATAATAACGATATACTTATGATAAAAAATGCAGGACTCGGTATAGCAATGGGACATAGCAATAATGAAGTGAAAAAAGTGGCGGATGTTATTACAGCAACCAATGATGAAGAAGGGGTTGCGAAAGTCTTAGAAGAATTAATACTATAATGTTACTGCTATATTACAAAAATATTATATTTTTGTTACGAAATTATAGTATATATTGTTTTAAAGAGTAGATTGTTGTAAAATAAAATCAGATTATATTGAAATTTAAATATTAAGGGAGGAATAATAAATGGCTTCAAATCCAATGCAAAGACAAAAAAGAGTATCATTTTTATTAGGAATGTTAACTATGCTTATTATAGCAGCATTAGTAATTGGTTTATTACTAATGATAATAATTAATATGAAGAAAGAACAAGATGAAGCAAAACAAAATGAAAGAGCAGTATATGTCTTAACTTCAGATGTTTCATCAGGTTCTGGAATACAAATTGCTGCAGTAAGTGGTGATGATTCTAGGTCATCAGCAAATGTACAGCAATCTGTTGCTGATGGTAGTGTTGTTCCAGAAAATTATGCACAACCTACAGATTTCTATACAGATGACTCAAGAACACAAGCAAAAACAGACTTGGTTGCTAAAATAGATTTAAAAGCTGGTACTATTTTAACTAAAGATATGTTAACAACAAGTTCTGAAACAGCTACAAATGACTTAAGAAAACAAGAATATAATATGTTATCACTACCAACAGATTTAAAAGATGGTGATTTCGTAGATATACGTATACGTTTCGGAAATGGACAGGATTACATAATTGTTTCTAAGAAACAAGTTTCAATTCCACAAATTGCCGGTTCTCCAGCAGAAGGAGTAATAGATGTAAAATTATCAGAAGATGAAACAATTGCAATGTCTAGTGCAATTATAGAAGCATATCAATTATCTTCAGCTGAAATGTATGTATCTAGATATACAGATCCTGGAATGCAAGCAGCAGCAACGCCAACATATCCTGTTAATAATGAAGCACTTAATTTAATGAATACAAATCCAAATATTTTGGATGAAGCAAAAGCATCTATAGCTAATAGATATGATCGTAGCTTAAGAGAAAACTTTATTAATAATCAATTAGGAAGTGTACAAGCAGATCAAAGACAATCAAATTTGGAATCAAATGTAACACAACATATTCAACAACAAAGAGAATTAAGACAACAATATTTACAATCACTTGAAGATGCAGCTGCAGCAAGCGATGCCACTGCTACTTCAGGAAATACAACAAGTAGTAGTACATCAACTGGAAGTACAACAAGTACAAGTAACTAAAAATAAATAGGAGGAAATATGAAAGAAGTAGGGTTTGTAGGAGCTTTTGATAAAACAGATTTAATTATTTATATAGCAAAAATTCTAACTGCATTAGGCAAAAAAGTTTTAATGGCAGATACGACAATTACTCAAAAGGCAAGATATGTTGTACCAGCATTAAATCCTACTTTGTCTTATATAACAGAATTCGAAGAAATAGATATTGCAGTTGGGTTTAATAATTTGGAGTCCATAGCTGAATATATAAATAAACCAGTTAATCAATTGGAATATGACTATGTTTTAGTAGACATAGATAATGCACAAAGTGCAATAAATTTTAGAATAGATAGTGCAATACAAAACTTTTTTGTAACATCTTTTGATACATACGAAGTAAGAAGAGGATTGGAAGTTCTAAATGAATTTCCAACTCCAATAAAAATGACAAAAGTTTTATTTTCTAAGGAAGTTACAAAAGAAGAAGATGACTATTTAAATTATCTATCATTAGGCTCAAAAGTTATGTGGGAAGATGAAAAAATATATTTCCCATTAGAAATGGGAGATAAAACAGCGATTATAAATAATCAAAAAGTATCAAAGATTAGATTCGATAATTTAACAAGTATGTATAAAGAAGGACTAGAATATATAGTTGCTAAGCTTGAGCCAGAAGCTCAAGGAGCAAAATTAAGAAAAGTAATGAAAGAAATTTAATCTTAAAGAAGGAGAAGAAAATGGCTATAGTATCTTTTTGGACAGAAGATAGTAAAGAAACAGGACAAACTTCAACAGCTATTGCTGTGGCAACACAAATGGCGATACAACACAATAAAAAAGTATTGTTAATTTCCACATATGCAAATAATAAGGAATTTGATGCAGCATATTTAAAGCCACAAGTACAAAAAACAAATTTACTATCATTCTTAAATTTAACAAAAAAATCAGTTGGTATGGAATCTGGAGTAACAGGCTTAATGAAAATTGAGGGAAGCAATAAACTTACTCCAGACATGATAAGAGATTATACAGGAATAATATTTAAAGATAGATTAGAAGTATTATCAGGTTTTGATGGTGTAGAAACAGCAGCAATTGATTCATTTTATGTATCATTAGTAAAAAAAGCTAATATGGCTTATGATATTGTAATTATAGACTTGAAAAAAGGAATAAATGAATTAGCACAAGATATGCTAACTGTTTCTGATGTAATTGTCTATGGAATGACTCAAAAAAGACATTCCATAGAAGAATACAGTAAGTCAAGAAAGGAAGGATATACTTCTAAAATGAATAATTTAATTGGATATATTGGAAGGTATGATAAATTTTCTAAGTATACTCAAAAGAACATTATTAGAAGTATAAAAACAAAAGATTCGCTATTTCCTATAGTGTATAATACTCTATTTTCTGATGCTTGCGATGAAGGAGGAGTTGTGGATTACTTCTTAAAAATGCAAACAGTTTCAGAAAAAGATAGAAATGCAAATTTCTTAAATAATGTAAAAGAATTAATACAAGGTATTTTATATAAGATAGATGAAATGCAAATGATGAAATAAAGTAAGGAAGGAGTTTCAAAGATGATTCTTAATATTGTATTAATACTAGCTGTTGTCTTAGTATTCGTATATTTAGTATACAGAAATGTACAAAAAAAGCAGAATGAAGAAGTAGAAAAACAAGTAAATGTTGATGACCAAACATATACTTTACAAAAGATGACTGAATATATAAAGAAAAGACTTGATGAAATTACAAAGATAAACTTATACGATTTAGGACTAACAGAAGAAGAATTACAAAGAAGAAAAAATAAGAAATATGAATTAAAAAAGGCTTTAAAAGGCTGTACATATGGAGATGTTAATGATAAGAAATATGTAAAAGAATTAATCTATGACATACTTTCAAAAGAATATGGAGTAGATGAAACAAATATTTCTAAATCAATTCCTTTTGATATTCCTTCATTACTTACATCACAAGATAAATTTGATATTATTCTATATATGTATAAAAAAGAATTTGGATATGAAGCATTAACACAAATAATAAAGAAATATAATTTGGATAAGTTAAAATATATAGCTGGTGATGCAAAACCATGTTATGTAATAACAGAAGATGAAATTAATGATATCTATGAAAAAGAAGCATTTGTACTTAATTTCTCAGATAAGTTAAATATAGTTGTACAAAGAATATATCAACATTATAAAGGTTATAGCTCTATAGATGAAGTTAGAGATATGAATATAGATGGTGTATCTGGTGGTGTATCTGGACTTCCAGAAAGTTTTTTAAGCCAAGTTGCACAAACAGATGGTGATTATTTAAACGAAGTTATGGAGCACAAAGTACCACGTGCTTGCGATAGTATTTGGATATTCTTCCAAGGTAAATCTATACGTTTAGCATTCCTTTCATTTGGTACAGAAGCAGAATTAAAAAGAGTTTGTCAAAATATTTATAAATACAATAACCCAGGACAATTATCAGATACAAATGGTTATAAGATTAATGAAATGAAAGATGGTTCTCGTGTTGTTGTTGTTAGACCAAGTTTCTCTGAGACATGGGCTTTCTTTGTAAGAAAATTCGATGTAAAGCGTGCTACACTAGAACAATTAATTACTCAACCAGGAAAAGATGATGCAATAGCATTACTAAAATTCTTAGTAAAAGGTGCTCGTATCGTAGCGGTAACTGGTGAACAAGGTTCTGGTAAAACAACAATGCTTATGGGTATGATAGAAAATATTTACGAAACTATGAACATAAGGGTTCAGGAAACAGCATTCGAGCTTCATTTAAGAAAAATTTATCCTACAAGAAATATTTTAACATTTAGAGAAACAGAAACAATTTCTGGACAAGAGGGTCTAGATGTTCAGAAAAAAACTGATGGTTCTGTTAACATCATAGGTGAGGTTGCAACAGACCCCGTAGCATCTTGGATGATTCAAGCTGCCCAAGTTGCTTCTAAATTCACATTATTTACACACCATGCTAAAACATTCCCAGATTTAGTTACAGCATTAAGAAACTCTATGCTTAGAACTGGTGTGTTCACAGATGAAAAAACAGCAGAAGAGCAGGTTGTACAAGTATTAAACTTTGATATTCACTTAGTAAAAGACTTTAGAGGTAGAAGATATATAGAGAGAGTTACAGAATGTATACCAGTAGAACAAAAAAATGAATATACATTTGATTTTAGAAAAGAAAAAACTTTGGAAGGAAAATTTGAGAAATTCTTTGATAATGCAACACATTATTTTACTCAAGTAACAAATAAACAATTATATACATATAGAAATATTTTGGAATACCATGATGGTGAATATGTAGTTACAAATAAAATTACAGACCACAATATACAAGAAATGAGATTAAACATGGATGACAATGACTTAGAGGACTTTGATAAATTCATAGAAGATCATTGGGGTCCTTCAAAAACAGCTTATAATACAGAAGACTTAGAAAGTGTACAAAGTGGAAGAAAAGCAGGAAGACCAAGGAAGACAAAAGAATAATAAGAAAGGGGTGTACAAACCTTAAATGTCAGATCAAGTATTACTATATATTGTTGCAGGAATAGCTGTAGTTTTTCTAATAATTGTTATTGTTTATTTGCAATTAAGAAAAAGAATGCAAAGCTCTCAATATAAGCAAATAAAACAATTACAGAGAGGCAATGAAAAAAAGGCATTTTCAGCGGACATTATATATCAAAAACTATATTTAAAATATAGAAAAATTCCGCTTATTAAACGTTATTTGTTAAAATTACGTAGAAGATTGGAAATTTTAAATATAGATGATGAATATTTAACAAGAAAACAAGCTTCAAAGATATTAACAAAAGGTTTATTTATTGTTATACCTCTTACAATTGTTATTATATGGCTTACATACAGTAATGTGCTATTATTAGGAATTTTAATAATCTTCGAAATTTTCATAATGGATAGTATGATAGATGGAATGGTTGATAAAATTGATAATAATTTGTTAAAGCAACAAATTGATTTCTTTGGTGAAATTAGACATGCCTATCATGAATTTAATATGGTAGAAGAAGCAATTTATCAAACTGCACAGGACAATGAATTGGAAGTTTCGAGACAAGCAGAAAAAATTTATGAAATTCTAATTTCTGATGATCCAGAAATGGAATTGGAAAAATATTATGATATAGCACCAAATAGTTATTTAAAGGAATTTGCAGGAATTTCTTATTTAACAAAAGAATATGGAGATAGAAAAAAGGATGGTGCTTCTTTATACTTAAAGAACTTAAACAACATAACACAAGAAATGCAATTGGAAATTTTAAAAAGAGATAAATTGGATTATGTTTTCCAAAGTTTATCTGTAATTTCTATTGTACCAATGCTATTCTTGGAAATGATTAAGAATTGGGCTGTTAGCCAATTCGCATTTACAAAAAGCTTTTATATGGGAAAAGCTGGAATGATTGTACAAATCTTAGTAATTGTTTTAACATTTATCTGTTATACACTTACTAGAAAATTAAAGGATAATGGTTCTGTTAATACAAAAACACAGAATACAGAAAATCCTTGGCAAGAAAAATTATACAGTAAAAAACCAATTAAAAAATTTGTAGATTTATTTATGCCTAAAGAGGGAACAAAGGATTATAGAAAACAAAAAGAATTATTAAAAGATGCTGCATCACCATTAAAATTATCTTGGGTATATGTTAATAGAATAGTTTTATTTGTAGTAGTTTTTATTGTATCAATTTTAATAATGATATATCTACATAAATTACAAGTTGATTATATATACACAGAACCAACAACCGATTATGATTTAATGGGAGCAATGGATGAGACTGATGAGCAGAAAGCAATGCAAACAACACAAATTGATAATGTATTTCTAGATATGTATAGAGGTAATTTGAAGGCTTCACAAGATGATATTAGAAGAGCTATGCAAAGATCTAGATATTATGAAGGTGCTACGGATGATACATTAGATACGGATTCAGAGAGAGTTTATGGAAAATTACAAACTATTAATGGAGAATATTTAAAATGGTTTGAAATCCTAATAGGCTTAGTATTTGCACTTATTGGATATGCATTCCCAATATTGTTGCTAATCTTCCAAAAGAAGATGAGACAAATGGAAATGGAAAACGAAGTTATGCAATTCCAAACAATTATATTAATGCTTATGAGAATCGAAAGAGTAAATGTTGAAATGATTTTAGAGTGGCTAGAAAGATATGCTAATATATTTAAAGAGCCAATTAGTAAATGTGTTAATAACTACGAAGCTGGTGCATGGGAAGCTTTGGAACAATTAAAAAATGATATATCTTATCAAGATATGATAAGAATTGTTGAAAGTCTTCAAGCAGCAGTAGAAAAAATACCTATTGTTGAGGCTTTTGATGAACTAGATACAGAAAGAGATTATTATCAAGCTAAGAGAAAAGAATCTAATGATAGATTAATTTCTAGCAAAGGTTTAATTGGAAAAGGAATTGGTTTTGCACCTATGGTATGCATGTTTGTTGGATATTTAATTGCACCATTAGTATTTATTGGTTTAACAAGTATGTCAAGTTCTTTTTCAACAATGCAAGCAATGTAAAAAGGAGAATAGATTATGGAAAATGCAACTAAAGCATTGACTATTGCTGGTGGAGTTTTAATTGCGGTTATGCTTGCAGTTTTGGTAACTTATGTTTTTACTCATTGGGGCAATAGTCAAAAGATGCAACAAGAAGAAATAGATATACAAAGAACTAATGACTTCAATAAAAGTTATTTATCATATGAAAAAGTTTTATATGGAAGTGAATTATTAGGACTTGCTAACAAAATAAGTGATTACAATGACAGTGATGATGTTAATTATAGTGGATACGGAAAAATGGGGTTAAGTATAAAAATAGTAGAGTTATCCGGTTCTACAGACAATTTATTTAGTAGAGGTACTTATAATTTAAATAGTATAAATTCGAAAATACAAGATGTGTTAGATGAAACTACTAATAGTTCGGATTTTAAAGGCAAGGTATCAGATTCACAGTGGGAAACTTTAGCAAAAGCTAGTAGTAGTAGCCAAGAATCTTTTAATGAAATATGCGAGGATATAAAAGTTAATACTTCATTGAATAAAGAGAAGTTACGAGATGCAGCTAAGGAATATTATAAATATATTCAATTTAAAAGAATGAAATTTAAACATACAGGGACTACATTTTTTGATAATGGTAGAGTAAAAGATATGTCTTTTGAAGAAACTAGATAAATAAAAAGGAGGGGCAACAGAATTATGGAGAATGCATCAAAAGCACTTATAATGGCTGGTGGAATACTAATAGCAATTATGGTTGCCTCACTATTTGTTTATTTATTTACTACATATGGTAGTCAGGCAAAAGATATGTACGATAGAATATATGAAAGACAAAAAACAGAAGCTTTAAATGAATATACGCAATATGAAGGTACAACAGAGAATACAATTTATGATGTTGTTACTGTTATAAATAAAGCACAAGATAATAACGAATCATTAAATCTTACTTCAGGACAAAGAGGTTACATAACAGTTAAAATAACTAACGGGGCATCAATTTATGGAATTAATAATTCAAGTTTGCAAACTGTGGACAATGAAGATATTTCTAAAATGCTAGATGAATATGCTAAAAGTGGTGCGAGGTTTAGTTGTAATGTAGTAAGTACTGATGATGGATTAATATCTTCAGTCGTATTTAAAGTAGATCATTATGATACTGGTAGCCCATAAAATAAAATTATTAGTAAAAATGTAAAAAGTTAACATTTTTATTATGTAAAAATTATTTACAAATAATGTTGAATAATGTTATAATAATAGAAAGGGTGCATATGAAGAAGATAGTCATTATAATATGTGTGATAGTAATTTGTATAGTTATATCAGTTACATATGCATATTCAATATATAAAGGAAATGTAAATCAAGTCCAAAAATTTAATAATGAATTTTCAAAATATATTAATCAAGAATTTTATGGGAATGAATTAGCAACCATTATAAACTTAGCAATAGATAATAACGAAAGATATAGCATTCCTAAAGATTCAACGGGAAAATATATTGCAGATGATATGTACTCATTAAGAGTAGATGTATATATGACAGATACAGAAAAAACATATAGTATGGAATTATTAAATTCGGGTGAGATTTCTAATCTAGTATATAATTATAGCAATATAAAATTTAAATGTACAGAAGTCGAATATCATAAAAAAACAAATAGGATAAGTTATTTATATATTGAACAAATATCTTAATTTTAGTTAATAAGGTTTTTAAAAAATATATATTATAAAAAAACAAAGGAGGAATTTATTATGGAGAATGCATCAAAAGCATTAATCATAGCAGGTGCAATATTACTTGCAATTTTAATTATAGCTTTAGGAGTTTTTATTTTTAACAAGGCCAAAAGTG
Organism: uncultured Clostridia bacterium; assembly: GCA_944389475.1. Classification (GTDB taxonomy): domain Bacteria; phylum Bacillota; class Clostridia; order TANB77; family CAG-508; genus Merdicola. Next base: position 49,913 of record CALXMM010000010.1, read on the forward strand.
CTACAAATATGGATGATTTATCAAATCAACAAGTAGAGGCACATAACTCTACATTCCAAAATTATGAGGGTACAATTAATGGTACACAAGCTAAGGCATTAATAGATGCAATAAGAAATAATAATCAACAAATGCCAGACTTAGGAGATATTACAATTCAAAGTGGAAAAGCAGGTTCTGTAACAATTTCAAACACAAAAACAACAGCAGATTTAACAAAATTAAAAAATGCATTCCAACCAACAGAACAATATGAGGTTTCTATTACAGACTATCAAGCACAAGATGGACAATATAAAGGTTATGTTACAAAAATGACAATTACAGAAAAATAATAATTAATTTAATTAATAAGGAGGAGTAATCATGGAAAATGCAGTAGAGGCATTAAAAATGGCTGGATTCATGCTACTATTTATAATGGCACTAACGATTACTATGGTTACTCTTACTCAAGCTAAAACTACTGCAGATTCATTAGTAAGACAACAAGATAGGCAAGAATCATATCAGTATATAGAGCTTACAGATAGTGAAACAAGGTCATTATCACGAACAGTAACATTAGCCGATATAATTCCAACATTATATAGATATGCAGATGAAGATTATGCGGTACAATTCTATGATACTTCAAAACGACCATTAAAAATATATACAAGTGGCTCAGGTAGGGATAAAAATGACCTAGATTTAGATACTGAACATTGGATAGATGAATATGGTGTTACAAGATATGAAGCATGGAGAGGAAACACTACTAAGATAAAGCAACATGTAGATGAAGTAGTAAAATACTTATTGAAAAATTACAAAGATAAAAGCTTTGAAGAAAAATTAGGTACAATGGAAGATAATGAAGATAGTGAAGACACCGAGGATGATGGACCAACAGTTCCAGATATAAACAAACAATATAAAAGAATAATAACATATACTTTAAAAAGTTAATTATGGTAGAAATCTTCGATTTCGTACCAAGTAATAATTAATTGGCTAAAGCCAATAAAAAGGGAAAAAGGAGGTAATAAAAAATGGGAGATACAGTAGTTACAATTATAGCTATAGTATTAGCAGCTGTATTAATGTTTATTTTTCCCTTAATGTCAGTTGCTGATCGTAGTGATGATGTTTCACAATTATCTGTTCAAAATAGTACTACTCAATTTGTGGACAATATACGTTCTACAGGAAGAATAACATTAGCGGATTATAATAGATTTGTACAAGAAATAAATTCTACAGGAAATACATATGATGTAGACATAGAAGTAAAAGTGTTGGATGAAAATCCAGGAAAGAAGACAGCAGAAACAGCTTATGAAAAGATTGGTGAAAATGTATATTACACAGAGTACACAACACAAGTTATGGATGATTTAAGAGATACTGCTAATAATAATACTAAATACTTAAAAGAAGGAGATATTGTATCTGTTAGTGTTAAAAATACAAACACAACAATTTCTCAATTATTAAGAAACTTCTTCTATAGAGTAACAGGAAATGACTCTTCAACTATAGGAGCATCAAATGGTGGAATTGTTACTGTTAATGGAAGAAACTAATAGTAAAAAAGAATAGGGGGTGTATTGTATATCACCCCTTCTTTAATTATATAAGAAATATAAATTTCATATTTCTTATATAATTAAAGAGTTACAAAAGTAAAGAAAGGAATAAAGATGAAGTTACAAAGCTGGATAGTAATATTTGCAATTATTGTAATACCAATAGTATTAGTAATGTCTTTATATATTCAAGTACAAGTAAGTTATGTTAATGCCCAGGGAAATTATGATACTATTTTAAATAATGCAACTTATGATGCCATAAAAGCATTTCAAATAAACGAATTAAATAGTACTACACAAAATATTGCAGAAGAAAAAATAAGAGATGTTGAAGCTTCAGTAAATACTTTTTATAATTCTTTAGCAACTAATTTTGGTAGAAGTGGATATGCAGAAGATGATTTAAAAGGTTTTATTCCTGCATTGGTATATACTTTATATGATGGATATTATATATATACAGAATATAATAATGTTGTAACAGGAGAATCATTAAATGAGGACAATATATTAACTCCTCAAATTAATTTGGATTCATCACAATCTGCTACAGGTTTAAAACCATATGTATATTATTCTGCAAGATACCAAAATGGAGCTAAAGATGTAGTAATAAATTATACATTGGATAATTATATAACAGTATTTTATAAAGGAGCTGGAGATGATAACTATCATACATATTCTGGATATTTAATAGATACCACAAAAGTACAAGAACGTTCAGATGGAATTTACTATGATGGTATTAAAATAGATACAGAAGCTTTATCAGAAGTAAATCGTACTACTGCGGATGATGGTTCAAATAGAAAATTAAATTATGCATATGTTACTAATGATAGTGGAAGAAGAGAAAAGGCATATTGGGATGGTCGCTGGTATAAATACAATATAGATGGAACGCAAAATTTTAATGATGCCAATGTAAGAGCTCAACTTGGAACTACTTATAAACAAGATGATAGTGCACAAAGATATTTAAGAGAAGCTGTCACTTTTACAAATAATATGCAAAGTATATTAGGCGATATTTATTTAAGAAATATTGTAGGTGTTAATCAAGAAGATTTAGGAATTACTGGAGATATTGGTAATCAAAAATTAATAAATTTTGGCTCTAGTGGAATGTTGGATACATTTAATAATCATAAATTACAGGTTATAAGAAATTCTATAACTACAAACTTAAAAGCTACAATTGCAAAATTTAATCAAAATACTACATATGCAGCCAAAATGCCAACATTAACAGAAAATGAATGGAGCTTAATATTAAGTAATACATGTTTAATATCATTTATGCAAGGACAACATATAGGAAACGGATATTACATGGGTTACAGCATAGTAACAAATAACAAAAATAGAGAATTTGTGGATCCAAAATTAATATATGTTTTAGACCAAGATTCAATGGGATATCATGATGTTAGACATATAGATGCTAGTTTATCAAATAATGTTATTGGCTATAGAAATATAGATTTTGAAACTCAAAGTTTTGTATCAAGCGATAGTACTACTAAAAATTACTATAGACATATGAATAATGAGGGAACCTTTGCTGCAACAGCAGACTATGCTTGTATTGTAACATCCACATCCATTACAACTTCAAATGGAAGCTCTTCTTCAGATAATGCTTTGGGAAATCGTATTACAGAGTTAGATGATATTTTAGATAGAGCACCGGATAAAATAAAGAAAGCATATTATACAGCTTTATTTAGGGAACGATATAATTCATTTAAGAGTTTAAGTTTAAATATTTCATAAAGTGAAAATAGATACTGTAAAAGTATCTATTTTTTTCTAACTTTTTCCAATTTTAATTTCAAATTATTTAGTAAAACCTTTCTAGTATTAAACATATAAAAATAGGACAAAATAATAATACAAGAGGTTTTTACTATGAAAAATTCAAAAAAAATTTTAGTGGATTTACCACATAAAAAGCATAAAAACAAAATTAAAAATTTTGCTCATGTTTTATTAATTGTTATATTATTTATTATATTAGTATATGTAAGTAATATAACATCTATTCCAAATAATTTAATATTATTACAAGGTGAGAATTTAAATTTAAAAACACTTTTGGGTTTAAGTATTTCTGATGCAAATGGAAAAAGTGTAGAGGCTGTAAATTCCAAGGAAACAAAAGTAAGTAATAGTATAGGTAAAATGAATTTATCCTTAAATTTAGCTGGATTTAATGTAAAAGATTTAACTGTTAATGTTATACCAAATACAGTAGTTATTCCAAGTGGCGAAGCAATTGGACTTAGATTATATACTAGTGGAGTGCTAGTCGTTGGAATGTCTGAAATACAAGGAGAAGATCATAATAATTATACTCCTTATAAAAATTCAGGAATAAAAGAAGGAGATATGATAACAAAAGTAGATAATGAATCTGTTACATGTACATCGGATTTAGTTACAAAGGTAAATGAATCAAAAGGAAATTCAGTTAAAATAACATATGTAAGAGATGGTAGCAATTATAATACAGAAATTACTCCTACGAAAACTAGTGATAATGAATATAAATTAGGATTATGGGTAAGGGATGCAGCTTCTGGAGTAGGTACTATAACATTTTATGATCCAAAGACTGGAGATTTTGGAGCATTAGGACATGGAATATTGGATATAGACACAGAAGAACTAATAGATATAGCAAGAGGAGACATTGTAACTAGTAAAATTGTTTCAATTGTAAAAGGTGAAAAAGGAAAACCGGGAGAATTGCAAGGTAGCATAGATAATGGAAAAATAATTGGTGAAGTATATAAAAATACTAATTTTGGTATTTATGGAAAATTAAATAATCTAGATAATGTAAAGCAAGAAAATAATAAAGTAATGGAAGTAATGCCAAGGGATGAAGTAAAAGAAGGAAAAGCAAGTATTTTATGTACTTTAGATGACAATAAACAAGAAGAATATGAAATTGAAATAGAAAAAGTATATACATCAACTAATAGAACTAATAAAAATATGATTATAAAAGTAACAGACAAAAGACTTTTAGATAAAACGGGTGGAATAATCCAAGGGATGAGTGGTTCACCAATTTTGCAAGATGGAAAATTCGTAGGTGCTGTTACACATGTTATGGTAAATAATCCAGAAAAAGGCTATGGAATATTTGCAGATACAATGCTTAAACAAATGAAAGAAGTAGAAGAGAATTAGAATAAATCTAATTCTCTTCTAAAATATATTATTTAACTAATTTATTAGATATTTCAGTAACTGTTCCAGCACCTTGTGTTAATACAATATCATTGGTTTCAACATGTTCTTTTAAGTATTTTACAATATCATCAAAATTTGAAATATATATAGCCTTTTTACCCAATGATACAATTTTATCAACTAAATCTTGTGGAGAAACTCCAAATCTATTTGTTTCTCTTGCAGCATAAATATCAGTAATAATAATGTGGTCAAAATTTAATAATGCTTTTGCAAAATCATTTAGTAAAGTTTTTGTTCTACTATAAGTGTGAGGTTGGAATACAACCCATGACTTGTTATATTTTTTGTTCATTAATGCTTTAGCTGTTGCTATTATTTCTGTTGGGTGGTGTCCATAGTCATCATAAACTGAAGCACCATTAACAGTTCCTTTATATTCAAATCTTCTATGTGCACCTGTAAATTTTTCTAATGCAGATTTAATATATTTTTTATCAATTCCGTAATAATCACAAAGAGCAATACAAGCTAATGAATTTAAAACATTATGCATTCCAGGAATTTTTAGTTGAATTCTCTCGTAAAATTTATCCTTTTTATATACATCAAAAGCAGGGAAACCATTGTTATCAAAAACAATATTTACTGCAAAAAAGTCCGTATTTTTATTAGTTATTCCATATGTTAATTTTGTAGCTTTAGTATATTCTAATAAATCCAAACAATTATTATCATCACCATTAACAACAAGTAAACCATCATCTGGAATTAGTTTTACATACTTTATAAAAGCTTTCTTGATGTTTTCAAATGTTTTAAAATAGTCAAGATGGTCATTATCTATATTTAAAATAATTGCTGCTTTTGGATGGAATTTTAAGAAACTTTCTACATATTCACAAGCTTCAATAATAAAATGCTCACTTGAACCAACTTTATAGTTACCATCTATGGCTTTTAAAATTGCACCAACTTGAATACTTGGGTCTAATCCAGCTTCTAGAAAGCATAAAGCGACTAAAGATGTAGTTGTAGTTTTTCCATGTGTACCAGAAATACCAATAGTATCGTTATATGCTTCTGTAAGCATTCCTAAGAAGTCGCTTCTTTCACACAAAGGTATGTTTAGTTCTCTTGCTTTTTCCATTTCTGGGTCATGTTTATTTATTGCAGCAGAATAAACAACTATATCTGCCTTAGATAAGTTTTCAAAATCGTGACCTATTGTTACTGGTATATTATTTTTTCTTAATTTTTCTACTATTTCTGAATCGGATAAATCTGAACCTGTAACAGTTGCACCAAAGTAATTAAGAATTTCTGCAATTCCACTCATACTTACTCCACCGATTCCTATCATATGTACTCTATTATATTTCTTTATTAATTTGAGATTAGGCATTTAATATCCCTCCTATATTTAAGCAAATAAAATTATATAATTATTATGGATATTTTTCAATATAATTATTACTATTTTATGATAAATATTTAAAAAATGTTAAAAAAGAAATAATTTTGAAAATAAAGAAGGAAAAAAGTTTTTTTTGCAGAATATTATATTAGTACATATTAAGCCATAATTAAAATCTTAGATTTTGATTAAATTGGCTGAATTTGGTAAAACCAAAAATTGTACAATATATTATTTAAAACTTTGGAAGGCGGTGCTCAAATGCAAATCACAAATGTACGTTTAAGAAAAGTAAACTCAGGTAACAAAATGAAAGCAGTAGCTTCTGTAACATTCGATAATGAATTTGTTGTTCATGACATAAAAGTTATCGAAAAAGATGGATTATTTATTGCTATGCCTAGTAAAAAAACTCAAAATGGAGAATTTAGGGATGTAGCTCATCCTATTAATGCTGAAACAAGGGAGAAAATTCAAAATGCTATAATTGAAAAGTATAATGAAACTCCTGATGTTGAAGAAGAAGGAAAAAGCGAAGAAGCTGAAAAATCAGAAGCAAAAGCTGAATCTGATGAAACAGCAGAATAATATAAATTAAAAAAGTAAATTATTCAAAAAAGATATAGCTATTTAGCTATATCTTTTTTTGTAGTATAAAAAATTATATATTTAGTGTTGTTATAAATATTTTGGTATGATAAAATGCAAAAAAATACAAGGGGATGAGGAAATGAAAAAAAATTATAAATATTTTAGAAATTGGTTAATATATATATTAATTTTAATCATCATTTTTTCTGTGTTTGCAGCATTCCAGGTGTTTAACAAAGATAAAATGCAGATAATGAACAGATTAGATTTTGATATTTCGTTAAATGAAGATGGTAGTATGAATGTTTCAGAAATCTGGGATATTTATGTAAAAAATACAGGAACCCTTTTTAAAGATTTTTATAAAACAGATAAATATCCAATAACTGATGTTTCTGTAATAAATTTGGATACAAATACAAAATTAGAAGATTTAGGAGAAGAAGAATACAATGTACCAGAAGGAATGTACTATGCTGAGGAAATAAGTACTAATACTGTAGAGATTGCTTTTGGAACAGGGAAGAGTAAATCTTCCGGAAATCAAAGATATCAAATATCATATAAAATTGATAATGTTATAGATTCATATAATGATTTTCAACAATTTTATTGGAAGTTTTTAGATAAGTCTAATAATATACCTTGTAAAGAAATAAATGGAACTATAAAATTACCAGAAGGTATAACTAATATTGATAATTTATTAGTATGGGGACATGGAAATATAAATGGTGAAATTAACAAAACAGCAACTAATGAAGTGCAGTTTAAAATTCATAATTTTGATGCTAATAATATGTTAGAAGTGAGAGTAATTACTAAGGATAAAATCTTTAATTCGCCAGAAAATATACATAGATATGAGTATCTTAACAATGTTTTAAAAGAAGAGGATATTTGGGCAAAACAAACCAATAAAAATATTAGAAATCACAGAATATTTGTAATAGTTTTAGCAATAATAGAAATAGGCATAATAGTTTATTTAATTATACAGTATTATAAATTTTATAAAATAAGTAAACAAAAAGATGATGGAATCATTAAAAAGAATTTAAAGTATTTTAGAGATATACCAAGGGAGAAAACTTCTACTCCTGGAGAAGCAGACTTTTTATACCATTATGATAATGAAAATTATGCAGGGGAAACTAACCCATCAGACCTTATAGCTGCAAATATATTAAATTTATGCCTTAAAGGTTATATATCTATAGAGAAAAAACAAGATGATTTGTATATTTCGATAATAAAAGAAGCATCAGGACTAAAAGATGATGAAAAAGAAATATATTATTTATTAAAAGATGCAATAGGAGAAAAAGAAGGAATTAAAGTAAAACAATTAAACAAATTTGCAAAATCAAATTATAGCAATTATAACAATCACGTTAGTAAAATGTTGAATGATATTAAACAAAATTTATATAAGGAAGGTTTAGTAGATAAGGAAAAGGAAAGATTATATAGAGCATCAAATAATATATTACCTATAATATTTGCTGGGGTTTTATTTGCCATAATAGTTTATAATGCAGTTGGTTTAATTCCAATTTTTTCACCTTGGTATATAGTAAATTGGGGAATAGATATTTTAGGCAGATTATTGGATTCTTTAATAATATGTGTGCCATTAATTATAATACTAATTTTACTAGATAGAGTTCATAATAAAGCTAAAGATAAAATATATAAACTTACACAAAAAGGAGAAGATGAACGAGCTCAATGGAAAGGGCTTGGTCAATATTTAAAAGATTATTCATTAATAGATGAAAAGGGTGTTTTTGATATAGTAATTTGGGAAAAATATTTGGTTTTTGCTACAGCAATGGGAATTTCTAAGAATGTTATTGCTGAATTAAAGGCTAAATATCCAGATGTTTTTACAGAAGAATATTGGCAAGAACATCCAGATAATTTTATAATTATGAGTATGGCTTGTAATCCGGTATATACTGAAACCCCATGTGGTTTTAATCATTTTACAAGTAATATAAATAGTTCGTATAGAACTATGACATCTACACTTGCTGCTCATTCTGCATCATCTAGCGGTGGTGGTGGAGGATTCTCCTCTGGCGGAGGAGGCGGCGGAGGAGGCGCCGGAATGGGAGGTAGATAAATCCAAAAAACGCCAATAAAGGGAGAAAATAGGAGCAAAACAGAGATAAATATAGAAAATGCTGTAAAATTCTCAGTAAAAATTTAAAAAAATATGAAAAACTATAATAATGATGTATACATAAATTGAAAAAACATAAAATATATAGTATAATAATGATTGCTTGTGTGTAGAAATTAAAGGAGAGTGAAGCTTATTTTAGAACGACTTAGTAAAAACCACACAAAAGAAATAATAAAATTTACTGAGATTTTTGCCACAATATTATTAATATTATTTATTGTTATTTTATTTAGATATAATATATTATATAAAGTAACTATAAATGGCGAAGAAATAGGATATGTTAAGAACAAAAATGAAATAGAAGAAGAAATTAATAATTATATTGAAAATAAAGAAGAGGGGGTTGCTTTTAGAAATCTAGAAGCAAAAACAGAATATAAACCTGAATTTGTAAGTAAAGAAGCATCAAATAATGAAGAAGTACTAGAAAAAATAAAAGAGAATATTTCTACAACATATACAGCATATGGAATAACAATAGATGATGCAATTCAAACATATGTTAGCACAGAAGAGAAAGCAGATAAAATAGTTGCAGATTTACAAAATGAATATAAAGACAAATTAGTACTTAATATTGGTGTAAAACAGGTATTTGACAAAAATAGAATAGAAACTGAAGATGAAAATACTGCTGTTTCAAAATTAAAAACAGAGAATTTGGAAGTTAAAGTAGCTCAAAAAGAAGAAGAGACTAAAAAGGCAGAAGAAAAGAAAAAAGCAGAAGAGGAAAGTAAAGTTGTTGTTGCTGTAAGACCGGTATCTGGTGGAACTATTACTTCTAGATATGGAGAAAGAAGTAGTATACGTTCAAGTAGACATACAGGATTAGATATAGCAGTATCATCAGGAACACCTATTAAAGCAGCAGCTTCAGGAACTGTTATATTCTCAGGATATAAAGGTTCATATGGTTATTTAATAAAAATTAAATGTGATAATGGTTACGAAATGTGGTATGGACATTGTAGTAAACTATATGCAAAATCTGGTCAAAGGGTTTCTGCAGGAGATAGAATTGCAGCAGTTGGTTCTACAGGTAATTCTACAGGACCACATTTACATTTCGAAATAAGAAAAGATGGAAAAAGTTTAAATCCTCAAAATTATTTATAAATATAAAAAATTTAATAAAACTGTATAAGCAAAAAGAAAAGGAATGTATTTAAGAAAGAATACGCCTTTTCTTTTTCTTTTGGATATTGATATAAAAAAATATAATATGATAAAATATAAAAAAATAATGGAAAGTAAGGATGAAAATGAAAAAGTATTCAAGTAAAATTAAAAAATATGTAATAATGGTAATAATTGTTTATTTTATGATTATGCTTATAGCAACAGTAATAAGTATTACAGATTCTAAAAAAATCCAATTAATGAATAAGTTGGATTTCGATATTTCATTAAATGAAGATGGAAGTATGAATGTTACAGAAACCTGGGATATTTATGTAAAAAATACTGGAACACTATTTAAAGATTTTTATGAAACAGATAGATATCCTATAACAGATGTTACTGTAAAAAATCTAGATACAAATACGGATTTTGCTAATGTTGGTGAAGTGATTTATGATGTTCCAAATGGAATGTATTATGCAGAGAGTATTGATGATTATGGCACCGATGAAATAGCATTTGGTACGGGAATGGAACAATCTTCTGGCAATCAAAGATATCAAATATCATATAAAATTTCTAATGTTATAAATACATATGTGGATTGCCAAGAGTTTTATTGGAAATTTTTAGATGAATCAAATAATGTACCTTGTAAAGAGATTACTGGAAAAATCAAGTTACCTGACGGTATAAAAAATCCTGAAAATTTAAAAGCTTGGGGACACGGAAATCTAAAAGGTGAAATTAATATACCTAGTAGTAATGAAGTTGACTTTAAAGTAGAAAATTTAAATGCAGAAAATATGTTGGAAATTAGAATAATGACAACAGATAAGATATTTAATACATCAGAACTTTCAGATGAATTTTATGATTCCGATAGTATTTTAGTAGAAGAGAAAAAATGGGCTAATCAAACAAATAGAAAAATTATATTGCTAAGAATTTTTGTAATACTTTTATTATTAATATATGTTTTACTTATAATTTATTTTATAAGTAAAATTTATAGATTTTTAAAAGCATTATGTAAAAATGATACTAAAATTTCTAATGAAAAAATAAAATATTTTAGAGATATTCCAAGAGAAAAGTCTGCAACACCTGGAGAAGCAGAATATTTGTATTTCTTCAAAAAAAATATAGAAATAGATGATGTTAATCAATCTAATCTTTTGGCTTCATATATATTGGATTTATGCCAAAAAAGGTATATTTCAATCGAGAAGAAAAAAGAAAATTTATATATTTCTATTATAAAAAATAGTGATGGATTAAAAAGCGATGAAAAAGAGATATATCAATTGTTAGAACAAGCAATGGACTTAAATAATAAAAAAACAATAGAAGTAAAAAAATTAAAGGAATTTGCTAAAAGTGATGATTTTAACGAACATATTAAAAAAATGAAATCAAATATAAAACAAAATTTATATAATGAAAAATTACTAGATAAAGAAAAAGATAAGGTATACAAAGAATCTAAAAGTAATTTGCCAATAATTTTTGCAGGTATACTTATTGCTCTTATAGTTTATTTTGCTATTGGCTTAATACCAAGATTTTATATTGGATATGTAAATATGTGGGGATTGGATATATGCGGAAGATTTTTAGATTCCATAATATTATTGGCTCCATTAGCTATATTATTAATATTATTTTATATAGTTTCAAAAATATCTAATAAAAATATTTATAAGCTTACACAAAAGGGAGAAGATGAGAGAGTTGAATGGAAAGGACTTGCAAAATATTTAAAAGATTACTCACTAATACAGGAAAAGGGAGTTTTTGATGTAGTACTTTGGGAGAAATATTTGGTATTTGCTACAGCTTTTGGAATTTCTAAAAAAGTTATAGAACAATTACATACTAAATATCCAGATGTATTTACAGAAGAATATTGGAATGAACAGAAAGAAACACAAGAAATTTTAAACATGGCATGTAATCCAACTTATATTAATACAAATTGTGATTTTGATAGTTTTACAAGTGATATACAATCTTCATATAGAACTATGATTTCAACAATTACAGCAGAGTATGCTTCCACAAGTGGTGGAGGATCTGGCGGAGGATTCTCTTCTGGTGGAGGCGGCGGTGGCGGCGGCGCCGGAATGGGCGGAAGATAAAAAACCAAAACTTACTATAAAAATATTACAAATATTTCTATTGACTTTAAAAACTCAATAATATATCATTAAAATGTATTTATATATAAGGAGGCTTATTTATGGCTGAAACAAAAGATTTAACTAAAGTAAAAGAAATGATAGATGGCTTAGTAGCTAGAGCCAAAGTTGCTTCAAAAGAATATATGAAGCTAAACCAAGAGCAAGTAGATAAAATTGTAAAAGCAATGTCTATGGCAGGTTTGGAACATCATATGGAGCTTGCAAAACTTGCAGTCGAAGAAACAAAAAGAGGAATTTATGAAGACAAAATCATAAAAAATATGTTTGCAACAGACTACATATATAATAATATAAAAAATGAAAAAACAGTTGGAATTATTGAGGAAAATGAGGAAGATGATTATATAAAAATAGCAGAGCCAATTGGAATTATTGCAGGAGTAACACCTGTTACAAACCCAACATCAACAGTAATGTTTAAATCAATTATATCTGCAAAAACAAGAAATGTAATTATATTCGGATTTCATCCATCAGCACAACAATGTAGTAAAAGAGCTGCAGAAATATTAAGAGATGCTGCAGTAAAAGCTGGTGCTCCAAAGGATTGTATTTTGTGGATAGAAGAACCATCTTTAGATGCTACACATATGCTTATGACACATCCAGATGTGGATTTGATTTTAGCAACAGGTGGAACAGGAATGGTTAAGGCTGCATATTCTTCTGGAAAGCCTGCTTTAGGTGTAGGACCAGGAAATGTACCTTGTTATATAGAAAAATCAGCTAAATTAAAAACATCTGTAAATGACTTGGTATTGTCTAAATCATTTGATAATGGAATGATTTGTGCTTCAGAACAATCTGTAATAGTTGATAAAGATATTTACCAGGAATTTGAAAGACTAATGAAAAATGCTGGATGCTATTTTGTATCACCAGAAGAAAAGGAAAAACTAAAAGAAGTAATGTTCAATAAAGACAAAGGTTATGCATTACAATCTAAAATACCGGGACAAAGTCCATTTGATATTGCAAAACAAGCTGGATTTAACGTTCCTGAGGATACAAAGGTATTAGTAGTATATGAAGAAGGCGTTGGACCAGATTATCCATTTTCTAAAGAAAAATTAAGTCCTGTTCTTGCATATTATATCGTAAAAGATAGTAGTGAAGGAATAGAAAAAGCAGAGCAATTACTAGAAAATGGTGGACTTGGACATTCAGCTGTTATACATTCTGAAAATAAAGATATAATAAAAGAATATGGAAAAAGAGTTAAAGCTAGTAGAATCATTGTAAATCAACCATCTTCACAAGGAGGTATAGGTGATATATATAATTCATTTACACCATCACTTACACTTGGTTGCGGAACATTTGGAGGAAATTCTACAACGGATAATGTATCTGCTAAGAATTTGATTAATGTAAAAAAGATGGGAAGAAGGAGAGTTAATATGCAATGGTTTAAAGTTCCAAAGAAAATATATTTTGAGTCTGGAGCAATAAAATATCTAGAAGATATGAGAAACATTTCTAGAGCTTTTATAGTAACAGATGAATCCATGGTTAAATTAGGTTATGTTGATAAGGTGTTGTATCACCTAAGAAAGAGACAGGATTATGTACATTCAGAAATATTTTATGATGTAGAGCCAGATCCATCATTTGATACAGTAAAAAAAGGTGTAGAAGCAATGAGAAAATTTGAACCTGATGTAATTATTGCGCTAGGTGGAGGTTCTGCAATGGATGCTGCAAAAGGTATGTGGCTATTATATGAAGTTCCAGATGTAGATTTAGATGGACTAAAATTAAAATTCTTAGATATAAGAAAACGTACATACGAAATACCAGAATTAGGAAAGAAATGCCAAATGGTAGCAATTCCTACAACATCTGGTACAGGTTCAGAAGTTACATCATTTGCAGTTATAACAGATAAAAAAGAAGGTAAAAAATACCCACTAACAGCATACGAATTAACACCAAATGTTGCAATAGTGGACCCAGATTTTGTGGATACATTACCAAAATCACTTACAGCAGATACTGGAATGGATGTTTTAACACACGCATTAGAAGCATATGTATCTAATATGGCAACAGATTACACAGATGCTTTAGCAGAAAAAACTGCAAAATTAGTATTTGAGAATTTAAGAGAAGCATATAACCACGGAGACAACAAATACGCAAGAGAAAGAATGCACAATGCAAGTACCATGGCAGGTATGGCATTTACAAATGCATTCTTAGGAGTATGCCACTCTATGGCACATAAATTAGGAGCACAATTCCATTTACCACACGGAAGAATAAATGCAATATTATTACCATATGTAATAGAATATAATGGAAGCAAACCAACTAAATTCACACAATTCCCAAAATACGAATACTACAAAGCAGATGAAAAATACGCACAAATAGCAAAAATGGTAGGACTAAAAGCAGACACAGTAGAAGAGGGAGTACATTCATTAGCAGAAGCGGTTAGACAAATGAATAAAGACTTAAATATTCCAGCATCATTTAAAGAGGCAGGAGTAGATGAAAAAGAATTTTTAGATAATGTGGACAAATTAGCAGATAGAGCATTTGAAGACCAATGCACACCTGCAAACCCAAGATTACCACTAGTAGCAGAAATAAAGAAAATGCTATTAGACAGCTATTATGGTAACTAATTGAACTTTAGGGACGGACCTAAAAGTTCATAAGGTTTACAATAAATAAAAGAGAAAACATAATATTCCAATGAATTAAAAATTTTCTGTAAAGATAATTAAAAGAGCTAAACCGAAAAAGTTTAGCTCTTTTGTGATATAAATTAATTATTGCTTTTTTCTATTCTAATATGAACATCTCTTAGTTGGTCTCTAGATACATATCCCGGAGCTCCCATCATTAAATCTTGAGCTTTACTATTTAGTGGGAAGGCTATAACTTCACGAATATTATCTGCACCAACAAGAAGCATAATCATTCTATCAATTCCAGGAGCAACACCAGCATGTGGTGGAGCACCAAATTGGAATGCTGTATATAAAGCACCAAATTTTTCTTTAACGTGTTCTTCTGAATATCCTGCAAGTTCAAAAGCTTTAATCATTATATCAATATCGTGATTTCTTACAGCTCCAGAAGAAAGCTCTATACCATTGCAAACAATATCATATTGATATGCTAATATATCAAGTGGGTCTTTTGTATTTAAAGCTTCTAAACCACCTTGTGGCATAGAGAATGGGTTATGATTAAATGCTATTTTTCCATGTTCATCTAATTCATACATTGGAAAATCCACAATCCAGCAGAAACTGAAAACATTTTCATCAATTAAATCTAAACGTTTTCCTAGTTCTTCTCTAATTTCTCCAGATAAAGTATCTACAACTCTAGGTACTTCTGCTATAAAGAATAGGCAATCACCTGGTTTAGAATTTGTTCTTTTTATTAATTCTTCTCTTTCATCATCCGGTATAAATTTTGCAATAGGTCCTTGAAAACTTCTATCATCTTGTATACGAAGCCAAGCAAGACCTTTTGCTTTACATTCTTTTATTGCATAATCTGTCATTCCTTCGAAGAAACTTCTTGGTTTATCTCCAACATCATGTGCTGCAATAGTTCTAACTAATTTACCTTTAAAAGCATTTAATGTAACGTTTTCAGATTCAAAAACATCTGTAACATCAACTATTATTAATGGATTTCTTAAATCCGGCTTATCAGAACCATATTTTAGCATTGCTTCTTTGTATGGTATTCTAGGGAATGGATATTCTACAACTTTTTTGTTAGAGAATTTTGTAAATGTATTATATATAACTGGCTCAATTACAGAAAATACATCTTCTTGTGTAGCATAACTCATTTCTACATCTAATTGATAAAACTCTCCTGGGGCACGGTCTGCTCTTGCATCTTCATCTCTAAAACAAGGTGCAATTTGAAAATATTTATCAAAACCAGAAACCATTAGAAGTTGCTTAAATTGTTGAGGTGCTTGTGGAAGAGCATAGAATTTTCCTTCGTGCAATCTACTTGGAACTAAATAGTCACGTGCACCTTCTGGAGAAGAGCTTGTAAGTATTGGTGTTTGAATTTCTAAAAAGCCTTGTTTAATCATTTCTTCTCTTAAAAATTGAATCACTTTACTACGTAAAATGATATTTGCTTTTAATTTATCATTTCTTAAGTCTAAATAACGATATTTAAGTCTTAAATCTTCTCTAACTTCTTGGTCTGTATTAACTTCGAAAGGTAGGTCTGCAGTTCTTTTGCCTAAAATCTTAATTTCATCAATATATATTTCAACTAGACCTGTTTTAATTTTTTCATTGATTGTATCTTTACTTCTTTTTCTAACAACACCTTCTACAGATACAGAAGATTCTATAGGAATATGTGATGCAAAATCTACAATATTTGATTCTGCAGAAGTTACAACTTGTGTAATTCCATACATATCTCTAATATCAAGAAATACAAGCCCTCCTAAGTCACGAATTGTTTGCACAAACCCTGCAATTTTAACCTTTTTACCAACATCTGCTAATGTGATGTCTCCACATGTATGTGTTCTGTACTTTTCCATAATAACCTCCT
>CALXMM010000011.1 GCA_944389475.1 uncultured Clostridia bacterium
ATACCAAACAAAGTATGTAAAACAACAGATTCTATAATATCAAGATTATCTAATATGTGCTATAGAGTGGAATGCAAGGGGAAAAGATTATAGAATATAAAATTCGAAAATAATGTAGCTATTTATAGTGATGGAATATAAATTAGGAAGGATAATATAAAAAATAGCTAGGAAGGAGGTAAAAATGTTTGAAAGAGGAATTGCAACATATGATAGAAATAACTTTAGAAAAAGATTAAGTGAGTTTTTAGATGTTGCAAATAAATATATGCAAGATGATGTAAACGAACACAATATTTATCAAGTTTTATACAGAACAGAATTATTTAGAAATGCAATATATAAATGTATAAAGCTAAAAAGACCATTGATAGGAGAAGAACCATTACCAGGAAAAGAATATGGCATTAGTCAGTATGAAAGTGAATATTCAAATGAAATCTTAAAAATAAAGATACATGAATTATTGCCACCAGTAAAAACGCCATATAATAATAAAAGATTAGAGAATACTTGCCAAGCAATAGGTGAAAAGTACAAAGGTTTATTTACTAATAGAGAAGTTATTATTAGAGTACAAGTAAGTGTACCAAGAAATAATTGGGATATAGATAATAGAGATTTAAGATATATTTTTAATGGATTTGTTTATGGTGGACTTATTACAGATGATAATATTAAGTATGTAAGCTATATGTTAGAAGGAATTAATGACAGAGAAAATTATATAAAAATATTTATTGGAGAAAAAAGAAATATTCAAAATATTTGTAATATAAATCCAAAAGAATATTTTGAAAAAGTGTGATTATTAATCAATTTTAAAATATCCAACTAGTCACACTTTTGAGGATTTCAAAAAATCACACTTTTTAATAAACATAGAAATACTTAAAAATAAGGAAGAACGAATATTCTAAATACTGAAAAATTGTACATAGGTAGGGAGTATGTAACAGAAAAAACATATAAATACATGTAAGGGCGACTGGAGGCACAAGATGGTAATCTTGTGTCTTCTGTCGCATAGAAGTAAGTTGGAAGATAGGTAGAAATGTAAAAATGGTAGGAGGTGATTTAAGTGGAAAAGGAAAAGAGGATATGTTTAAGAAATAGAGATTTTAATTTTATAATGTATTTATCTGAATATGGAATTATCACAAATGAAAATGTTAAATTATTTTATGATTCAAAATATTATTATAAAAATAGATTGGCAAGTTTAGCAAAAGGTGAATTTGTAGAACGATTATATGGAAAAGTTGTATTAGGTAGAAAAGGGAAAAGTTATTTGAATGAAACAGGATTAGGTTATAGAAATATAAATAGAAATGAAACTTATAAAAAGAGAATGGAAAGAATTAGTGATGTTTCTTGTAAAGTACAATTAGCTGGATGGTACTTTGAGCCAAGTTGGAGGTGTAGCGTAAATACTTATACTAAAAGAGGTAATAGATTTATTGGTGTCATGTCGAGAGAAAAAAGATGGTGGCAAGAAGGTGATGAGGATTTTTACAAAAGATCTTATATAGTTTATTTTCTGCATAAAGATATTACACCAAGAGAATTAAAGTATATAGACAAAGAATTAGAAAGAAATAAAAATGATTTTAAAGGTGCAATTATATTTATAGAAGATGAATGGCTCCTAAACCATCCAAAATTTTCAAATATAAATTTTAGCGAGAATTATATAATTCTATATCAAAAAGAAATATGGGAAATATTCAAAAAAATTCTAGATGAAGATTATATGAAAAATAGAATAATTAAGATATTTGGAGAAGATATTTATAGAGTAAAAGGATATATATATGAAATATATTGCAAAAAGGAAGATGATTTATATACATATATTTTTCCAATGCCTTTTGTTGATTTTAGTATTATGGATTGGATTAATGATATGGTAGATAGTAGTCTTTTTAGTAATACTAGATTTAAAGTTGTTTGTAATGATTTTTGCTTAGGAGAAGTTAGAAAGGTTTTGAAAGATGAGGTTGATGTGATTTGTATTATATAGAAATTAAAGAAATTTGAAAAATAATGTTGAATTATTGAGAAAAATGACTTTTTATGATATAAAGTAGTAAGAAACTATAAAATAAGAGGTAAAAGAAATGAATAACAAAAATATTAGAGAAAGAGAAGAATTACACAAAAAGATATGGGCAATAGCTGATGATTTGAGAGGTTCTGTTGATGGATGGGACTTTAAACAATATATATTGGGAATGATGTTTTATAGATATATTTCAGAAAATATAACAAATTATATAAATGAAGGAGAAAGAAAAGCTGGAGATAAAGATTTTGATTATGCAAAATTACCAGATGAAATTGCAGAAACGCAAAGAGAAGAATTAGTAAAAGAAAAGGGATTTTTTATATTACCTTCAGAACTATTTTGCAATGTTTGTAAAAAGGCAAAAAATGATGAAAACTTAAATGAAACGTTAGAAAGAGTATTTAATAATATAGAAAATTCTGCAAAAGGAGCAGAAAGTGAAGAAGATTTTGCAGGGTTATTTGATGATATAGATGTAAATAGTAATAAGTTAGGAGCAACAGTAGCTAAAAGAAATGATAAATTGGTAAAAATATTAAATGGTATTGCAGACATTAAATTAGATGATTATAAAAATAACTCAATAGATGCTTTTGGTGATGCCTATGAATATTTAATGTCTATGTATGCATCTAATGCTGGAAAATCTGGAGGAGAATTTTTTACACCTCAAGAAGTAAGTGAATTACTAACAAGACTTGCAGTAGTAGGTAAAAAATCTGTTAATAAAGTGTATGATCCGGCTTGTGGTTCTGGTTCATTACTTTTAAAATCTGCTAAAATATTAGGAAAAGATAATGTGAGAAATGGTTTTTATGGACAGGAAATAAATTTAACTACATATAACTTATGCAGAATAAATATGTTTTTACATGATATAGGATATGATAAATTTGATATAGCTTGTGAAGATACGTTAACAAATCCACAACATTGGGATGATGAACCATTCGAAGTAATAGTATCGAATCCACCATATTCTATTAAATGGGCAGGAAATGATAATCCACTATTAATAAACGATCCAAGATATTCACCAGCAGGAGTATTAGCACCTAAATCAAAAGCAGACTTTGCATTTATTATGCATTCTTTATCTTGGCTTGCAACAAATGGAACGGCTTCAATAGTATGTTTTCCTGGAATACTTTATAGAGGTGGAGCAGAACAAAAAATAAGGAAATATTTAGTAGATAATAACTTTATTGATTGTATTATACAATTACCAGATAACTTATTTTTTGGAACATCAATTGCAACATGTATAATGGTATTAAAGAAAAGTAAAAGAGATAATAGCATTTTATTTATAGATGCTTCAAAAGAATGCGTAAAAGTGGCTAATAATAACAAATTAACAGATGAAAATATAGAAAATATTGTAAAAATATTTACAGAAAGAAAAGATATAGATTATGTAGCAAAATTGGTATCAAGTGCTGAAATAGGTGAAAATGATTATAATTTATCTGTTTCAACTTATGTAGAAAAAGAAGACAAAAGAGAAAAGATTGATATAGTAGAATTAAATAAACAAATAGATGAAATAGTAGCGAGAGAACAAGTGCTAAGAAATCAAATAGATAAGATAGTTAAAGAAATAGAGGTGTAATATATAGTGTTTTTTGATAATAATTGGAAAGAGAAAAATCCAGTTGTGAATCCATTATCAGATGATTGGTTTATTTGGTGTCCTAAAACCAAGAATATATGGGCTTGGAATGTATGTATAAAATGTTATATTAACATGTCTGAAATTATGGCGACAAATTTAAGAAATAATATAGGAAGTAATGATAATGTATATAATATTTTAGGATTTTTATTTTGCATAAGACAAGCATTGGAATTATGTCTAAAAAGATTATGTGAAATCAAAAGGATAGAGATTATAGAAAATCATAAAGTATTGGATATTTATGCGAAGATAAAGAATTGTTATAATTGGAAAAAATATGGAATAATTGAAGAACAACTTAAAGATGCTTTAAAATTTATGCAAGAAAAAGACCAAATTTTTCGTTATCCATATGATAATAAAAATATAGAATATGAAACAGTTGCAATTCATTTAAGTGACTGGTTATATCTAATTCATGCCTTATACTATGTCATAACAGAAGAGCAGGAAAGGAATGAAGAAAATGCACAATATTAAAGAATTAGTAAAAAAATTATGCCCAAATGGTGTTGAATATAAGGAATTAAATACTTTAGTTGATTATATACAACCTACAAAATATATAGTAAAAAGTACAAAATATAATGATGAATATGATATCCCAGTATTAACGCCGGGTCAAACATTTATATTAGGATATACCAATGAGGCAGATGGGATATATAAAGCAAGTAAGGAAAAACCTGCAATATTATTTGATGATTTTACTACAGCTTTTAGATGGATAGATTTTGAATTTAAAGTAAAATCTTCAGCAGTAAAGATTTTAGTATTAAAAAGTAATGAAAATAATTTTAAATATATTTATTATGCAATGCAATGTATAAGTTATATTCCTAGTCAACATGCTAGGCATTGGATTTCAACTTATTCAAAAATCTTAATTCCAGTACCACCAATTGAAGTACAAAATGAAATAGTAAGAATATTAGATAATTTTACAGAGTTAGAAGCAGAATTGAAAGCAGAATTAGAAGCAAGAAAGAAACAATATGAATATTATAGAGATAAATTATTAAAAGAAACAAATGGAAATAAAACAGAGTTACATGAATTTTTAAAAATAAAAAATGGTTGTGATTATAAAAAGTTAAATGTTGGAAAATATCCGGTATATGGTACAGGTGGAATAATGACCTATGTTGATGAATATGTCTATGATAAACCAAGTGTTTTAATTCCAAGAAAAGGCTCATTAGATAAACTTTATTATGTAGAAGTACCCTTTTGGAATGTTGATACAATATTTTATACTGAAATTGATGAAAAAAAAGCAAATCCAAAATATATTTATTACTGTTTAGAAAATGAACATCTTGAACAATATAATCATGCAGGGGGAATTCCTAGTTTAACCCAAAAAGTTCTTAATCGTGTAAAAATTCCTTTACCTGAGCTAGAAGAACAACAGAAAATAGTCTCAATTTTAGATAGATTTGACAAACTATGCAATGATATATCACAAGGTCTTCCAGCAGAAATAGAAGCAAGAAGAAAGCAATATGAATACTATAGAGATAAATTATTAAATTTCAAAGAATTAAAAGTAGAAAATAAGGAGTAAGTTATGAGTAAATACAATGTAGTAATGGAAATGAGTAGTTCAACAGTAGTAACTGAATATAAGCCAGTACAAAAGCGTTCAGATTCATATCAAAGTGAAGCAGCATTAGAAAAAGAATTTATTAAAATGCTAGAAGAACAAGGCTATGATTATTTACAAATACATGATTCCAATTCACTTATAAATAATTTGCGTAAACAATTAGAGTTATTAAATAAATATAACTTCACAGATAGTGAATGGGAAAGATTTTTCAATGATAATATTTGTAATAACAATGATGGAATAGTTGAAAAGACAAGAAAGATACAAGAAGACAATATTCAGGTACTAAAAAGAGATGATGGAACAAGTAAAAACATTACATTGATAGATAAAAAATCTATTCATAATAATAGTTTACAAGTAATAAATCAATATGAAGAAAACGAAGGAAACTATAAAAATAGATATGATGTAACAATACTTGTAAACGGATTTCCATTAGTACATGTAGAACTAAAAAGAAGAGGAGTTGCTTTAAAAGAAGCATTTAACCAAATAAACAGATATCAAAGAGAAAGTTTTTGGGCAGGAAGTGGACTCTATGAATATATTCAAATATTTGTAATTTCTAATGGTACAAGCACAAAATATTATTCTAATACAACAAGAGAGAACCATATAAAAGAAAAGAACAGTAATAGAAACAAGTGTAAAAAAACAAGTAATAGTTTTGAATTTACTTCTTATTGGGCAGATAGCAATAATAAAATAATTCCAGACTTAGTAGATTTTACAAGAACATTTTTTTCAAAACATGCAATATTAAATATATTAACAAAATATTGTGTATTTACATCAGAAAACATGTTACTTGTAATGAGACCTTATCAAATAGTAGCAACAGAAAGAATTTTAAATAGAATAGAAGTTTCTACAAATTATAAAAAGATGGGCACAATTGAAGCAGGTGGATATATATGGCATACAACAGGTTCTGGAAAAACCCTTACATCGTTCAAAACTGCACAACTTGCAACTAATTTAGATTATATAGATAAAGTTTTATTTGTTGTAGATAGAAAAGACTTGGATTATCAAACAATGAAAGAATATGATAAATTTCAAAAAGGTGCAGCAAATGGAAATAGAAATACAAAAATTTTACAAAAACAATTAGAAGATAAGACATCAAGAATTATAGTTACAACAATACAAAAACTTAGTGAGTTTGTAAAAAGAAATAAAAATCATCCAGCATATCAAAGACATTTAGTATTGATATTTGATGAATGCCATCGTTCTCAATTTGGTGATATGCACCAGATGATAGTTAAGAATTTTAAAAATTATCATTTGTTTGGATTTACAGGAACTCCAATATTTGCTAAAAATGCAGTAAATAAATCAAATCCAAACTTTTGCACAACAGAGCAAGCATTTGGAGAAAAGTTACATACATATACGATAGTAGACGCAATTAATGATGGAAATGTATTACCATTTAGAATAGACTATGTAAATACAGTAAAAGAAAAAGACGGAATGACAGATAAAGAAGTAGCAGCAATAAATACAGAAGAAGCGTTGTCATCACATGAAAGAGTAAGTAAAATAGTAGAATATATAATAGACCATTTTGACCAAAAAACAAAAAGAAATTCGTTCTATGATTTAAAGGGACAAAGAGTAAATGGATTTAACTCAATATTTGCTGTTAGCTCAATTCCTATGGCTAAAAAATATTACTTAGAATTTAAAAAACAATTGGAAGAAAAACATAAAGATTTGACCATTGCAACAATATATTCATATGCACCTAATGAGGAAGATAATAGTAATGGAATATTAGAAGATGAAGAATTTGAAACAGACTTACTAGATCAAAGTTCAAAAGAGTTTTTAGACTTTGTTATAGAGGAATATAATAAGAAATTTAAAACAAATTTTTCATCAGAGGGGAATGGATTCCAAGACTATTATAAAGACTTATCCGATAGGGTAAAAAATAGAGAAGTTGATTTATTGGTAGTAGTAAATATGTTTTTGACGGGATTTGATGCAACAACATTAAATACGCTATGGGTAGATAAAAACTTAAAACAACATGGATTGATACAAGCGTATTCAAGAACAAACCGTATTTTAAACTCTGTAAAAACATATGGAAATATTGTATGCTTTAGAGATTTAGAAGAAGCTACAAATGATGCTATTGCACTATTTGGAGATAAACATGCAAGTGGAATTGTATTACTTAAATCTTATGAAGATTACTATTATGGTTATGAAGATGATAAAGGAAGAAAACATATAGGGTATGAAGAAAGAATAGCAATGTTGATACAAAAGTATCCATTAGGAGAGCAGATAATAGGAGAACAAAATAAGAAGGATTTTATAGTATTAATGGGAAATATTTTAAGACTTAGAAATATATTATCTTCATTTGATAAATTTATAGGAAATGAAATATTATCAGAAAGAGATTTTCAAGACTATATTGGTACATATACAGATTTTTATGAAGAATTTAAATCAAAACCAGAAGAAGAGGAAAGCATTAAAGAAGATATAGTATTTGAAATGGAACTTGTAAAACAAGTAGAAGTAAATATAGATTATATTTTGATGTTAGTTGCTAAATATCATGATTCAAATTGTGAAAATAAAGAAATATTGGGCTCTATTGATAAGGCTATAAGATCAAGTTTAGCACTTCGTTCAAAGAAAGAATTGATAGACAAATTTATTTCTAAGATAAATGCAGACACAAATGTATATAGTGATTGGACTAAATTTGTAAGAGAGCAAAAAGAAATAGATTTGGAGAATTTAATAAAAGAAGAAAATTTGAATGAAGAAGAAACAAGAAAATTTTTGGATAATTCATTTAGGGATGGAGAAGTTAAAACAACAGGTACAGATATAGAAAAAATATTACCACCAATGAGAAGATTTGGAGGAGGCAATAGAACAGAAAAGAAACAAACAATAATTGCTAAGATAAAAAAATTCTTTGAAAAGTATTTTGGAATAAATAGTTCAAATGAAGATGGAAATAATGATATACAATATGATATTACAGATGAAGAAAATAAAAATAATTTATCAATGGTGGCTGAGGAAGAGGAAGAATATAAGAAATAAGAGGTATATAAATAGCACAGAAAAATGAAAATAGAATATAAGTTGAATAAAAAAGGATTCTTAAAAGGAATAATTGATTTAAATCAGAAACAAATAGATAATTGTATTGATATATCAGAAATTAAATTTGCAGATATATTTGGTATTGTTTCAATGACATTATTATTAAAAAAGGAATTTAATAATTGTAATAAAATGTCAATCATAATGCCTCGTAATTTAGATGTATCAAATTATTTACATATATCAGGATTTGTTGATTACATTAAAAAATTTGCAAATGTGAAGTATAATGGATTAAATATAATTTCTAAATTACATAGTGTTCCTAATATTAGTGATGATAAAGAATATATACCATTTCAAGTAATTCATAATAATGATGATGTTGAATTAATTATAGAAAAAATAATTTCATGGTTAAAAAACAAAAATATACCAGAAGATGAAATAAGTAAAATATTTACATTATTAGTAGAAATTTTTCAGAATGCTATAGATCACAGTAATAGTAGAGATGGATGCATATTTGCAATGCAAAAATATCAATCGGAATTGATGATTAGTATTGCAGATTTTGGAATAGGAATTAAAGAAGCATTAGCAAGAAACAAAAAATATGTAGGAGTTTTTAAAACTAATGAAGATACTATGAAATATATTTTCACTGAAAAAAATTATATTAACAGTGAAAATGATAAATTTAGAGGAAATGGATTTTATTGTCTAAATAATTTATCGACAGAAAGAAAAATGAATTTCTTTATAATTTCAAGAGATGGATTTTATTCTTCTGAGTATATAAGAGGTAAGAACCAAAGAGAAAGTATGAAAATTTATGATTTAGAAGGAACACATGTGAATTTTTGCATAAATTTATAAAATATATTGACAAACGGAAAAAATATTAGTATAATAATCTCGTAAACAAAATGAGATTTACCAGAAAGGGAGTAAATTTTATGTTTATAATAAATTTATATGAATTAACTAACAAAAATCTAATTTGGGGACATGAAAATGCTAGAAATTATAGAAATATAATTTTAAAAAAATGGAATGAATCTATGGATGATGTTTTAGTTATAGACTTTAAACAAATTACAATGATTGATTTTTCAGCGGCTAGTGATTTGATTTGTATTCCGATTTCAAGATTACAAGCTGATTTAATAGGAAAACATATTATTATTAGTAATGCAGAAAATGAAGTTAGAGAAAATATTGATGTAGCATTAGATAGACAAGAATTATTCTGTATAAATTTATTAAAGCAGGATACTTATGAAATACTTGGTAAATGTAGTAATGGTTTAAAAGACATATTTAAAGTGCTATATGAAAAGAAAAAAGCAGATTCAAGAACATTAGCAGATATATTAAATACTACTGTTCAAGTCATTAATAATAGGACAACAACTTTATATAAACTGGGGTTGTTAAAAAGAAGAATGGAAGATGCACCAACAGGAGGAAAGCAATATATTTATGAAAGTATAATATAGTTTGTTATTCAAAATAACATAAAAAAGTTAGGTTCGGCAAAACCTAACTAATTAGAAAAGGTTTATTTTACTCCGCTAAAAGTTATAATAAACCATCGATTGATATAATTCTAACATTTATCGGATAAAATGTAAAGACCTTTTCTAAAATTTTTTAAGAAGGAAGGAGGTCTTTTTGTATGCCTAAATCAATCGATGAAAAAATAACAGAAAAGAGGTAATAAAAATGTTAGAAGAAAAAAATAAACATAAAATCACCATTTACATTAATGGTGAAGAAAAAGAGGTAGTAAAGGATAAAATTTCATATGAGGAAGTTATAAAATTAGCTTTTGGACATTATGAAGATAGTGAAACTGTAATTTATACTGTAATTTATTTTAAAGGAAATAATAATAAACCTAATGGTTTTTTATTAAAAGGACAAGTAGTTATGGTTAAGAAGGGGATGAGAATAAATGTCACAAGAACTAATAAATCATAGTGATGACTTAAAAAAACTTCAGAATGAAGGATATGAAATAGATGTAAAAAGTGGATATGGGATTATTTCCCATATTCCATACTTGAAAGCAAATGGAGAAATAGATTATGGTACGTTAGTGTCAAAAATTGCGTTTGAAGGTGATAAGGCTAAATATAATGGAGACCATGTTATATATTTTTCAGGAGATCAACCTTGTAATGCAGATGGTACAGAAATCAAGCAAATAAAGCATAGTGTCAGCAATTCAATGTTGGCTGGAATAAATGTAAAACGCTCATTTTCAAATAAACCAGATGAAAATTATAAAGACTATTATGAAAAATTTGTAAATTATATAAACATAATTTCTTCTAGAGCTATAGATAAAGATAATTCAGTAACGGCAAGAACATTTAAAAAAGTGGTGACAGAAGAAGATTCAGTATTTCAATATGTAGACACAAATTCCTCAAGGGCTGGAATTGATAATTGCAATAAAAAAATATTAGATAAAAAAATAGCAATTATTGGACTTGGAGGAACTGGAACATATATACTTGATTTAGTTTCAAAAACTAATGTCAAAGAAATACATTTGATTGATGGAGATGTATTTTGTCAGCATAATGCTTTTAGAAGTCCAGGAGCAGCAAGTAAAGAAATATTTACAAAAAGTTTATCAAAAGTAAGCTATTTTAAAGAAATTTATCAAAATATGCATAAGAATATAATAGAACATGACATATTTATTAATGAAGAAAATGTCAATATATTAAGAGATATGGATTTTGTATTTATAAGCATTGATTCAGGAATAGCAAGGAATTTAATAGTAGATTACCTTGTGTCAGAAAAAATACCATTTATAGATACTGGAATAGGATTACAAAATATAAATAATACTATAAATGGACTGATAAGAACTACTGTGTTTGACAAAAATAATTATGATAGAATTTCTGCATATATTGATTTTGATGAGGATGGAGACGATGTATACAATACAAATATTCAAATTGCAGAATGCAATGCTCTAAATGCAACAATAGCTGTTATTGAGTGGAAAAAATATTTTAATATATACGAAAATGCTAATAGTAAATGTCAAAATGTTTATTCAATAGAAATGGGAGAAATAGTACATGAAGATTAATAAATTTAAAGTTGAATTTGTTGATAAAGTTCCTTTAAACTTAAAGAATGGTATATTGTATGTGTGCCTTAGCTGCAATGTTATTGTGCATAGATGTGCATGTGGATGTGGTGAAAAAACTGTAACTCCAATAGATAAAAAATATGGATGGATAATGAAATATGATGGACAATCTATTACGCTTATACCATCAATAGGAAACTTTAATATACCATGTAGGTCACATTATTATATAACAGATAATAATGTCGAATGGTTAGAAAACTATCAGCAAAAAAATAATAAAAAATGTATATTTGAACGAATTAGGCAATTGTTTAAGAGAAGAATAACATAGGCATCTTTTACATAGATGCCTAAAAATTTATAAAGGAGGTCGTATTTGTATAAGGTATTTAATTTATTAAGTGTATTTATAAGACAGTTTTGCTTATCCAATCCATATGCAATGTATTTCGAGACAAGTGTATATGCAGATATTTTTAATATAATTATTGGAGGAACCATATTACATTTTCTTTCTTTTTTTCTAACATCAAGCATTTATGAAAAAGAAAAACATCCAAGTTGGTTAGGATGTGCATTATATTGTATAAATTACATTTTTAATACTGCTTTAATTAGTTTTTTATGCTATAATTTTAATAAACTAAATTTAACTTATATTATATTAATATCTTTTATAGTTAACTTAATAATATGGATATTAATTGGAATTTTAAAGGAAAGTGTATATAGTATAATATAAATAAATTTAGTACAGAAAGGAATTATTATGATTTATATTACAGGTGATTGCCACAGTGATTTTTCACGATTTGAAATTGATAAATTCCCCATACAAAATGAAATGATTAAAAAGGATTATGTTATTATATGTGGTGATTTTGGAGGAGTATGGAATTACTTAGTAGAGAGCACATATGAAAAATATTGGTTAGACTGGTTAAATGAAAGAAATTTTACTACTTTATTTGTAGATGGAAATCATGAAAATTTTACAAGATTATATAAATATCCAGTAGAAGAATGGCATGGTGGAAAAGTACATAAAATAAGAGATTCAGTAATACATTTAATGCGTGGAGAAATATTTGATATAGATAATAAAAAGTTTTTTACATTTGGAGGAGCTAAATCGCATGACATACAAGATGGAATACTAAATTTAGATGAAGAAGAAAAAATATATACATTTAGAAAAAGAGGAGCATTTTTTAGAATAAGAGATTATTCTTGGTGGGATTTAGAACTTCCAACTGAGGAAGAAATGCAAAACGGAATAAGTAATTTAGAAAAAGTAAATTATAAAATAGATTATATTATAACTCATTGTTGTCCTACCAGTGTACAAGCAATACTTAGTGGAGGATTGTATAAAAAAGATTATTTAACAGATTATTTGCAAGAAATATCAGAAAAATGTGAATTTAAAAAATGGTATTTTGGTCATTATCATGAGAACAGACAAGTTAATTCACAGTTTGTTTTGCTTTATGAAGATATTATACCATTGGAATATGAGAGTGTGTTTTAAATTAAAATGTCGCTTGAGAGAAAAAATGTCGCTTTTAAGCGATATTTTTTATGACTTAAAATTAAAATAGTTTTATAAATTGATATTTTGTAAGAAATAGATACTCAAAAATCTAATACAAATGAATAATATTTAATATAAAAATGAATAAAAAATGCAAAAATACAAAAAATATTATAAAAATCAGTTTACTTTTTTAAAAAATTAGCATATAATATATAAGAGAGGTGAGCAAAATGCTAGTTGAATTTAGTGTGAAAAATTTCATGTCATTTAAAGATAAAGTAACCTTTAGTATGGAAGCAGCAACAGGAACAGAAAATGAAGAAAATATAATAAGTATACCAAACATAAATGAAAGAATTTTAAAAAGTACAGCAATATATGGAGCTAATGCATCAGGAAAAACAAATTTAATAAAAGCATTTACAGCTGCGATATTAATGATAAGAAAATCAAATAATAGACAAGTTGGAGAAAAATTAATGGAAATGGAACCATTTGCATTTGATGAAAGAATTAAAGTAGAACCATGTGAATTTGAGTTTGTTTTTTATTCAAAAGGAATGAAATATATATATGGCTTTATAGCAGATAAAGAAAAAGTATATGAAGAATATCTATATCAATATTTTACAGCAAAACCAACAAGAATATTTGAAAGAACTAATGTAAATGAATATAAATTCCTACAGGCAGATGAAGGAAAATTAAATGCTATAAAAACACAAAATATAGATAACAAATTGTTTTTAGCTACAGCAACAACATGGAATTATGATAAAACAAAGGAACCATATTTGTGGTTTGCAAAAAATATAGACACATATTCTGGAGGAATGCTATTAAATGATTTTGTGGTAGAGTCATATAGCAAAGATGAAGGAGAAGAATTAAAAAAATTTACATTAAAATTATTAAACGAAGCAGACATTGTAATAAAAGATTTTAGTGTAGAAATTGAAGAACGTGATGTAGATAGTAATATGCTAATGTTATTAAAGAATTTTAATATTCCTTCACCAATGTTACCACAAAAACAAAGGGATGTAAAAATAAGAATGACACATGAAGTTACTAATGATGAAGGAAATATGAAAAACTATGAATTAAATTTAAACAATGAATCTTCAGGAACACAAATTCTATTTTCATTTGCTCCAATACTAAAAGATGTTTTTGAAAATGGAAAAATATTAGTAATAGATGAAATAGAAAGAAGTTTGCATCCTAGTTTAATAGAAATGATTATTAAATTTTTCCATAATCCAAAGATAAATAAAGGTAATGCACAGCTAATATTCAATACTCATGATACAAACTTATTATCTTTAGATATATTTAGAAGAGACCAGATATGGTTTGCAGAAAAAGATCCAAAGAAAGGGGCTACTGATTTATATCCTCTTGATGACTTTTCAGTTAGAAAAAATGAGAATATCCAAAAAGGGTATTTAAATGGAAGATATGGAGCGATTCCTTTTGTAGCTACAGGTGATAGCTTATGGGAAGATTAGAAAGTTTTAAGCAAAGAGGAAGAAATCGACAAAATAGAAAGAGAAGACCTATTATTGTAATAGGTTGTGAAGGAAATAATAAAACAGAAAAAATTTATTTTAAGAACTTCAATAGTAGAAAATGTATTATAAAATTTTCTACAGGAAATAGCACAGATCCAGTTGGAATTGTCAGTGATGTATTAAATTTTATAGACAAAGAAATTGGAAGAGAAGATGATGATAAGTATTATGTAGTTTTAGATACGGACGTAAATCAAGATAAACAAAGTCAGATTGATAAAGCTAAGAAGTTAGCTATAGATAATGGAGTTGAATTTATAACTTCAACTCCAACATTTGAATATTGGTACAGGTTACATTTCGGCTATACAACAAAGACATACCATTCAAGTGAAGAAGTTCAAAAAGAGATAAAAGATAAAATAAAAGGATATACAAAAAGTATGAATACATATCCTGTTTTAAGAGATAAAACAGATATTGCTATAAAAAATGCTAAAAAGGTTGAAAAGCATCATTTGGATTTAGGACAAGCTTTAGATAATGAAAATTGCAATCCTTATACAGCAGCATATAAAGTTGTAGAAGAATTAATAAAAAGAAATAATTGATACAGATGAAAAGCAAAGTATGAAAGTAATTTTGAAATTGCAGGATTATTTTGCTTTTTATAGGATTTAGTATGAGAAAAGAAGGGAATAAAATGAAAACAATATTATATAAAATAACATTACTAATAATTTTAACATTAGTGATATTTATATTACCAACAGAAAATATGATAAGGAATCTAATTATCTATGTAACGCATATAAATAATGTATATTTTGATATACTAGTAAAACTAGCTATTTTTTTATTAGTGATTTTCATTTACGAATTAGACATAAAAAATTCAATAGAATATGGAAAAATTTATAGATTTAGAACTCAAAAATTTGAAAGAAATCCAATAAAATATATTGTAATTGCTACATTAGGTTCAGAAGTATTAATTACAATAATATTAAGAATCTTAGATTTATCAAAAAGAATAAATATATCATCAGAAACATGGGTAAATTATATTAGTAGTATATTAGGTATAACATTAACAGCATTTGGTATTATAATAACATTAAATAAACATTTTAAAGAAAAAGAAGAAAAAGAAAGTCCTAAGTTGAAAATAGTTTCTGTTGACAAACCAGACAAAGTAAAATATTATTGTAAGCTTGGTGGAAATTATGAAACGGATTTGAAGCAAAAATTATATATTGAGTTAATAAATAAAGGAGAATTTGCTATACAATATCCTGTTTTTAGAGATGAGAGTAACAATATTATATGTGGAATAGAAATGAAAGGAATAGAAAATCAAACATTATATCAATTAGATTCATATATTCAAGGAAATAAGGAAAAATATATAGTAGAATTAGAAATATCTTTCAATGAAGGGATGTCAGAAAGAGTTTATAAAAGCATTGATTTAATATATAATAATAAAGATTATAACGAATATATGACTACAATCAGAATAGAATTTGATAGAGAAGATGGAAAGAATGTATCTATTACTTGTGATAAGCAATTAAGAAATTATGATAGAATTTTAGGGATGGGGTAAAAAATGAGAAATAAGTTAAATAAAATAATAGGTTATATTGTAATCATTTGTTTTATATATTTAATTATTTTTGAAAATAAATTTAATTTAGATTCATTCATTATAGGAAAATTTAAATGTAAAACAGAAGAAGTAATATATTTTAAAAGTATAATGTTAATTATAATCTCTTTAATTATTATGTTGATTAATCAAATAATTAACAAGTATGCAATTAATATAGATTTACCACTCAAATCTTATATAAAAATTCATCCTGTAAGAAGTGTAATTTTATTTGTAATATTATTAATAACTATATTAATATGTTCAATGTTTTTATTAGGTGTAACCAACATATTATGGTATATTATTCCATTAATATTAATTTGCTTTAGTGGTATTATTGGCTTTTATATAGGGATGATAGAAAAAGATTAAGAAAAAAGTGTGATAGATAATACAATCTGAATCACACTTTTTTTAAAGTTACAATTTTAATAAAGCAATTGTATCTTGAATTCCATTCATATAATACTTCTCATTCCAATAAACACAATGATTTAGAAGTTCTTCCCTAAAAACATCAAGAGTATCAGAAACATAATCAGAATCTTTGTCTGAAATAACATCAAGAATCTTTTTGCAAAAAGTATCATAATAAAGAGCATGTTTTTTATCTTCGTCAGTTAAATTACTTTCTAATTTCTCAAATCTAAACTCTATCCAATCTTTTAATAATTCATTATCTTCATTATTTGTATTCATATTATTAAAACAACAAAAACATTTTCTATTCATAATCAAAACCTCCATAAATTTATTAAAATAATTGGGCTCAAAATGGGCACACAACCCACAAAAATTAACCCAAAATCACATAAATTTACAAAGTTAAAAAATTGGGCACACCAAATATACCAACGAATACACCTCAAAGCTAGATTTACCAATACTTTGAAAGCTTTACTCATAACCCGAAGGTAATTATAAGTCTATGTATAAAAAAGTTAGTATGCTCTTAAAAAATTAAATTATATCAGTTTTAAATAAAATCTAAAAAATTAATCTAGCTATAATTTAAAAGCAGATATATAATAAAGCATAATAATACAAAAAATTATGTTAAGATTATAATAGTTAATTCACTAATAGAGATATTGCTATATTTAAATATTATAAACTATAAATAAGTAAATAAATTATATAAGGAGCTCAAAACGATGCCAAAAACTAATGATAAATCAAAGAATAATAAAATAATATATAAAGAAACCTCAAATTATGAAGAAATCAAAAACATTATAAATGAAAACGAAGATTTTTATTTAGGCAGCATAGAAGATGTGTATTTTAGCAATAACTATGCTGAATTAAAAATTAAATATAATTATACGGACTTTACTATATATTTTGATAAAATTACAAGTTATGAGGTTCAATATATAAATTTTGACAATATAATATATTCCACAGATATAGGAAAAAGAGGAAAAAATAAATATATAGAGATAGAAAATGAAAAAATGTGTTTATATATAGCTTCAAAAAAGTTAAAATTGAAGATGATTGATAATAATAAAACCATTTTTACATATGCCTCTATAAAATATAATGAGAATCAAGATAGAACATTTTATTATCTTTCAGATATAGAAGATTTAAAAGAAGGAGATTATGTTTTAGTTCCTGCAAGAGATATAGAATGTACTGGAATAGTAGAAAGAGTTGAAGAATTTATGTATGATAATTTGCCATTTCCTTTACAAAGGACTAAAAAGATTATAAAGAAAATTACAAGAGAAGAATTTGAAGAATATAATAATTTTAAGACCTTAGGTAATTCAAAGGAGAAAAAACTATCAAAGTGTATGATAGCGAAACCGGAAAATTTAAAGAAATAAAAATTATAGGGAAATATGAATATTTAGGCGGATTGGAAGGAACAGATTTAATAAAAGGTAAAATTTATTATCGAGTAGAACCAAAGGATGAATTTAGAATTGTAGATGAATCTAAAGAAGATTATTTGTATTTACCAGATTATTTTGAAAATGTAGAAAATAGATATAGGAATATCAATATGGATAATAAAATTATATTTTATGAATTAAAAGGAGACCAACTATGCAAGAAAAAAAGATTAAAGTATGGAGAGTAAATATAAAAATAGGAACTAGAAAACTAGAAGATATGGAAGAAATACAAAAACAATGTTTATTAAAAGAAAATGAAAAAGAAGGAAAAGGATACATTGCAATTGGTTGGGCAATAGATACCAAAGAATTAGATACTCTAAAAGAATATCAAGACAAATTAAAAAACAATAATATCAACAGTGATTTGGCTGAAAAAATGAAAAAGGAATATCAAAATTTAGCAGCAAAAATATTTAACATAAAAAGCAATGAAACGAACAATAGAAGTTCACAAGAAAAAAATGGAAAATTAGATGGAAGACTAGGGTTGGTATATGCAAGTAACAATATATTTAGTATGTCAAAAGGTGATATATGCTTTACTAGAACCAAAGAAAATATATATTATATTGGAAGAGTAATTGATGATTATCCAACATATGCAAAATTTGATGTAGATGGAGTTTTGGCTTTAGAAGCGAGTTGGTTAAGAAAAATTTATTGGTATAAATTAGGAAGAGAAGATGATGTACCAAGTAATATTGTAGGCTGGTTTATGGAAAGAAGAGAACGAACAATAACTCAGACTAATGATGTGAACAAAATAAAATTAGCAAATTTGTTACTTAATGAAAAAGAAAACAGACAGGATAAAATAAATAAAATAGCTATTAATCAAGAAAATTATTTAAGTACATTATCTCCTCATATGTTGGAAGAGCTAGTTTGTTTATATTTACAAATGAAGTTAAATTATTGCATATATATTTCATCTTGGAGAAAAACTACAAAATTATTTGAATATATATTAGTAGACAAAAATACTCATAAAAAAGCATATGTTCAAACTAAAGTTGATGCCGAAATAAATTTAAAGGATTATAACATATCAGAATATGATGATGCTACTATTTTTGTGATTTCTGGGGCTGGATATAAAAATGATGAACATAAATCTAATATAATTAAATTAAACGAAGATGTAAATAGCGATGGAGTTGAATATAAAAAGGATTTATATGAATTTTATAAGAACAATATTGATTTGTTTGGAAAAGGTATGCAAGTTGAAATGAAATATTATGATTTTGAATAAAAATATTATGATATTTTACATAAAAATTAAAGATTGCTAATTATAAATAAACACATAAGCATTCTATGACCAACCTACTTTTAAAGTTACGTAATAAATGATATAAAATAATTAAATTTAAACTTCGAAGGAAATATCAAATATACATTTGTCAAAATCAAAATATTGCCAGGCAGTACAATGTAAAAAATAATTTGGCTAAAAAATACAAATCAGAATGTGCAATTCAAAAAGCTAGAGATTCAGTATTAACAAAAGGAACAAAGGTTGGGCAACTTGCAAAAGGTTTATTGGGAAAATAGGATAATGTGAAATTTTTGGATACATATGCAATGGTAAAAATATGGATGAAATTTAAAGAGATACTAGGAGAATAAAGAAATATGATAAAAATAGATAAAGAAAAATTTATTAAAGATATAGAAGATGATTTAGGCGTAAAAAAATATGATTTGCAAAAGATTAATAGCGAAAATAAAGATGAAATAAAATTTACTAATGATTATGATTTTAAAGATTTAGGAAAAATTTTTAAAGACATTTTTGATAAATTACAAAATGAATATGAGACAGGAAAATTAGACATAAAAACAACTTGTAAGATTAGTAAAGAAGAAGCAAAAAATGGTTGCAATAAAGAGATTAAAATTAAAAGAAAAGTTTTTGATAATGGAAAAGATAAATTAAAAAATAAAAAAGTTAAAATAGATGTGAGAATTCCTAAAGAAATAAGAGAAGGCCAAGCTATTCTTATGTATGGGGAAGGCGATGAAAATGAAAAATTAAAAAGAGGAAATCTTTATGTTGAAATAATTATTAAGTAAATGTATTGGCTATTTGCAAATTAAAGCTTTGGAATATGAAATGCATAAAATTTAGTAGACACATCAAAAATGTGCTTATATTCTAAATGAAAATGCAATTCAAATTGCCAAAGCTTTTTTATTGTACATTACATTATATGACCACCCACATTGAGAATATTTTATAACTGAAATATAATTTTAATAAAAGCTATACCACGCAAATCTTGTATGAAAAATCAATAATATAAGAATAAATGAAGCTATTAAGAGGTAAGGATTTACTCGAAAGGAAGGGGATATTAATTGAATTAAAAATATTAAATGGGTGGACATAGAGCGTGAAAAAATCGCTAAATTTATATAAATAGGAGAGATGAATTATGAAAACAGGATTTAAAGAATTGGATAACAAAATTAAATTAAACAATGGAGAACTAATTATTATTGCTGCAACTGCATGTATGGGAAAAACTACTTTTGTTTCGAATATTATGGACAATGTAGCAATTAAACAGAATAAAGGTGTATTGTTCTTTAGTTTGGAAACAAGTAAAGAATCACTATGGTTAAAATCAATTTCGAATAATGCGACAATAGAGAATAGTAAAGTAGACTTGTTTGCAGCACATCAATTAGACAATAGTCTAGATATATCTAAACTTACAGAAGAAGACATAGATAGGATAACATATGGCAAAGAACTTTTAAAAAACGCACCAATATATATTGAAGATAAGGTTCCATATACAATTGAAGATATTCGTAAAAAATCTCGTGAAATGAAACTAAATAAAGATATAGACTTAATTATAATAGATTATGTGCAATTAGTTTTGGGTGATAATGAAGAGCTAAGCAGAGCTGAAGAAATTGAAGATATTTTAATGAAATTGAAAATATTAGCTAAGGAATTAAATGTACCAATAATAGTAACATCTTATCTTTCAGCAAAAATTGAAAGAAGAGAAAATAAAAGACCATTTATGTCAGATTTTAGCAATGTAGGTTTCCTTACTTATTCTGATATAGTTTTGTTTATTTACAGAGAGCCATATGATAATAAAAATAGAAGTAATGTGGCAGAAATAATAATAGCCAAAAATAGAGATGGTGGTACAGGTATAGTTAAATTAGCTTGGATACCTGAATATCATAAGTTTGGAAATGCTATATTTATGGAGGATAAGAATGAAGATAAATAGTAATAGAGTTGAATTATGTTGTCATACAAAAATGTCAAAATTACAAGGATTTAATTCAGCAAAAGAATATATTGATTAAGCAATAAAAAGAGGATATAAAGCTATTGCAATTACAGATACTAATAGTACACAAGCATTTTTAGAAGTAAGAGAGCTTTTAACAAGCATAAATCTAAAATATGATGCGTTTAAAGCTGAAAATGCTAGAAAAATGCCTGATTATTATACAGATAAAGGACTAATGCTTGCAGGATTTACTAAAGAGGATGTTCACATAATAAAGAAAAGTCCAAAAAAATATATTTACAGTATAGAATATTAAAAATAGATAAAAAATAAGTTGAACAAAGAAATTTCTTTATGGTATATTATGTATGAAATAGCTATAAATAAGATGCTTTTATTGCTATGTGTGACTTTGAGCAAAACTAGAAAGGAATGAAATTTTTATGGGTAAAAAAGTTGAAAGAAAGTTAATGAGAGGATTAGATGAAAAGCAACTAAATGAATTTAAAGATTCAAAATGGTTTGAATTTTATAAGCGACATCAGGATGAATTATTTTTAGGAATAAGGAATAATTATGTTAATATTTATTATAAAGGTATGAATATATCAAAACTTCAAGGAAGCTTTAATAAAGCAACTATTTCAAATAGATATATGTACAAAAATTTTAAAGGAAAAAGCGAATATCAAACTATTTCATTTGATGAGTTTAAAGAAAAGTACGAATCAGTCATAAAGCCAGAAGTTGAGAAACATATTGAAAAGAACCAGTTATGGGAAAAAGAAACACAACAAGCATTAATACTAAAAAATAATATGAATTGTAAAAATAACAAATCAAATTGGGTTTGCATAGATATGGAATACATAAAACAAAGAAAAAATAATGAAGTTTATGGAGGAAAAACTTTTGGTAGATTTGATATTATTGCAGTAAATAAAAATAACTTTAAAGTAGCATTGATAGAACTAAAAGTTGGTAAAAATGCAATAGGTGGTAAAAGTGGAATATTAAAGCATGCACAGGATTGGGAAAATTTTAAAAAACAACAGTTATTTTCCAAAGATATAGATAATGGACACAATTGCTTAAAACAGGAGATTATTAATATTATTAATAACAAGATTTTTTTAGAAGAAGATTATCCTATAAAGCAATGCTCAGAAGAGAACTTCAAAAATATTGAGCCTTCTTTTTATTTTCTGATTTGTAGTGGAGATATGACAATTAATGAAATAAAAAATGAAGTAAGAAAATACTTATGGTCAGAAGAAAAATGTAGTAAATATAACATAAAGAAAGTAAGCACTAACAATGTTGAAAAAGTAATGAAATATGATATTTCGAAAAAAGGTGCAGGTGAATTATATTGTGAATTTTTATTTGCAGAAGGTCAAAAAGAAAATGTAAATATCAATGATATTATAGATGATAAAAATTATGATAGAAATATTGAATAAAGAAAAAAATTATATATGAAAGGATTATTTATAATATGCAAGTAAGGATTCTAAAAGGTACAAATCAAATTGGAGGGGTTTTTACTGAAATAATTTCTAAAGAAGCTAAAATTATTATAGATTTTGGTGATGATTTAGATGGAGTAAAAAGACTAGAAAATATAGAAGGGTTAACAATAGGAACACCTTCTTATGATGGAGTTATAATTACACATAATCATCAAGACCATATGGGGAGAATAGATGATATTTTAGATGATATACCAGTATATATGTCGGATTTAAGTCGAAGAATTTTTGAAATGGTATTTTGTTTTTCGAAAAATAAAGGAAAAATAAAAAGAAAAACAATAAATATAGAAGATAGAAAAACATTTACAATAAAAGATATGAAAATTACTCCATTTATTGTTGACCATAGTGCATATAATTCATTTATGTTATTAATAGAAGCAAATGGAAAAAGGATATTGCATACGGGAGATTTTAGAAATCATGGATATAAGGGAATATTGCTAGAAAAAACACTTAAAGAAATAGGTAAGATAGATTTGCTAATTACAGAAGGAACAACTTTTTCAAGAGAACAAATAAAAAGTAAATCAGAAACAGAATTAGTGGATGATATTGTAGATAAAACTAAAAATTATGATGAAGTTTTAATGTTAATGTCTACAACAAATATTGATAGAGTAACGACAATGCAAAAGGTTGCAAATAG
The DNA here is from genome assembly GCA_944389475.1 of uncultured Clostridia bacterium. Classification (GTDB taxonomy): domain Bacteria; phylum Bacillota; class Clostridia; order TANB77; family CAG-508; genus Merdicola. Next base: position 23,647 of record CALXMM010000011.1, read on the forward strand.
AACTGGAAAAAAAGTGATACATGATATAGTTTTAAGTAATATATTACAATTAGTAACACAAAGAATACCAAATGCATTAAATTCAAAGGATGTAGGAGTATTTTTACCAACTAATTACTATATAAAAAAAGATAAGGAAGAATACAAACAATATATAGAGCAATTTCAAGAAAGAATAAATGAAACAGGAAAAATGCTTTATGGTAAATTTATTATGAATATTCGTGTATCAATGTTAAAGGATATAGAAAGATTAAAAACTAAGAACAATGTTTTAAATAATTGTTGTGTAGTGTATTCTATGTGGGAAGGTTATAAGCAAGAAAAAATGTACAGAAAATTTTTAGATAAAATGAAAGAACTAAAAATAGATGTTTTTAATTTACATGTAAGTGGACATGCTGACTGTACTGCTTTTAATGAACTTATTAATATTACTAAACCTGAAGCAGTTATACCAATACATACTGAAAATAAAGAAAAAATTAAAAGTTTTACAAATAAAGCTGTTATTTTAAATGATATGGAAACATATGAGTTTTAAAAAGAAAAGAGTGTTGCGCAATACATAATTTTATTATGTTAGTGTAAAATTTTAGTAGGCAAAAAAATTGCCTTTATTTACGTGACACAGACTTTATGTATAGTGAATAAAAAATTATTTGAATATTTAAAAATGTAATGATATACTTACCTCAAAATAAGAAACTAAGGAGAACTAATATGGAATTATATGAAAAAAATGGTAATATACTTTACATACTAAATGTACTAAAAAAATATACTGATGCAGACCATATCCTATCAATATCACAATTACAAGAAAAAATAGAAGAGGAATATGAACAATCAATAGATCCAAGAACAATTAGAAGAAACATCAATCTATTAAAAGAAAAATTTGGATATGATATAAGTACATATAATGAAAATAAACAAGGTTACTATATCACAAATGATCCAGAGACAGACTTTGAGCCTGGAGAGATTAGAGCGATAATAGATACATTTAGTTATTCTTCTTTTGTAGAAAAAAATCTTGCAAAAGGAATTATTAGAAAATGTAAAAAATTACAAAATGTTTATGAAAATGAAAAAATAAAAAATTATAAAGTCTTTTCACCAAAAGGTAGGACAACAAATGCTGAAGTAATTAAAAATATAGAAGATATATCAAATAGCATTATGAATAAAAACAAAGTTAAATTTGAATATTGGAAATTTTGCATTGTTGGAGATAAGATAAAAAAAGAAATTGTAAGTGAACCAACAGCATCACCTTATGCAATTATTTATGATAAACAACAATTCTATATGTTAGCAATTAAAGAAGGTAAGCAAGAATTCTTCCATTACAGATTGGATAGGATTAAAAATTTAAGAGAATTACCTGACAAAATTACTATTAAAAAAACAGATAAAGATATACAAGAATATGCTAATTCATCAGTTGAAGTTTTTAGCGGCAATGAAGTGGAGATAGAAGCTAATGCACATTATTATATATTAGAAGATGTTATGGAAAAATTTGGAGAAAATGTCACAGTAAGGCCAATAGATAAAGAACATTTTAATATGAAACTTAAAGCAAATCCACTAGGCTTTAGATTATGGGCAATGAGAAATATCGATTTAGTAGATGTAAAAGGTCCTGAAAGTCTAGTAAATGAATTAAGAAAAATTATAAAAGATGCAGATAAGAGATACAATATGTGACCATGATTATTGTAAACCTCCTTATTATATCTTATAATTTTATAAGATGTAATAAGGAGGAATTTTTATGTTAAATGAATATGCACTAGATGAGGAAGATGAAAAAATTATTGATGAGCTAGATAATTTATTTGGTGTTTTGCAAAATAAAGATGTTTTAAGGAATATGGTAATGTATGCAAAATTAAGACATGAGAATGAAATGCATTTTGGAAATTTTAATATTATAATTCGCAACAATTCTTCTTATAATTTAATGAATGATTATTTAAAAGTATGTGCTAAACTTTTTGTAAAACATAATATTATATCTACTGATAAAATAATCTATCTTAAGCAACCAGAAAATGCGAAAAAAGGTCAAAAGGCTAAAGGACCATTTGAAGTTGAATTGGACAAACAAGATAGCATTATTGTTGTTAGTAAAAATAAATTGGGTTATTTCGATTTTGAAAGAGAAATCTTCAATATAGAAAAATTAATACAAAAATATCCTGAAAAAATATTTGTATTTGAAGATACTAATTTTTGTGAGGGACAAATGGATGCAGAATTAGGAAATTTAGCTAGTTGGAGAATGACTATAGAAAAAATATCATTAGATGATAAGTTGATGTATTGTAAGGAGATGCTAGAAAAAAACAAAATAAAGTATAAAAGACAAGATTTGCAAGAATTTGCAGATCAACCTTTCTGGCAGTTAAAAAATAATATTTTACAATTAATTGTAGAGTGCAAATCAAATGAAATTGAGAGAGTTAATTGTGAAATGTTAAGAAAAAAGAGTGGAAAGTCAAAGAAAATACCTGTGAGAAAAAGAACCAGAAAAATAAAGAATAAAAGTGCGAAAGATGATTTAGATGAACTTATAGGTTTGGATAGTATAAAAAGTGAAATTAACAAAATATTAAACTATGTTAAATTAAATAAGTCCAGAGGCAAAATGCCTACTTTGCATATGTGCTTTAATGGGAATCCAGGAACAGGTAAGACAAGTGTTGCAAGAATTATAGGAAAATTGTTTGAAGAAGAAAGAATATTACCAGGAAATGGCGAGTTTGTGGAAATACACGGAAGAGACCTAGTTGCTAAATATGTAGGATGGACAGCTGCACAAGTACATAATACTATTGCTAGAGCTATGGGTGGAGTTCTTTTTATTGATGAAGCATATAGTTTGATTTCAGATAGAGTTGGTGGATTTGAAGATGAAGCTATTGCAACATTAATTAAAAAAATGGAGGACCATAGAGATGAAATTTGTATTATTTTAGCAGGATATACTGATGAAATGAAAAAATTAATTAAGCAAAATCCAGGTTTTGAGAGCAGAATCCAGTTTACTATTAATTTTCCAAATTATACTTCTAAAGAATTGTTAAAAATTTTTAATGGTTTGTGTAAGAAGGAAAAATATAGATTGTCAAAAGGTTGTTCTGACCTATTATTGCAACATTTTGAAGTGGCGAGAAATGAAGATGGCTTTGGAAACGGAAGATATGTTAGAAATATTTTTGAAAAAATCAAGTTTGAGCAGGCAGATAGAGTTGTTAGTACTAATTCTAAAAATGTAAATATTATTACAAATAGTGATATACGAAACGCTTTTATGGAGATTGAATTGAGTAAGCCTGTAGAGGAAAAGAGAAGGGCAATAGGGTTTTAAAATTTTATTATATAGAAAAGTAGATAAAAAAACATTACTATTAAAAATTGTATTCAATAGTAATGTTTTTTTATAAGTATTGTTTTAAAAGATAGGAAAGGAATAATTGATTAATCTACATTAAACTTATCCAAATCTCTAATTGCAGGATTATACAATTGATGACCTTCATAATCAAACCTAGAACCATGGCAAGGACAGTCCCAAGTCTTATCAAGATTATTCCAACTAAGCAAACAACCTAAATGAGTACAAATAGGTTTTATAGCAAATATTTTTCCTTCTTTATCCTTGTAAACACCAACTTTTTCACCATTATATTCAAAAATGTGACCAGTATCATTTTCAATATTGGAACATTACAATCTGGATAATATTTTCGTATTTCATCTTCTAAAATTCTGTAAGCATTTGATAAATCTATTTTGCTTCCTGTTTTATGGTCCGCTCCACCAACTAATAATAATTTTTTTCCATCACAATCAGCAAACCTGTAAGAAAAAGTAGGTTGTTCAGAATTTATATACATTCCATTAAAGACTTTATTACCAATGTCTACAGCAATTACATATGATGTTGATTGATACATTTTTAGAAAATAATATCCTAGTCGGTCTATAAATGAATAGTGTGATGCTAACATTACATATTTTGATTTTACTTTATGAGTTGGAGTGGTGGTAATAAAGTTATTATCTTCTTTTTCAATGTTTTGAACTAATGTATTTGTATATATTTCACCGGAATTTTTAATTATTGTATTTGCTAACCCAGAACAATATTTTATAGGATTAAATTGAGCTTGATTAGAAAATTTTATTGCCCCTAATACATCAAAAGGGAGGGATGTGGATGGAACAAATTCGCTATTAAATCCAAGTAAATTAACAGCTTCATTTTCTAATTTAATTTTTTCTATTTCACTTTTATCTTTTGTGTAAACGTAGCTATCTTGTCTTTCAAAATCGCAGTTAATATTCTCATCTTTTATAATTTGATATATGTTTTCTATTGCTTCTTGGTTAGCAAATAAATATTGTTTAGCTTGGTCAATACCAACTGAGTCAATTAAGTATTTATATATAAGATTGTGTTGACTTGTTATTTTAGCTGTTGTATGCCCAGTTGTTTTGCTTGCAATTTCAGATTCTTTTTCTAAAATTACAACATTAATTCCATTTTTACTTAAATAATAGCCACAAGTTAGACCAAAAATTCCAGCTCCTATTATACAAACATCTGTAGTTATGTTATCTTCTAGTTCTTTTATAGAATTCAAGGAAGTTTTGTTATTTAACCATATAGAATTCATAATTACACTCTCCATTAAATATACATATTAAAATTATGTGCTAAATCCCAGTCTTTGTAAATAATATTAAATATATATATTAAAATTATGTACAAGATTAATAAATATATTCAAAACTATTGGGTGTAATATAAAAAAATAAATTAAATATATAAAAATTATCAGCCATGTAGACTGAAAGTTATCATAAAAGTTGAAAGCATCAGTGAAGAAAAAAATAAAACATTGATGCTTTTTTTGAAATAAATCTTTTTCGGCAAAGGTATGAAAAAAATAGGTTTTGACCTTTGCTTTACATAATTATAACACTATAAAAATGCAAATGTTGTAGAAATTTGTCGAAAAAATAAAAAAAGTTAAAAAAATGTAGAAATTTAATGTATTATATGATATATTGAGGTTAGTGTGGAAAATGAATATCAAAAGTATAAAAATTATTTTAATAGAAATAAGTATAGTGTTAATAGCAGTAGTATTAATTAATATAATTAATATAGATGATATTATTCCAAATTGCTTATTTTTTGAAGCAACTGGATTACAATGTCCTTCTTGTGGTGGAACAAGATGTTTTTTAAACTTACTTCACGGTAATTTTAAAGCAGCATTTCTATTTCACCCAATATTTTTTATTGCATTAACATATTTGTTAATAGTAAATATAATATATTTAATTAATCTTAATAGGAAAAAAGATTTTGCTACATGGATATATCCTAAACCATATTATGCAATAATATTTGCTGTTATTTTAGTTGTTTATGGATTTCTTAGAAATATTTTTTAACAAAGTTTTATTAAATGATTACATAATATTATTTACATAAATACAACAAGAAAAAATAGGAGGGAGTTTTTTATGGATGAAAACAAAGAAAATGAAGTAAAAAATGTAGAAAGTGAGGCAACTCAAACAAATAATTCTACTAATACTACTGCAACAAAAGATAGAAAAGCTTTTTCAATTGCAGCATTAGTATTGGGAATATTAGCTATTATAGTTTGTTGCGTATGGTTTGTATCTATACCTTGTGGTATTATAGCATTAATACTTGGAATAATAGGCTTAAAATCAAGCAAAAGAGGAATGTCTATTGCTGGAATAGTAACAGGTGTTATTGGTGTAATATTAAGCATTGTATTTATAGTATCAATTGTATTATTAGGAGCTAGTATATTTAATAATGCTAAAGATGCTATTAGAAACACTAATTATCCATCAAGTTATTATACATATGATTATGATGATTAAATTTTAATTAGCTAAATTAAAATTTGGTAGATAGCAATTAACTAAATTAAATATTTATTTAAAAACCTAAATTGTTAAACGAGCAATTTAGGTTTTTGTGATTTTATCATGAAATTTATGTTTTATAGTGAAAAAATGTCACATTACTTTCATATTTTACCAGTTTTACCACGAAAAATGTTACATTTTATTGTATAAATAAACAACATTTGATATAATCAACCCCAGTATTATGGAAGTAAATTGTTGTGATTATAAAAATTAAAACATGACAGAACGGAGGATAATATGAGCGAGAAAAATTGTATGGATGAAAAGATATCAAATGAAATGCAAAAATTATTAAAGAAATATTCAAAGGATAAATCAAATTTAATTCAAATTTTAAATCAAGTTCAAGAAAAATATGGTTATATTCCTAAACAAGCACAGTTTGAAATTTCTAATTATTTATCAATTCCAATGGCTGAAATTTATGGTGTTATTACATTTTATTCACGTTTTAATCTACAACCAAAGGGAAAATATAGTATATCAGTTTGCTTGGGAACAGCTTGTTTTGTTAAAGGTTCGCAAGCATTACTAGATAGAGTAAAGGAGAGACTTAAGATAGAAGAAGGTCAAACTACACCTGATGGTAAATTCTCTATTGATTCTACAAGATGTGTTGGTGCTTGTGGTCTTGCACCGGTTTTTACTGTAAATAATAAAGTTTATGGAAAAGCTACAGTTAAAGATTTGGATGAGGTATTGGATGAATATATGAAGAAAAATGATTAAATTAATAAATCGTTTGAGATATAACAATGATTCTATAAAAGATTAAAAAAATAATAATAGATTTTAAATTATTTAAGATATAACCGAAAGGAGTATGATATGAAAACTTTAGAAGAAATACATCAAATTAGGGAACAAAAAAGAAAAGAACTTGACTTAAGAGTTAATACAGCAGCAGATACAAGAGAGAAACATATTTTAGTGTGTAGAGGTACAGGCTGTACATCTTCTAATTCTCCAGATATTATAGATAATTTTAGAAAAATTTTAAAAGAAAAAAATATTCAAAATGTTAGAGTTATACGAACAGGTTGTTTTGGACTTTGTGCTAAGGGACCTATTGTAATTGTGCGCCCAGAGGATACTTTTTATGCTATGGTAACTCCGGATGATTGTAGGGAAATTATAGAAAAGCATATTGAAAAAGGCGAAATTGTAGAAAGATTACTTTGCAAAGACCTTGATAATAAAATGGTTAAGCGTTTGGATGAACTTAATTTTTATAAAAAACAAAAACGTATTGCTCTTAAAAATTGCGGTGTTATTGATCCAGAACAGATAGATGAGTACATAGCTTTTGATGGATATAAAGCATTGGAGCAAGTTTTAACCTCTATGACTCCAGAAGAAGTAATTAATGAGATAAGTGAATCTGGGTTAAGAGGTCGTGGAGGAGCTGGTTTCCCAACTGGTAAAAAATGGTTATTCACTAGTCAGGCTAAGAGTGACAAAAAATATGTTGTATGCAATGCTGATGAAGGTGATCCTGGTGCTTTTATGGATCGTAGTATTTTGGAGGGCGATCCACATAGTGTGCTAGAAGCAATGGAAATTGCTGGATATAGTGTAGGTGCAGACAAAGGCTATATATACGTTAGAGCCGAATATCCAATAGCAGTTCAAAGACTTCAGGTCGCAATTGAACAAGCTAGGGATTATGGATTACTTGGAAAAAATATTTTTGGTACGAATTTTTCTTTTGATATAGAGATTAGATTAGGTGCAGGAGCTTTTGTTTGCGGTGAAGAAACAGCACTTTTAGAATCAATAGAAGGAAGAAGAGGACAACCTCGCCTTAAACCTCCATATCCTGCTAATTCAGGTTTATGGGGTAAACCTACATTAATTAATAATGTTGAGACTTTTGCAAATATTACAAGAATTATTTTGAATGGTGCAAAATGGTATGCAAGTATTGGAACGGAAAAATCTAAAGGAACTAAAGTTTTTGCTTTAGGTGGAAATGTAAATAATATAGGCTTAGTAGAAGTACCGATGGGAACAACTTTAAGAGAAATTGTATTTGATATTGGTGGTGGAATTCCAAATGGTAGAGAATTTAAGGCTGCACAAACAGGAGGACCTTCAGGAGGATGTATTCCAAGTGAACATTTAGATATTCCAATAGATTATGAATCACTTTCTAGTATCGGGTCAATGATGGGTTCTGGAGGACTTATTGTTATGGATGATTCAAAATGTATGGTTAATATTTCTAAATTTTACTTAGATTTTACTGTTAGTGAAAGTTGTGGTAAATGTACTCCTTGTAGAATTGGGACAAAGAGGATGTCTGAATTACTAGAAAAGATATGCAATGGAGAAGCTGATGAAGATGATTTATATAAATTGGAAAAATTAGCTTTAAATATTAAAGAATCTTCTTTATGCGGACTTGGTCAAACAGCACCTAATCCTGTATTAAGCACGTTAAAATATTTTAGAGATGAGTACATGGAACATATAAAATATAAAAGATGTAGAGCTGGTCAATGTAAAGCATTGGCAAATATAGAGATTGATCCAGAAAAATGTAGAGGCTGCGGAATTTGTCAAAGAAATTGTCCAGTTAATGCAATTACTGGTGACCCAGGAAAGCCACATAAAATTGACCCATATATTTGTATTAAATGTGGTACCTGTGTTGAGAAATGTCCATTCCTAGCTATTAAAAAATAGCTGGAAGCCTAATCAGAAGGGAGAAAATTATGTTAGAAGAGAATTTAGTAACTTTAATAATTGATAATAAAGTAGTAAAAGTAAAACAAGGAACTACAATATTACAGGCTGCAAAACAAGTTAATGTAGATATTCCTACTTTGTGTTTCTTAAAGGATATTAATGAAGTTGGAGATTGTAGAATGTGTATAGTAGAAGTTGAAGGGAAAAAAGGTTTTGCAACTTCTTGTATTCAAAAGGTTGAAGAAGGAATGGTTATACATACACATTCTCCTGCAGTAATGGAGGCTAGAAGAGTTATATTGGATTTAATTTTATCTAATCACCATCGTGATTGTTTAACTTGTAGTCGTAATGGTAATTGCGAATTACAAGCATTGGCAATGAAATTTAATATTCATCAAGTACAATTTGAAGGCGATATGACTGACCATAAAATTGATGATAAGTCACCAGCAATTGTTAGAGATTTTAATAAATGTATTTTGTGTAGGAGATGTGTTGCAACTTGTAAAAATGTGCAAGGAATTGGAGCTATTGATTGTATGAATAGAGGGTTTGAATCTTCTATTTCTACAGTTGGAAATCATAGTTTAAATGATGTTAATTGTACTTTTTGCGGTCAATGTATTGAATCTTGCCCAACCGGAGCATTAAGGGAAAAGGAAAACATAAAAGATGTTTGGAGAAAATTAAAAGACCCAGAGGTATATACAGTTGTTCAAACCGCTCCTTCTGTTAGAGTTGCTTTAGGTGAAGAGTTTGGAATGCCTATTGGAACAAATGTAGTTGGTAAGATGGTAGCAGCATTGAAAAGCTTAGGATTTGACAAAGTATTTGATACAAATACTGGTGCGGATTTAACGATTATGGAAGAAGCAAATGAATTTATTGAGCGTTTTACGAATAATGATTGTCTTCCAATGATTACATCTTGTTGTCCAGGATGGGTAAGGTTTGCAGAAAAAGATTATCCTGATTTATTAGACCATTTGTCAAGTTGTAAATCTCCTCATCAAATGTTTGGCGCAATAGTAAAATCTTATTATGCAAAAAAATACAATATAGATCCAAAGAAAATATGTACAGTTTCCATTATGCCATGTATAGCTAAAAAATACGAATGTCAAAGAGAAGAAATGGAGGTTGATGGCATTCGTGATGTTGACTATGTAATTACAACTAGAGAGCTATCTCGAATGATTAAACAAGCAAATATTGAGTTTACAAAATTAGAAGATGATGCTTTTGATGCGCCAATGGGAGAAGCCACAGGTGCTGGTGCAATTTTTGGAACGACAGGTGGAGTTATGGAAGCTGCATTGAGAACCGCTGCAGACACAATGGAAGGTAAAGATTTACCAAAATTTGAATATGAGGCTGTAAGAGGTGGCAAAGGTAGAAAAGAAACAACTGTAGAAATTGCTGGAAAACAAATTAAAGCAGTAGTAGTTAGTGGACTAAGTAATGCAAGAAAAGTTTTGGATGAAATAAGAGAAGGAAAAGCCGATTATCAATTTGTAGAAATAATGGCATGCCCAGGAGGATGTATTATGGGTGGAGGTCAACCTATAAAGAGTTCTAAAATTAGAAGTGAAGTAGATGTTAGAAAATTGAGAGCAAATGCTTTATACACAATAGATGAAAAAAGTATAATAAGAAAAGCACATGAGAGCCCAGTTATGAAGCAAATGTATGAGGAATTCTTGCAAAAACCAGGAAGTGAAATAGCACATAAATATTTGCATACTAAATATACACCTAAGAAATTGTACGATATTTAAAATATAAAGGATTTCAAAAAAATTAGAATAGGAATTTTATATAGTTTTATTTTTATAAAATAAGTAAAGAAGGTGCTATTATGAATACTGAATACGAGATTAGAGTTTTAGAAATTGACAAAAAGAAACTTATAGAAAAGCTTGAAAAACTTGGTGCTGAATTTAAATGTAATAATGAACAGAAAAGATATGTTTATGATATAATTCCAAAAGAGGATGGCAAATGGATTAGGTTGAGAACTAATGGTAAAAAAACTACACTTACATATAAGAATGTTGTAAGTACTTCTATAGATGGAACAAAAGAATTAGAAATAGAAGTTTCTGATTTTAACAAAACAAATGAATTATTAGAAAATATAGGTATAAAAAATAGAGGTTATCAAGAGAATAGAAGGATTCAATATATTCTAAATGGTGTTGAAATTGATATAGATTCATGGCCAATGATTCCAACATATGTTGAGATAGAAGGTAAAAATGAAGAAGAGGTTCTAAAAACTTTGGAGTTATTAGAGTTACCAAAAGATAAAGTTACAACTTTGGATGTGGAAAGTGTTTATATGCATTATGGAATAGATTTGAAAGAGATAAAAGTGTTGAAGTTTTAATAATAAAATTTATAAAAATTTATTAAATATAAAAATACGAAGATCTTATAAATTTTTATAATCTTCGTATTTTTATATAGTTATTTATAACATACCTTACAAGGCTCTCGACCTTGTGCTTTTGCTTCATTTAATGAGATTTCATGTCCTTTGCCTTTTAAAGTTGGACAATTTTGATGGGGATATTTATTACCAGTTTTTCTTATCCATATAGTATCAAAATTATTATTTGAATTAGAACTACTTGTTGAACTATTGTTTTTTTGATTTTTTAAAAATGATGTAGATAAAAACTTTAAAAAGAAGGAAAATAATTATAAATATATAAATAATAAAATAAAGAATTAATATGAAGGTTTGATATTATGAAAATAGTTGATATGATTGAAATTGAAAATGTTTTATATGATGGTAATAAAGATGAAATAGAAAGAGTATTGAAGGAATATAAAGTATCATATAAGTATGATAAAAATAATAGAAACTTTAGTTTTAAAAGTTTAAAATTGCAGGAAATTAGTAGAGGTTATAAAGTTAATAATGAACCAAATTGTGTGAAATATTTTGGAAGCATATATAATTATTAATTTCAATGCTAAAAATTGAAAATGTGTATAAGATTAATATATAAAATAAAAAAACTAATGATTGGCTACTTCGAAATAGACTACAATTGCCTACCCGTTTTGCCAAAATATTAGTTTCGACTAATAGTATACGAATATTAAAAAATAACTTCTAAACCGACTACTCATCCTAATAGAAATAAATAAAAAATAAATATATAATAACAAAGAAAAAATAATAAACACTTGAAAAAGCGAAACAAATAAAATTACGTTGTAAGTTAATTACCGCTAGAAAACAAAGAATATCACAAAAAAATATAAAAATTTTATTAACTTAAGCTTAAAAAAAGATTTACATAAAAAATGAACTTTAAGGTCCGTCCCTAAAGTTCAAAAGGAGGAGCAAAAAGCCATGGTAATCGATAAAATAAAAAAAGTTAACGATACCGAAAATGAGAAGCCACATAAAAATACTAAAGCTTCGGATATGTTAGTAGGAAAATGGGTTAAATGTGATGCTTGCAAAGAAATTTTGTATAAAGATGATGTTCATAAAAATTTAAATGTGTGTCCAAATTGTGGTAAGCACTTTAGGATTTCTGCTAGGAGAAGAATTAAACAAATTATTGATGAAGGAACTTTTGAGGAGACATACGAGGATTTGCCAGAGACTGACCCAATTAAATTTGATGGCTACTTAAAGAAAATTGATGCATTAAGAGAAAAAACTAAAATCAAAGAAGCTGTTACAACAGGATTTGGTGAGATTAATGGAAATAAAGTTGTTATTGCAGTAATGGATAGTAATTTCTTAATGGGCAGTATGGGAAGTGTTGTTGGAGAAAAAATAACACTTGCAGTTGAAGATGCAATAAAAAATAAATTACCTTTTGTAATTTTCTGTGTTTCTGGTGGTGCTAGAATGCAAGAAGGTATGATTTCATTAATGCAAATGGCTAAGACATCTGCAGCTATTGCTAAATTAGATGATGCAGGACTTCTAAATATTACAGTTTTAACAGACCCAACTACGGGTGGAGTTACTGCTAGCTTTGCAAGTTTAGGGGATATTATTTTGGCAGAGCCAAATGCATTAATAGGTTTTGCTGGACCTAGAGTAATAGAGCAAACAATTAATCAAAAATTGCCAGAAGGTTTCCAAAGATCAGAATTTTTATTAGAACATGGCTTTATAGATAAAATTGTAGAAAGAAAAGATATGAAAAAAATACTAGCTCAAATATTAGAATTACATAAAAACTAGAAAGGAGATGGAATTAAATGAGTAAAAAGACAGCTTGGGACATAGTAATGCTTGCAAGAGATGCTAAAAGACCAAAAGCCAAAGATTATATAAACTCAATTGTAGATGATTTCATCGAATTTCATGGTGATAGATATTTTGGAGATGATAAGTCTATTATTGGAGGAATAGGAAGAATAAACGGAACTGTGGTAACCGTTATAGGTCAGGAAAAAGGAAGTACAACTAAAGAAAAAATGGAAAGAAACTTTGGAATGACTAATCCGGAAGGATATAGAAAAGCATTAAGACTTATGAAACAAGCAGAAAAATTCCATAGACCTGTAATAACTTTTGTTGATACTCCAGGAGCATATCCGGGATTAGGAGCAGAAGAAAGAGGTCAAGGAGAAGCTATAGCTAGAAATTTAATGGAAATGTCAAGATTAAAAACACCAATCATATCAATAGTAATTGGTGAAGGGTCAAGTGGTGGAGCTTTAGCAATTTGTGTTGCTGATAGAATTGCTATGCTAGAAAATAGCATATATTCAGTTTTATCACCTGAAGGATTTGCAAGTATTCTATATAAAGATGCAAGTAAAAACAAGGAAGCAGCAGAAAAGATGAAAATTACCGCAAAAGACCTAAAAGAATTAGGAGTAATTGATGACATCATAAAAGAGTCTGATGATCAAGAAGAAAATTTAGAGTTTGTTTCTAAAGAATTAAAAGAATATATTTCTAAAACTCTAAATAAACTAAATAAGTTAAATACCGAAGATTTATTAAATCTTAGATATGAAAAATATAGAAAAATTGGAAAGATGGAGGAGTAAATTATGTTATTAGAAAACAAAAAAATCGTTTTAATGGGTGTAAGAAACAAATGGAGTATAGCTTGGGGAGCTGCTGAATCAGCTCATAAAAATGGTGCACAATTAATTTGTACATATAATCCAAGTGAGGGTTCAGAAAAATTAGCAAAATTATTAGAAGAATTTCCAGGAACAAAATTATATCCATGTGATGCAAGTTCAGATGAAAGCATTAAAGATTGCTTTGCAGCAATTAAAGCAGATTATGGAAAAGTTGATGGAATTTTACACAGTATAGCACATGCTTTTACAGATGATTTAAGAAATGACTTTATAAATACATCAAGAGAAGGATATGCTCATGCATGTGATATTAGTGCATATTCATTAGTAAAAATAGTAAATGAAGCAGTAGCACAAGATATTTTAAATGAAGGAGCAAGTATTGTTACATATACATATTATGGATCAGAAAAAGCTATTCCTGGATATAATGTTATGGGTGTTGCGAAAGCAGCACTAGAAGCAAGTGTTCGTTATCTAGCTCAAGATTTAGGTAAAAAAGGTTATAGAATAAATGCAATTTCTTCAGGACCAATAAAAACATTATCTGCAAAAGGAATTAAAGATTTCGGTTCAATTAGAAATGTTATCGAAGAAAAAGCTCCAATGCACAAAAATGTTACAATAGAGCAAGTTGGAGATGCTACAACATTCTTATTTAGCGATATGTCATCAGCAATTACAGGTGAAGTTATTCATACTGATAATGGATATTCAACAGTTGGTGTTTAATATAATAAAAATAAAAAATCCTTTGAACTTTAATGAGTTTGAAGGATTTTTTGCGTAAAGATTATATAAATAAAATTAAATTCATAAGTTTGAAAAATTATATTGAAAATAACAATTGGTATGATATAATTTCTTTGAATATGTAATGGAGGAAAATAATGGTTAATTTATTTTTTTAAGTGCATGATAAATTTTTAGTACATAAATGTGAAAATGAGAAGGCAGAGAAATATGGAGATTTTTTAAACTATCCTAAAAGCCATATGGAAATATGGGATGAATTTTATGCAAAAAAATATCATGTAGATTTTGACTTTTTTCCAAGAGGAAGGGTTGTATATAATATAAAGGAAAAATGTTATTATATTTATCATGATAAGTGTATTAAGGATTTATCAGAAATTTTAAAAGATTATCAAGAAGAAAAATATAAAATATGCACAGATTATCATTATCAATGCCACAAATGTAATAAAAATTATATTATTTAAACGAAGGAGAAATAAAATGGATAAAATTTATGAATTATTAAAAGAAATGAAAGAAATTATGGAAGAAGATAGAAAGATGCTAAAGCAAATAGTTAGTATTATGAATTTGGAAGATGTAAAACCAGAAAGCACAGTAGAAAACAATACAGAACAAGATTCAAATAAAAAAGTACTTCATATTGCTGAATTGGGAGAAGGTGATGATATTCCAGATCCAAAATTATTTGATGTTATAGATACAATAGTTGAATGTGGAGTAGCATCTACATCTTTTGTTCAAAGAAAGTTTAAATTTGGTTATGCAAGAGCTTCTAGAGTAATAGACCAAGCAGAAAATTTAGGCATAATTTCTGGTTATAGAGGAAGTGAGCCAAGAGAGGTATTATATAATAAAGAACAATGGGAAGCAAAGAAAAAAGAATTGTTAAGTAGATAAAAATCATAACTTTTTATATTTATAAAATCTAAAAAGTAGGAAGGATTGATTTTATATGAATATAAGAATTACTAAAAATAGCGAAGAAGCAAATTGCATAACTCATAGTGGAACATTTCACTGTGATGAAGTATTTTCGACAATATTATTTTCAAAGATATTACCAAATGTTGTAGTGTGTAGGACTCCAAAGGTTGAAAATGTTAAAGAAGATCAATATGTTTATGATATTGGAGGTGGAGAACTAGACCATCATCAATATGGAGGAAATGGTGAAAGAGAAAATGGTGTAAAATATTCTTCTTGTGGCTTAGTTTGGAAAAAGTTTGGTAGGGATGTAATAAAAAAATATACAAATGAAAAAATAGATGAAGTTTGGAAAAAATTAGATAAGGATTTAATTCAATGCATAGATGCTGGTGATAATGGACAAATTCCGCCATTTAATCTAGACTATAAAATCGTACAAATTGCTGGAATAATAGCAGATTTTAATCCCAATTGGGATGAAGATTTAGATCCAGATAATCAATTCCTAAAAGCAATAAAGCTTGCAAATGTGGTTTTTGATAATGCCATAAAAAATACAATTTCTAAAGTTAAAGCAATAGAGAAAGTGGAACTTGCTATTAATAATTCAAGTGATGGAATTATGGTCTTAGAACAATATTTGCCTTGGAAAGATATTTTGTTAGAATCAAGTAATGAAAAAGCAAAATTAATAAATTTTGTTGTATTTCCTTCTAATAGAGGTGGATATAATGTTTATACTGTTCCTATTCAAGAAGGATCTTTTGAAAGTAGGAAATTATTGCCTGAAGAATGGGCAGGATTAAAGGATGAAAAATTGCAAAAAGTAACAAATGTAAAAACTGCTAGTTTCTGTCATAATAAAAGATTTATATGCGTTGCTGAAACAAAAGAAGATGCATTAAAATTAGCTGAAATAGCGAACAATAAATGACAAATATATAACATTTATATTACAAAATTGCAAAATATAATAAATTTATTGACTTGAAAGTTTGAGTGTGATAAAGAGTTACAAGAATAATTATTCTAAAGATAAAACTAAATTTGATATGTATTTTTTTACATATATATTTTAAATTTTAAGGGGGAAAAAGAAATGAAAAAAACAGTAAAATTATTAATTGCTTTATTAGCAGTTCTTGTTGCATTAATCGTAATGCCAAATGTTAGTAAAGCAGCAACAACAGAAGTAAATGATGAAGAATCATTAAGAAATGCTATAACAAATGCTCAAAATGGAGACACAATAAATTTAAGCAATGATATAACAGTATCAGGACCTATAGTTGTAGAAAAAGAACTAACAATAAACGGTCAAGGACATACTGTAACAGGTTCAGATGATTGGACATCTACTTCTGGAAATCAAACTATGTTTACAGCACAATTAGCTGGTGCAAAATTGACATTAGAAAATGTAAAATTACAAAATGGACCAAAATATGGTGTACAATCATATAATGGTGGTTATGTAAAATTAAATAATGTTACTATTTCAGATTTTAATTATGGTGGAGTTCTTGTAAATGGTGGAACTCTTTATGTACAAAATTTAAATTTAGGACAAAATGGTGCAACATATAATGGAATAGAAATAGATAGAGGTGTAGATGTAACATCAGAGCCTACTATTATAATGAATGGAACATTAAATTCATCATCTAAAGAAAATGTTGTTTATGTTGCAGAAAATGCAGGAACAGTAAAAATAGAAAATGGACCTGTATCAACTAACAAAATTGTTGTTTCTGGAGATAAATTATTTGTTACAAATAATAGTAATAGTATTTTATCTTCATCAACGATACCTGGAAGTGCAACAGTTTCAGCTGGTGCAGAAAAAGTTGTTTTAACAGTTGTTTATGATGGAAAAGCTAAAGATATTTTAGTTGATTTAGGAAAAACTACAACAGCTGATGCAGTTAAAGCATCTTTAGGATTATCAAATGTAGAAGGATTCTATATTGATAGAGATTTTTCTAATGAATTTGATTTTTCAAAAGCTATAACTGCAAATACAACATTGTATGCAAAAGCTGCTGAAACACCTGTAGCAGAAGAACAAGAAGATACAAATACAACTGAAAATGTAGTTGCAACAGAAGAAAATGAAGGAGAAAAAGATGAAACACCAAAAACAGGTGTAGCAAATTATGTAGGAATTGCAGCTTTAGTAATTGTAGTTTCTGCAGCAACAATATATTTTATTAGAAAAAATAGAATATAATAAAAATTATAATAATTAAGGGATAGACATTTTGATTTGTCTATCCTTGTAAATTTATTTAATGGAGATTAACAATGGCAATACACATAAATCCAAAACATTTAAAACAGACAACAAAAAAACAAAGAAATTTAATTTATATATTTCTTACAATTTTAATTATTGCATGTGCAATATATTTAATATTTTTTTTGAAAAATAAAAATAGTGGTATTCAAGAAAGTAGTGCATTAAGTAATATTACAGTAGATGAAAGTAAAGTTACTGGAAATATTACAGAAAGAATGCTACAAGTACAAGGATTGCAAAAAGAAAATCCTGAAATAGTTGGATGGATAGAAATTGAGGGGACAAAGATAAATTATCCGGTATTGCAAGGTTCAGACAATGATTATTATATGACTCATAATTATAAAAAAGAAGAAGCCAAAGATGGTTCAATTTTTCTAGATAAGGATTATAATTGGGATATTCCAAGTAGTAATTTATTGATGTATGGACATAACATGGGTGATGGAGAGATGTTTCAAGATCTTTTAAAATATGAAAACGAAGATTTTTATAAAGAACATCCAACAATTAGGTTTACTACTGCAAATGAAGATGCAGAATATGAAATTATTTCAGCATTTAAATCTAGAGTGTATTACAAGTCAGAGAAAAATGTGTTTAGATATTATTATTTTATAAATGCAAATAATGAAGAAGAATACAATGACTTTGTTAATAATGCAAAAAGTGCATCACTTTATGATACTGGAAAAACAGCAAAATATGGTGACCAGTTAATGACATTGTCTACATGCTCATATCACACAGAAGATGGTAGATTTGCTGTTGTTGCAAGAAAAAAATAAAATGAAAAAAGTACTTGACAACAAAAGTGAAATTATGCTATGATAAGTGTTGTTAGAGGTAATGCGGATGTGGCGAAACTGGCAGACGCGCTGGTCTTAGGAACCAGTGCCAATGGCGTGGAGGTTCGAGTCCTCTCATCCGCACCAATGATATTTTTATTTAAGTTAATAAAATAGAATTTATAAAAAACAATTAGAAAATAATATCTAATTGTTTTTTTAATAATGAATAAAATAGACAGATTGACAAAAGGAACTGTTTCAGTATTTTTTCGAATTGAGAGAAACATTAACAGATGAAAATGAGACAGGTGTTGTAGTTACAATTCCTGATGGAATTAGTATTTACCCCAACAATATTTTGTATTTTTGGTGGGGCATACTATCATTTATTTTCAGTTTGCTTTTTTGGGTAATGACATATGTTTTCCGTTATTGGGACTAGGTAGGTAGCAAAATTGCAACCTACACTCCTCTTTGTACAAAACAGAGAGGAGTTTTTTATGGACAAATTAATAAATCTATTGCAAAAAACTTATTTAAATGATATAAGTAATTAGATTAATTTATATAGAAATAAAATAGAAAGAAGGATACAAATGGAGAATGAAGCAGTAATAAATAAAAGAGTAAGAGATTTTTCAAAGGGCATAGATATTATGCAAACAATATTAATTTTTTTAATTGCATTATTGGTGCCAACATTTTTAGGAGGAATACTAAGTAAAGTATTTGGAACAACAAGTGTTATTTCTACGAATTCACAACTTGTTGTTGGTACAATTGTAAATGCAGCATTAGTAACATCAGCAATCAATTTAAAAGGATGGGCAAAGATTCTTGGAGTAGTTACAATGCCAAGCATTTCTACAATCTTAAGCGGGTATGTATTTGGAACAGCTTCTGTATATATGGTATATATGATACCAGCAATTTGGCTTGGAAATTTTGCATTAATATATTCATATAAATTATTAATGTTAGGTAAAAATAAGCATTATTTTTTGGCTGGAGTAGTTGGAATAGTTGTAAAGGTTGCTATTATATTTGCCTTATTTAATATAATTAATTTATTTGGTGTTTTCCCTGAAAAATTAATTGAGAATCTAAGAAATGCAATGGGCTTAACTCAGCTAATAACAGCTACATTAGGAGTATTAGTAGCATTTGTAATATATAAATTGGAGAAAAAATAATTTTATGTTATGCCAAGGTATTTAATAAAATACTTTGGCTCTTTTTTTATAGTATTTATTGTAAAAATAAAAAAATTATAGTATAAATAGATAAAAACAAAGGAATTGATAATATGTCAAAAATATTAATTGTAGAAGATGATGAAAAATTAAGAGAAGAGTTAAAAATATTTCTAGAAAAACATGGATATGAGGCAATAATTCTAGAAAAGTTTGATAATACGATTAAAGAGATATTAAATAAAAAAGCAGATTTAGTGCTATTAGATATCAATTTACCATATATGGATGGTGAATATATATGTAAAGAAGTTAGAAAAATTTCAAATGTTCCAATTATGATAATAACTAGTAGAGATAATGAACTAGATGAACTCTTAAGTATAAATAATGGAGCTGACCAATATATTACGAAACCTTTTAATATTCAAATTTTACTTGCTAAAATAGAAAGATTATTAAAAAGAAGTGAAAACGGAAAAGTAAATCAAAATAAAATTGATTGTGGAGAATTTGTTTTAGATATTTCTAAAGGGATAGTAGAAAGAGAAAATAAAAATATTGAACTTACAAAAAATGAATTGAAAATCTTACATTTTCTTGTTTTAAATAAAGGTGTAATTGTGTCTAGAAATGATATAATGGATTATTTATGGGATAGTGAGAGTTTTGTTGATGATAATACTCTTACTGTTAATATGAGGAGATTAAGAACTAAATTAGAGGAGATTGGTTTAAAGGATGTTATAGAGACAAAAAGAGGATTGGGGTATATTTTAAAATGAAATTTCGAAATTATTTAAAAGATAAAATATTATATATTATATTATTAATAGTTGCAATTGCAACTATAGAAATTCTTCTAATTCCATATATAATGCCAGTTTATATAAAAATATATGTAGCAATAGCTATATTTATAGCTTTTGGAATAGCATTTTTAATAGAATATTATTCTAAGAAAAATTATTATCAAACAATAAATAGTAGAGTAAAAGAATTACAAGAAGAATATTTAATTACAGAAGTTTTACCTCAAGCGAATTTTTTGGAAGGCAAAATTTTAGAGGAAATAATTAAAGATATAGGAAAGTCAATGCTTGAGAATGTAAATAAATATAAATATTTGCAAGAAGATTATAAAGAATATATAGAATTATGGATACATGAAATCAAGATACCAATTGCAACGAGTAAGATGATAGTGGAGAACAATAAAAATGAGGTAACAGAAAGTATTGATGAAGAATTAGATAAAATAGAAAATTACACTGAACAAGCTCTATTTTATGCTAGGAGTAATGCTGTAGAAAAAGATTATCTTATTCGAAAAATAAATTTAAAAGAAATAGTTAATGCTAGTATATTAAAAAATAAGATGCAGTTGATACAAAATAAGATTTCAATTAATACAAATAGTATAGATAAAATAGTTTATACGGATAGCAAATGGTGTATTTTTATTTTGAATCAAATTATTCAAAATTCAATAAAATATTCAAAAGAACAAAATAAAAAAATAGATATTTATGCCGAAGAGAAAAAAGAAAAGATTATTTTAAAAGTAAAGGATAATGGGATTGGAATTAATCAGAGTGAGATTTCAAGAGTTTTTGAAAAAGGTTTTACGGGTTCTAATGGAAGAATAAATGGAAAGAAATCAACTGGAATAGGCCTATATTTATGTAAAAAATTGTGTGATAAATTAGGAATGGGATTAGAATTAAAATCTAAAAAAGATGTTGGAACAGAAGTAGAATTAATATTTCCGGTGGGAAGTTATAATAAATTGAAATAAATACATAATATAAACAATGGTAAATGGCGCAATTACAAAAGTTGCGCTATTTTTTAAACCTTACAAAATTGTAAGATTTATGTAAGATAAAACAATTGTATGAAAAATAAAAGATAGTATAATAAGATTAACATATAAAATTAATATTGGTTTCGAAACTACATAACAACTTAATGGAAGGAGTTTTATAATGGAAAAGGTTTTAGAGGTAAAGAATATTGAAAAATACTATGGAAATAAATCAAATTTAACCAAAGCAATAGATAATATAAGTTTTAATGTTGAAAAAGGTGAATTTGTTGGTATAATGGGAGCTTCTGGTTCTGGAAAAACAACACTTTTAAATTGCATATCAACAATAGATAGAGTAACAGCCGGTAAAATAATAATAAATAATCAAGATATTACTAAGCTAAAAGGCAATCAGTTAAATAAATTTAGGCGAGAGGAATTAGGTTTTATTTTTCAAGATTTCAATTTGTTAGATACATTAACTGCATTCGAAAATATAGCACTAGCACTTACAATACAAAGAGTAAAGCCAAAATTGATAGAAGAAAGAGTAAATGAAGTTGCAAAAAAATTAAATATAGTTGATATATTAAATAAGTATCCATATCAAATTTCTGGAGGACAAAAGCAAAGAGTGGCTTCAGCAAGAGCTATAATAACAAATCCAAAATTGGTTTTAGCTGATGAGCCAACAGGTGCTTTGGACAGTAAGTCTGCAAGACAATTATTAGAAAGTTTTGAAGATTTAAATAAAAACTTAAATGCGACTATTTTGCTAGTTACTCATGATTCATTTACTGCTAGTTATGCAGATAGAATTTTGTTTATTAAGGATGGCAAACTTTTTAATGAAATTGTAAAGGGAGAGGATACGAGAAAGCAGTTCTTTGAAAAGATAATAGAAGTTCAAACCTTATTAGGAGGTGAACTTGGAGATGTTATTTAAATTAGCTTTTAAAAATATGAGAAAAACAATTAAGGATTTTGCAATTTATTTTTTAACTTTGGTCCTAGGTGTTGCAATATTTTATATGTTCAATTCCTTAGATAGTCAAGAAGCAATGCTCCAAGTTTCTAGTTCGACCAGAGAATTAATAAAATTGATGATAACTATGCTTGGATTTGTTTCTGTTTTCGTTGCTATAATTTTAGGACTTTTAATTGTGTATGCGAATAATTTTTTAATCAACAGAAGAAAAAAAGAGTTTGGAATATATATGGTTTTAGGAATGGGAAAAGGACAAATTTCTAAGATTCTTTTATTAGAAACACTTTTTGTTGGATTAATATCTCTAATTGTTGGCTTAATTTTAGGAGTTTTTGCATCACAGTTTATGTCAATATTAGTTGGAAAATTATTCGAAGCAGATATGAGCAGATTTGAATTTGTGTTCTCTAAAAGTGCTTGTATAAAGACTTGTATATATTTTGCGGTAATGTATTTGGCAGTAATGGTGTTTAATACATTTACAATTTCAAGATATAAATTAATCAACTTATTAAACGCATCAAGGAAAAATGAACAGATAAAAATAAAAAACTTATGGGTTTGTATATGTGTTTTTGTTTTAGGTGTGATTATGCTTGGATATGCATATTACAAAGTAACAGGAGGAGTATCTGAGATTTCTACAGAAGAAGCTATGTTACCAATTATTGTAATAGGAATAATTAGTACAATATTAATTTTTTGGTCAGTTTCTGGATTTATTTTGAAATTGGTTCAATTAAGAAAAAGTATCTATTTTAAAGATGTTAATATGTTTGTTTTAAGACAATTACATAATAAAATAAATACGACTGTTGTAAGTATGTCAGTTATATGTTTAATGCTATTTATGACAATAACAATACTTTCTTCATCATTATCATTAAATAATACGATGAGAAAAGATTTAGAAGAAATGACACCAGTTGATATTAATTTATATAAAACAGCAAGCTTGCCAGAAAACAACAAGTTTACAGAAGCTAGAATTGAAGATTCTAAAAAAACGCTTACTCAAACTTTAATTGATAATGGGTTTGATATGAATAAATTAAAAGATATGGTGGAAATACCGATATATGCAACTAATAATTTAACTTGGAAAGATACATTAAAGCCGGTTTATGAAGAAGTAAGAGCACAAAATCCTACTCTTTTATATGATACTGCAGAAGAAATTGTAAAAGTATCAGATTATAATAAAATTGCTAGGCTATATAATGAACCAGAATACTATCTAAATGATGATGAATATATAATTATTTGCAATTTTGACAATATGAAAGCTATTCGAGATAAAGCTCTGCAGGCTGGTAGCACAATTAATATAAATGGTAATGAATATAAACCCAAAGTTAATGAATGTAAAAATGGTTATATAGAAATGGCAGGAAGTCATGTAAATACAGGAATTTTTTTAGTACCGGATAATTGTAATTTAACAGAAGATATGAAAGAAGAAGCTTTTTTAGCCGCAAATTATAATGCTGATACTGATGAGGGCAAAGAAGAAATAGAAAAAATATTTACAGATGAAACAAGTTCAAAATTTTTTCAAAATTTAGAAGAAAAAGGTATTGAAATAGATGGAATGACAAAAATAGCTATTATAGAATCAAGTTTAGGTATTTCAACAATGGTATTGTTTATTGCAATCTATTTAGGTATAATATTCTTGATAGCAAGTTCAGCAATACTTGCATTAAAGCAATTAACAGAAAGTTCAGATAATAAGCAAAGATATAGCATTTTAAGAAAAATAGGTGCTGATGAAAAAATGATAAATGGGGCATTATTTAAACAAATAGGTGTATTTTTCTTAATGCCTTTAATATTAGCTATTATTCATTCTATATTTGGAATACAATTTGTTATGACAATGATGAGTGTTTTAGCAGATGCAAAAGAGTTATTACCTTCAGTAATAGCTACAGTAGTAATTTTAGGAGTAGTCTATGGAGCATATTTTATAGCGACATATATAGGAAGCAAGAGCATAATAAAAGAATAGTAATGGAGGAAACAGGCTTAAAACTTTGAATACTGAATTTTAATTTTTTAAGTAGCGAAAAGGGACTGTCGAATAAGGAAGAAGGTGGCAATTGTGAAAAAAATAATATTTGTAATAATCTTAATTTTATTAAGTTTTGGAGCTATTTTCATTGGTAAAGGTTATAATATGTATAAAGAAGCAATAGAAAAAGAGCCATTAGAGCAAAAGGTTGAAGAAATTCAATCAAAAAAGAATTATACAAAGCTTTCAGAATTGCCACAAACATATATTAATGCTGTGATATCAGTTGAAGACCATAGATTTTATAAACATGGTGGAATTGATTTAATTGCAATTGGACGAGCTATTGTAAATGACATTAAAGCAGGAGAATTAGTTGAAGGTGGAAGTACAATTACTCAACAGATTGCAAAGAATGAGTATTTTACTCAAGAAAAGAAGTTTACAAGAAAGATTGCCGAAGTTTTTATGGCTCACGAAATAGAAAAAAATTATTCAAAAGATGAAATACTAGAATTATATATAAATACCATTTATTTTGGTAATGGATATTATAATATAAAAGATGCATCAGAAGGTTATTTTGATAAAGAACTTAATGAATTAACAGATGGAGAATGTATAATGCTTGCAGGTATACCAAATGCTCCATCTGTGTATAACCCAAAGGAGAATCCAACTCTTGCAAAAGAAAGGCAAAAGCAAGTGGCAGACAAAATGGTTGAATATGGATATTTAACAGAGGAAGAGGAAAATAAAATACTTGCAGATTAATGAAAATAGTGCTATTATTTACAAGGAAATTTTTTTTATTTCCTTTTCACTAATTAGTGAGGAAAATCCTCTTACTTTTTAGTAAAACATTATATAACAGCAACATAAAGAGAAGAAAGAGGAATTAGCATGATAGTGAAATTTGTGCTATGGGTTATTTCTTTTGCTTTTAGCTTTCCTTTAAGCGAAATAGGAATGATCGAACAAGGCAAGATATTCTTATGTATGCATATAATAGCATCAAGTGTATTTTTTGTTGTTGAAATTTTTATTCATATTTTAAAGAATGATTTTTCACGACCTCTTGTTTTTGATTTTGTATTTATACTAGAAATTGCTCTAACTTTGATTGCTTCATGGGGAGTATCGAAGATTTTTACTATCGATTTCTATGTTGCATACGAAATTATTACATTGGGTAAATGCATTTGCTTTAACATAGGAAATAAAAATTAAATAAAAAAGAGTATTCTTTCCCTCGAAAGAGGGTTTTTATTTTATATATTTTTTACAGGAGAAAATATGGAAGAAAATTTTATTAAAAAATTAGAAATCGATGATGAATTAAATAATGAAGAAATAAAATCTTTTTCAAAAAAAGATTTAAATATATATAGAAAAGATATAAATTATTCCAAATTTTTATATTCAGAAATACTTAATAGTAAATTAGAAAAAGTATATTTTAAAGATGTATCTTTTGATAATTGCAATTTTTCGAATACTGTTTTTGAAGGCTGTAGCTTTATAGATTGTTGTTTTAAAAATTGTAAAATGACAGGCTGTAGTTTTATAGAAAATACATTTATATCAGTACAAATAAAAGATTCAAACTTGAATTATGCTAATATTTCCAATACAAGTTTTAATAATTTTAAATTAAACGATACTACTTTTACAAATTCGTATTTGCAAGATACAAGTTTAAAAAATACGAAGTTTAAAAATGTTGATTTAACAAATGCACAAATTTTTAATACAAAATTAAAAAATATAAATTTATCAAATTCAAAAATTGAGGGATTATCTACGACTTTGGATGATATTAAAGGTGCAATAGTTAATGAGTTTCAAGTTATTGATTTAGCCTATTTGTTGCAAATTAAAATAGATAAATAGAAAAATCCTCCCTAGCTTAATTATAAGTATAGGGAGGATAGAGTATGTCCTAAGATTTTATACATTTTTGTGATATTTTAATTCTTATTTCAAATACCCTTTTAATATTTGCAGGTAAAGTATCTTCATTTAATCGCTTTTGGAATTCTTCGAGACCGCAAATTTCCATGTAGTTACGAAGATTTCGATTAGGACAAATGCTGCATCCAGAGCAAGCATTCAAGCTATTATAAACATGCTTTACCTGATGAATTGTGTAATAAGGCATTTCACTCCTTTTTTGTATCGTTTGGACAAACTAATTATAATATGAAATATATTTCATGTCAATAGAAACATGAAAAAAAATTCATATTTCTAAAATTGATATGTATTGATTTTAGTGATATTATATTTAAAATAAATTATTTGGTTGGGAGAAAAAATGACTGAACAACAATTTATAACAATACAATTAAATGTATAATAATGAAAAACAAAATATTTAAGTATAAACTAGAGAATTCTTTTGTATTTCCTTGAATTAAAGTGTTAAAAAGAGTATAATAAAAACGAAAAAATTAGATAGGAGTAGATAAATGCCTAAATTTTTTGTCAAAACAGAAAATCTAAAAGAAAATAAAGAAATTTGGATTACGGGTGATAATGTAAACCATATAAAAAATGTCTTGAGAAAAAAAGTGGATGATAAACTTAATATTTGTAATTCAAATACGAGTATTAATTATGAATGTGTAATCAAAAGGATAGAAGAAAATAAAATTGTGTGTGAAATATTAAAAGAATTACCAAGTAAATCTGAAGCTAATTTAAATATCACCATTTTTCAGGGATTACCAAAAGCGGATAAAATGGAATTAATAATTCAAAAATGTACTGAATTAGGGGTAAAAAAAATTATTCCTGTAATTACAAAAAGAACAGTAATTAAATTAAAAGAAAAAGATAAGCAAAACAAATTGAGTAGATGGCAAAAAATAGCTGAAGTTGCTGCAAAGCAATCTGGACGAGATATAATTCCTACAATTGTCAATATAATAGATATATCAAATATAGATTTTAAAGAGTATGATAAAATTCTTGTATTATATGAAAATGAAAATAAAACAAGTATTAAAGAGGAAATAGAACAATTAAAATATATTAACAAACCGAACTTGAATATAGGAATTGTAATTGGACCCGAGGGCGGTTTTGACCAAACTGAAATTGATAAAATAAAAATAAATGAAAATGTAGCAATAGTAACATTGGGTAAAAGAATATTAAGAACGGAAACAGTAGCATTAGTAGTAAG
This sequence comes from uncultured Clostridia bacterium, assembly GCA_944389475.1. Taxonomy (GTDB): domain Bacteria; phylum Bacillota; class Clostridia; order TANB77; family CAG-508; genus Merdicola. The sequence continues at coordinate 51,394 of CALXMM010000011.1, forward strand.
TGGAATATTAATGTATGAATTGGGAGATTTAAATTAAGGAGTGTTAAATATGTCTAAAAATAAAAAAAATAAGAAAAATCAAGGTAAAAAGACAACTAATACTACAAAAGAAATAAAGCAAGAAAATAAAGTAGAAAACGAAGTTGAGACAAATAAAGCTCAAGAAGTAGATAAACAAGAAAAAATAGAAGTAAAAGAAAATAATAAAGTGGAAAATAAATCTAAAACAAATAAAGAAAAGAATAAAAACACAGTGGAGAATGCTAAGGATAAAAAACTAGAGGAAGAAAACAAAGATAAAAATGAAAATAAGAAAAAAGATGAAAAAACTAAAAAAATAGTTGCTGAAATAGAAAAAGAAAAGAAAAAAACTAAAAAGATGTCTAAGGAATATGAGAAAAAAGCAAATAAAAATATTTTTAGAAATATTATTATAGCAATTGTAATATTGGCGTTTTGTATTTTAAAAATATTGGGATATATGAATATAAGAGAAGATATTTTTGTAGTAGATTTAAAAGTGTTTAGTATATCTATATTAATATTTTCAATAATATTGTTTGAAAGAAGTTATAAAACTATTAATCTAACATTATTTACACATGGATTGGAAGTATTGTTTGTAGCTATTGTAACTTTATGTGAAGTATATATTTATCAATTATTTATAGATAAATTTGTAATGATTATAGCAATCGAGGCTTTACTAATATCAGTATATTATATAATTAAATGCATTAGAATTTACAGTAAAACTAAAAAAGAATATTTACAGAGCTTAAATGATATTAGCGAGATTGTTAAAGAAGAAAAAATCATAAAAATAGAAACTCATAGAAAAAGAAACAGAAAAGAATCTAAAGAAAAAGTAGAACAAAAAAATAATAAATCTAAAAAATAAATAGGAGAGTAAAAATGATACGAAGTATGACAGGTTATGGAAGAGGTGTTTTTTCTACAACAGAAAGAGAGTATACAGTAGAAATTAAATCTGTAAATCATAGATATACAGACATCAATATAAAACTTCCATATGTTTTAAGTTTTGCAGAAGAAAAAATAAAAAAGAAAATATTAGATAAAATAGAGAGAGGAAAAATAGATGTTACAATAACTTTTGTAAATAATAGTGATTTAGGAAAGAAGATAACTATAAACAAAAGTTTAGCAAAAACATATATAGAAGAATTAAGAAAATTACAGGAAGAGAATGATATAATTGATGATATTTCCATTATGAAAATATCTAGATTGCCTGATGTTTTAAATATTGTGCAAGATAATAATTCTGATATTTTATGGGAAGAATTAGACAAAGCTTTAGAAGAAGCAATCAATTCTTTAGTAGAAGCAAAAGAAAAGGAAGGAAGTAAATTAGCAGAGGATTTGTTAGCTAGATTAGAAACTATAAATGATAATATTTTGAAAATTTCCCAATATTCTACTGGACTTATTGAGCAATATGTAGTAAAATTAAAGGACAGAATAAAAGAAATGCTACAAACAGATATTGTAGATGAAGCAAGAATTTCACAAGAAGTAGTTCTATATGCAGATAAGTCATCAATAGAAGAAGAAATCACAAGACTAAAAAGTCATGTTGCACAGTTTAAAGAACTATTACAATCCATAAGTGTAAAAAAGACAGGAAAAAGATTGGATTTCATAATTCAAGAGATGAATAGGGAAATAAACACAATAGGTTCTAAATCAAATTGTTTAGAGATAACAAATTTAGTAATAGAACTAAAAACTGAACTTGAAGATGTTAGAGAACAAGTTCAAAATATAGAATAGGAAGTGAGTTTTATGCAATTAGTAAATATTGGTTTTGGCAACATAGTTTCTGCAAATAGAATTATTGCAATAGTAAGTCCTGAATCAGCACCAATTAAAAGAATGGTGCAAGAGGCAAAAGATAAAGGAACAGCAATAGATGCTACATATGGTAGAAGAACAAGAGCTGTACTTATTACAGATTCTGACCACTTAATACTTTCTGCTTTGCAACCAGAGACAGTAGCATCAAGACTAGATAAAAATTTAGAAAATAATTAAAGGAGGAATTATAATGTTAGTTAAACCATCTGTAACAGATTTATTAACAAAAGTAGATAACAGATATACTTTAGTAATTATGGTGTCTAAAAGAGCAAGACAAATTGCAGCAGGAAAACCACCTGTAACAAAAGTTAAATCTAATTCTGCAGTAACACTTGCAACAAATGAAGTTGCTGAAGGAAAGGTGGTAGTATGCTAGTTATATTATCCGGTGTTGCTGGAGCAGGTAAAAACACAATTCAAAAAGAATTAATAAAAAGAATGGAAAATGTAATTGCTATCCCTTCTTACACCGATAGAGATATAAGACCAGGAGATGTACCTGGAGAGACATATAATTTTGTTTCAACAGAAGAATTCGAAAGAATGATAAAAGACCACGAATTATATGAATATGATGTGCATCACAATCATTACTATGGAACTTCTAGAAAAATCCTAAATGAAAAAATGAATGAAGGTAAAATCATAGTAAAAGATATTGATGTAAATGGAACTCAAAATTTAGTAGAATTATTAAAGCAGGATACCAAAGTTGTAACTATATTTTTAAGAGTCCCAAAAAGTGAATTACAGAAAAGGTTGGAAAGTAGAATAGATAAACCTAGTCCAAAAGAGATTCAATTAAGATTAAATAGATTTGACTATGAAGAGTCTAAGATAGGTTTGTACGACTATGTAATAAAAAATAATGATTTAGAGAAAACGGTAAACATTATACAGAAAATAATAGAAGAAGAAATAAAAGTGGAAAATCCCGAATTTTAATAGGATTTTTGTTTAAGATATTGTTGTTCTAACTATTTCATAGTATTATGGGGTACGAAAAGAATAAATAATATCTTTTTTTGTATTTAGATAAAATCACGGTACTAGAAAAGTGGCAAAGGAGAAAAAATGATAGCGGAAATTATTATAGATTCTAGTGTAAAAAATCTTAATAGAATGTTTGATTATAATATACCAAAGAATATGGAAAATAATATATCAATAGGCAGTAGAGTACTTGTACCATTTGGTAGAAGTAAGAAATTAGAAGAGGGTTTTGTAACAAATATTAAAGAGAGTACAGATTATGAAGTAAAAGATATTGCTAAAATAGAAGAACAATCATTAACAACAGAAAAAATAGTTCTGTCAAAATGGATGGCTAAAAGATATTTTTCTAATATTTCGGAATGTATGAAATTAATGCTGAAACCAGGAACAACAACTAAAAATTTTGCGAATAGAACAAAGGATAAAACAGCTTTATTCGTTAGTTTAAATATGCCAAAAGAAGAAGTAAAGGAATATATTAACAATAAAAAAGTAAAATCCGAAAAACAAATCTCAATTTTAAACTATGTAATGCAAATGGATTCTGTTATGCAGGCTGAATTAATAGAAAAAACAAATACTTCCAGAGCCATCATAAAAACATTGGAGAAAAATGGTTTCTTAAAAATAGAAACAAAAAAAGTGGTTAGAAATCCCTTAAATGATAAAAGAATAAATAGAACAAAAAATCTACAATTTACAGAAGAACAACAATTAGCTTATTCAGAAGTAGAAAAATCAATAGAAAAAAATGAATATAAAAAATTTTTGTTATATGGAGTAACTGGCTCAGGTAAAACGGAAATATATTTACAACTAATAGAAAAGATAGTTGAACAAGGGAAAAGTGCAATAATGTTAGTTCCCGAAATTTCACTAACACCTCAGATGATTAATCGTTTTATAGAAAGATTTGGAAAAGAGATTATATCTGTTTTACATAGTAAATTGTCTGTTGGAGAACGACATGATAGCTGGGAAAGAATTGAAACCGGAGAAGCAAGAATTGTTATTGGTGCGAGGTCTGCTATTTTTGCTCCTGTTCAGAATTTAGGTATAATAATAATAGATGAAGAACATGATTCATCATATAAATCAGAAATGTCGCCTAGATATAATGCAAAGGAAGTAGCAACAGAAATTGCAAGATACAGTAAAATTCCACTTTTGTTGGGTAGTGCTACACCGGATATAAAAACATTTTACGAAGCACAGAATGGAAAAATTGAACTATTAAGATTAACTAAGAGAGCCAATAATTCTAATTTACCAAATGTACAAATCGTAGATTTAAGACAGGAATTAGCAAATGGCAATAGAACAATGATTAGTTTTAAATTGCATAAATTAATAGAGGAAAATTTGAAAAATAAAAAACAAACTATCCTTTTTTTGAATCGAAGAGGTTTTTCTACATTTATAATGTGTAGAGATTGTGGTTATGTTGCAAAATGCAAAAATTGCAATATAAGCCTTACATATCATAAAAAAGAGGGCAAACTAAAATGTCATTATTGTGGTTATGAGGAGCCTCTAATAACAATTTGTCCAAATTGTGGAAGTAAGAAAATAAGGCATTTTGGTTCTGGCACACAAAAATTAGAATTAGAAATAAATAAAATGTTTCCAAAAGCATCTACAATTAGAATGGATATTGATACTGTAACGAAAAAAAATTCACATGAAGAAATTTTAAGGAAATTTAATGAAGAAAAAATAGATATTTTAATAGGAACACAGATGATTGTGAAAGGACATCACTTTCCAGATGTTACTTTAGTTGGAGTTGTTTCTGCAGATGGTAGCTTAAATATAGATGATTATAGAGCTAGTGAAAGAACTTTTGATTTGTTAGTACAGGTAGCTGGCAGAGCTGGAAGAGAACATTTGCCGGGAAATGTAATTATCCAAACATATAATCCGGATAATTATAGTGTTCAATATGCTAAGAAGCAAAATTATGAGGAATTCTATAATGTAGAAATAAAGTTAAGAAAGCAATTGAGATATCCTCCTTTTTGTGATATAATAATGTTTGGAATAAGCGGAGAACAAGAAGAAATAGTTTCCAAAACAGCAAATGAATTATTTACTAATTTGGATAAAAAAATAAAAGAGGAAAATATATCTGCTAATTTATTAAAACCATTACCAGCACCAATAGACAGAATAAAAAATAGATTTAGGTGGAGAATTATAATGAAAACCAATATCAGCGATAAATTGATAGAAATTATTAATGAGTGTTTATATGATAAAGAGTTATTAAAAAATAATGCAAGAGTAATAGCAGATATAAATCCTACAAATATGATGTAGAGAAGGAGGAAAATATGGCAATAAGATTAATAAGACAAAATGGCGATGAAATTTTAAGAAAAAAAGCAAGAGAAGTAGAAAAGTTTGATGATAAATTAAGAGAACTTGCTGATGACATGATAGAAACAATGCACAAAAATAATGGAGTGGGATTAGCTGCCCAACAGGTAGGAATTTTAAAAAGAATCGTTGTAATTGATATTTATGATGGAAAGGGACCTATAGTATTAGTAAATCCTGTAATAACAAAGAAAAAGGGTGAACATGAAGTAGAAGAAGGATGCTTAAGCTTTCCAAATCAATTTGCGGTACTTATAAGGCCTAAAGAGATAGAAGCAGAATATTATGATTTAGATGGTAAAAAGAAAAAAATAAAAGCAAAAGATTTATTAGCTCAAGCTATTTGCCATGAGACAGAACATTTGGATGGAATATTATTTATAGATAATATGCTACCTGGAACATTGGAGGTTGTAACTCCAGAATAAATAAAATTTTATTAAATACAGTTATGAATAGGAGAAAGCTATGTTAAAAATATTGTTTATGGGAACTCCCGATTTTGCACAAGAATCATTAAAAAGTATATATGAAGCTGGGTTTGAAATTGAAGGTGTAGTAACAAATCCAGACAAACCAAAAGGTAGAGGAATGAAACTTACACCTTCACCAGTAAAAGAATATGCTTTAGAAAAGAATTTAAAAATCTATCAACCTATAAAGGTTAGAAAAAATGAGGAATTTTTAGATAAAATTAAAAATATAAATCCGGATGTTATTTGTGTAGTGGCATATGGAAAAATTTTGCCAAAGGAAATTTTAGATATTCCAAAATATGGTTGTATAAACGTACATGCTTCACTACTACCAAAATATAGGGGAGCAGCACCAATTCAATGGGCAGTACTTAATGGTGATAAAAAAACAGGTATTACAACAATGTATATGGATGAAGGAATGGATACAGGTGATATGATACTAAAAAAAGAAGTGGAAATTGGCAATGATGAAACAACCGGAGAATTGTGGGACAGGCTTTCTAAAATAGGAGGAGAACTTTTAGTAGAAACATTAAATTTAATAGAAAAGGGAAATGCCCCAAGAGAAAAGCAAGTTGGAGAAAGCTGTTTGGCACCAATGTTAAATAAAGAAATGTCATTAATAGATTGGGAAAATTCAGATGTTTATAAAATACACAATTTGATTAGAGGTTTGAACCCAATAATGGGGGCATATTCATATGTTAATGGCAAAAAAATAAAGCTTTGGAAGTCAAAAGTTCTAACTAAGGAGGAATTTTTCTCATATAAAACGGAGTTTATGGAATATGAAAAAAAGTTTGATGGTTTAATTCCAGGAACAATTATAATAGCAGATAGTAAAGATGGATTATATATAAAAGCAAAAGATGGAGTTCTAAAAGTTTTGGAGATACAAGGAGAAAATGCAAAACGTATGAACACACCGGACTTTTTAAGAGGAAATCATTTAACAGCTGGCATGATATTTTCAAAAGAGAGATAACAATTTTTTTAGTAAAATGGTTGTAAAAATATATAGAAATTGATATACTTTATACAGATTTTTAAGTATATCAATTTTTTTATATTGGAGGTAAATAAATGGATGAAAATAATGAAAATTTAGTAGAAAACATATTAAATGAAGAGGAATATAACATAAATATTTCTGATGAAGTAGTTACAACAATAGCAGGAATAGCAATTGCTGATATAGATGGAGTAGCAGAAATGGCTGGTGGAATTGCAGGAGGTCTTTCTGAAGTACTAAGTGGAAAGAAAAATTTAAGTAAAGGTATTAAAGCAGAAATAGAGGGAAACAATGTAAAAATAGATGTTAACATCATTGTTAATTATGGAGTACGTATTCCAGATGTAGCATTCGATATTCAAAACAAAGTAAAAAATAATGTAGAAAACATGACTGGATTAAGAGTCGAGGAAGTTAATGTACACGTTCAAGGTGTAAATATAGAACAAACAGAAGAAAATTAAGGAGGGAATACAAATGAAAATTTTAGATAGAATTATATTAATTATATTTTCAATAATAATGTTTATTTTATCAATTATAACAGCAAGTATAATATTTGGATGGATTGATTTAAGCAATTTAACGCCTTATTTAGAGGATGCTTTATTAACAGAACCATCTTCTAATATAATATTAGTTATTTCTATAATATTTATTTTACTTGCACTAAAAGCTATCTTCTTTGGTGGAAAGGATGAACGAGCTACTAAAGAAGGAATATTAATGGAAAATGATAATGGTAGGTTATTAATTTCTAAAGATACATTGGAAAATTTGGTTGTAAATATTGTTAAAGGCTTTGATGGAACAGAAAATGTTGTTGCAAAAGTTGGATTGGATAAGGAAAACAATTTAAGAGTATATATTACATTATATGTACATCCAAATATAGTAATTAAAGATTTAACTGCAAGTATTCAAAATAGAGTAAAAGAAGCTATAAAGAAAACATCTGACTTAGAAACTAAAGCAGTAAATGTAAGAGTTAGGAATATTACTCCAACAGTGGAAAATAAAGTAGAAGGTTAGAAAGGGAGATAAATATGAATAATTTTAAGGATTTTATTTCTGAATATTGTGGTGCTATAATAGGAGCAGTAGTAGCAATTTTAATTTTACTAACAAATTTATACAAATTAATTATTGGTATAATATTAATAGTGTTAGGAATTTTTATAGGAAATTATATTCAAAGAAATAAATATACAGTTAAAGAAAAACTAAAAAATTTTATAGACAAAATGTAAGAGGGGAATTAGATGGACAAATCAGCTAAAAGAGAGTTAACGTTTAAAATATTGTATAGTATTCAAATTAATAAAGAAATGAATGAGGAAGAATTAGAAACTTTTTTGGAAGAAAATAATATTAAAGATAAGGAAAAAGAAAGTATAAAGGCTGATATAAAAAATATTAAAGATAATTTAGAGGATATATCACAAAAAATTTCTGAAAATCTTAAAGATAATTGGACAATTGATAGAATATCAAAGATAGACAAAGCTTTATTAATATTAGCAATTTATGAGATTCAATACAAAAAAATTCCTTTTAAAGTTGTTATAAATGAAGTAGTAGAGCTTGCAAAAAAATATGGTGAAGACACATCTGCTTCATTTATTAATGGAGTACTTGCAAATGTTGTTAAGGAGTTAAATATAGAATAATGGAATATAAAGCACTTTCAGTATCGGAATTAAATAGTTATATTAAAAATAAAATAGCCGATGATGATAATTTAAATAATATATTAGTAAAAGGAGAAATATCTAATTTTAAGCATCATTATACTGGACATATGTATTTTACATTAAAAGATGATAATTCTTTGATTAAATGTATAATGTTTAAATCATATACTTATAATTTGAAATTTGTACCAAAAGATGGAGTGAGTGTATTAGCTTTTGGTACAGTTTCAGTTTTTGAAAGAGATGGTGTTTACCAACTTTATTGTAAGGCTATGCAAGAAGATGGAATGGGAAGTTTATATAAGGCTTATGAGGAATTAAAAAATAAATTAGAAAAAGAAGGTTTATTTAGCAAAGAGCACAAAAAAACATTACCAGTTATGCCTAAAATTATTGGAGTACTAACATCTAATACGGGTTCAGTAATTAAAGATATTATAAATGTATCTACAAGGAGAAATCCAAATGTATATATTAGATTATATCCAGTACCAGTACAAGGAGAAGGTGCTGGAGTTAAAATTGCTGAGGCTATTAAAGTTATGAATGAAAAGAAATTGGCAGATGTCTTGATTCTTGCTAGAGGAGGGGGCTCATTAGAAGATTTATGGCCTTTTAATGAAGAGGTTGTGGCTCGTGCAATATATGAGTCAGATATTCCTATTGTTTCAGCAGTTGGTCATGAGACCGATTTTTCCATTTCTGACTTTGTTGCGGATTTGCGTGCACCTACACCTTCTGCAGCAGCAGAAATAGTAGTGCCAAATATAGTAGATATAGAACAAAATTTAAATACATATAATATTAGGCTAAAAAATGCTCTACGTAAAAAAGTGGAAATTATGCGTATGAGATACGAAAAATGTATGAAGAGTAGGGTGTATACTGATCCTCTAAAAATAATTAATGATAATTATGTTAAGTTAGATATGCTAATAAAATCAATGACTAATAGCATAACAAATAAACTTCAGTTAAGCAAGACACAAGCAATTAAAAACTTTTCTAAATTAGATGCTTTAAGTCCTTTAAAGACATTAAGCAGAGGATATTCTATAATAGAAAAAGATAATAAGATTGTAAAAAAAGTAGAAGATTTGAGAAAAGATGATATAGTTAATTTACGATTACAAAATGGTGAAAAGCAAGCAAAAATTCTTTAAAATGGAGGAGATTATGGAAGAATTAAATTTTGAAGATGCAATGAAAAAGCTAGAAAAGATTACAGCTGAATTAGAAAAAGGTGATTTATCTTTGGATGAATCTGTAAAGAAATTTGAAGAGGGGATAAAATTATCTAAAGAATGTAATAAAATTTTAGAGGATTCAGAAAAGAAGATAAATGTATTAATAAATATTGATGGAAATATTACAGAAGAAAATTTTTTACCAGAGGAAGGATAGGATAAAGGGGCAATGAATATTTTTTTACAAATTGTAACAAATAAATTTGTTTATGTGCCATTTTTAACATGGTTTTGTATACAATTATTTAAAGTTATATGGGATGTAGTTACAACAAAAAAGTTTAATTTTAAAAGGATACTAGGTGCAGGAGGAATGCCAAGTTCACATTCTGCAGTTGTTTGTACATTAGCTACACTTATTGGAAGGAGTAATGGCTTTGATAGTCCTATATTTGCACTTTCAGTAATATTTGCCTTTGTTGTAATGTATGATGCGGCAGGAGTAAGAAGAGCAGCAGGAAAACAAGCACAATTATTAAATAGATTAATCGAAACACCAGGACTTTCTGGTATACAGGTACAAGAAAAACTAGTAGAGGTTTTAGGTCATACACCATTTCAAGTACTTGTTGGAGCAATTATAGGAATAGTAGTTGGATGTATTTTTTAATTAACTAAGGATTTAAGAAAATATTTTTATCAGAATATTTAATAAAATAAAAGATTTTTTTAGGAGATAATATTATGCAAGATATTGAGATTGCAAGAAATGCAAAATTAAAAAATATAAATGAAATTGCAAAAAAATTAGGAATAGGCGAAGATTATCTAGAACAATATGGAAAATATAAAGCCAAAATATCCTTAGAATATTATAATAAGATAAAAGATAATAAAGATGGAAAATTAATATTAGTTACTGCAATAAATCCAACACCACTGGGAGAAGGAAAAACTACTGCTTCAATTGGAATTGCAGATGCTTTTAATAAAATAAATAAAAAAGCAATATTAACTTTAAGAGAACCATCATTGGGACCAGTATTTGGAATTAAAGGTGGAGCTACCGGAGGAGGATATTCTCAAGTAGCGCCTATGGAAGATATTAATTTGCATTTTACAGGTGATATACACGCAATAACAACAGCGAATAATCTTTTAAGCGCTATGATAGATAATCACATTTGGCAAGGAAATGAATTACAAATAGAAAAGGTTACATGGAAAAGATGCTTAGATTTAAATGATAGAGCATTAAGAAAAGTTGAAGTATCTCTTTCTGGAGAGAAAAATATGAAACCAAGAGAAGATGGATTTGATATTACAGTTGCTTCAGAAATAATGGCAATTTTATGCTTATCTAAGGATATGAATGATTTAAAAAGAAGATTGGGCAATATTGTTATAGGATATAATAAAGACAATGAGCCTGTAACTTGTAAAGATTTAAAAGCAGATGGAAGTTTAGCTGTAATTCTTAAAGATGCTATAAAGCCAAATTTAGTACAAACATTAGAAAATAATCCTGTATTAATACATGGTGGACCATTTGCCAATATTGCGCATGGCTGTAATAGTATTATTGCAACTAAAATGGCTTTAGAAATGGGAGAATATGTTGTTACAGAAGCTGGTTTTGGAGCTGACTTAGGGGCAGAAAAATTTTTAGATATAAAATGTAGGTTATTAGAAAAAGCTCCAGATGCAGTTGTAATTGTTGCTACATTAAGAGCATTAAAATATCATGGTGGTGCTAGCAAAGAAGAATGTTCTAAAGAAAATGTAGAAGCACTAGAAATAGGAATCCATAATTTATTAAGACATATAGAAAATATAAAGAAATATGGATTAACTCCTATTGTGGCAATAAATAAATTTGTAACAGATACAGAATCAGAAATAGAAGTGTTAAAAAATAAATTACAAGGAATTGTAGAATATAGTTTATTAGAAAATTGGGAAAAAGGTGGAGATGGAGCTGTAGATTTAGCTCAAAAACTTGTAAAAATATGTGACAAGGAACATGATTTTAAATATATTTATGATATTAACGATACTATAGAAAATAAAATTAAATCTATTGCCAAAAAAATATATGGAGCAACAGATGTAGAATATTCAGATAGAGCAAAAGAGCAACTAGAAAAAATAAATGATTTAAAAATACCAGTATGTATAGCCAAAACTCAATATTCATTTTCTGACAATCCAAAAGATTTATTATGTGATAAACCATTTAATATTCATGTTTCGGAATTAGCATTAAAATCCGGTGCTGAATTTGTTGTTGTATTAACTGGAAAAATAATGACAATGCCAGGACTTCCAAAAAGACCTGCTGCAGAAAAAATAAATATTGACCAAAATGGAATAATAGAAGGAATATTTTAATATACTGTATAAAAACACCATTTATGGATAAAATAATTTTAAATTATTTTATGAGAGTGGTGTTTTTTTATGATAAAGAAAATATGTATAAGTTTATTAATTATCATATTATTAACAACAGGATGTTTTATAATAATTACTAATGTGCCAGAAGAAAATAATGTAGAGGCACTTTCTAAATATGGTTCTAGAGGAAGTGAAGTTACCCAAATTCAAACAAAATTAAAAAGATGGGGGTATTATAAAGGAAATATAGATGGAATTTATGGTAGTCAAACAGTAGAAGCAGTAAAATATTTCCAAAGAAAAAATAATCTTGCAGTAGATGGAATTGCAGGTAAAAATACATTAGAAGCAATGGGCATATTTAATTCTTCATCTAATTCATCATCAAGTTCAAATTCATCAGATTTGAATTTATTGTCAAGAGTTATTTATGGAGAGGCAAGAGGTGAACCATATACTGGACAAGTTGCTGTAGGTGCTGTTGTGTTAAATAGAGTAAGAAGTAGTTCGTTTCCAAATACGATTTCTGGAGTTGTATACCAAAGTGGAGCTTTTGATGCAGTTCGTGATGGACAAATCAATTTAACACCAAATTCGACTGCAAAAAAAGCGGCACAAGATGCATTAAATGGTTGGGATCCTTCATATGGAGCAATATATTATTTTAATCCCGCAACTGCAACCAATAAATGGATTTGGTCAAGACCTGCCACTGTAACAATAGGTAATCATAGATTTTGTAAATAGAAAAAGGCCTCCTAATTTTCTTGACAAACATAGAACATATTGATAAGATATGATAAGAAAAATAGGAGGATAAATTAATGTTATTATATCCTGATTTTTATTGTAAAAATATTAAAGAAGTAACGATAGATAAATTAAAGGAAAACAATATTAAAGGAATAGTTTTAGATGTAGATAATACATTAATAGATTTAAATCACAATCTTTTAGAAGGTGCAGAAGAATGGTGCAATAATCTAAAAAAACAAGATATTAAATTTTGTATCCTATCTAATTCAAATAATAAAGAAAAAATTATTAAAGTTGCAAAAGCACTAGATATTCCATACATTTATTTTGGAACTAAGCCTTTAAAAAGGGGTTTTAAAAGAGCAAGTGATAAGTTAAATATAAATCTTGAAAATTTAGCGATAATTGGAGATCAAATTTTTACAGATATTATCGGTGGAAACAGATGTAAAATGTATACAATATTAGTTGATCCAATTAGTAGAAGAGAATTATTTATAACAGCCATAAAAAGAGGATTAGAGAATAAAATTATAGAGAGATATAAAAGGAAATATCAAAATAAGAAAGAAGGATAAAAGATGTTTTTTAATGATGTACATATTATGATATATGTTGCATTTGGAATTTTAGGTTTAATTGTGGGGAATATACTACCACAAATAAATAAAAGATTAATAGAGCATAAAAAGATTTTTGATAAATCATTTTTTAAAGAATACATAAAAAACTTTCAACCTCATTATGTACATATGCTATTAATAGCAGCAATATATGTTCTATTATTATATAAATTTGGTTTAAAACCCGACTTTATACAAAACCTAGACTTAATAAAATACATGATATTAACTCCAATGTTATTTTCTGTAGCAGTTATAGATTTTAAGGAAAATATTATCCCAAATAGATTATTGCTAACAATGGCAGAGGTTGGTTTGTTGTTAACATTTATTTATGGAATTTCAGATATTAATTTAGCAATGGATATGTTACTTGGAATGCTTGTAGGAACAGTAATATTTGGAATATTAACATTACTAGGAAGATTAGTTTCAGGAAAAGATGCTATGGGAATGGGAGATGTTAAATTAATGGCAGCTCTTGGATTATTCTATGGTTCTTCCAACATTCTTGCTATATCAATAATATCATTCTTATTAGGTGCAATAATCAGCATAATACTAATAATATCTAAAAAAAGAAAAATTGATGATTATATACCTTTTGGACCTTTTATAGTAATTGCTTCGTATATTTCAATTTTTGTACCTTTTAGTACAATATTGTTTGTATTACTTAAAATCTTTACTTTAGGTTTATATAAAGTTTAATAGATTAAAATGGGGGTTATACCAATGAATGAAAAAATTAAATGGCTAAGAGAAAAATTAAATAGTTTAGATTTAGATGGAATGATTGTTGCTAATCCAGTAAATATTAAATATTTAACAGGGATAGATGCAGAGGGAGTTCTATTAATTACACGAAAAGAAAATATTTATATAACAGATTCAAGATATACAGAACATGTTAATAGCATTCTTACAATTGATGATGAAATTGTAGTATATAATTTTAAAGATATTGACCCTATAGATTATGAAAATATGTTTATGTTTTGCAGTAATGTAGGATTTGAAGAGGATTATGTAACATATGCAAAATATAAAGAATATAAACAAATGTATAAAATAAATAATCTTGTTGAAACAGAAAATTTAATAGAAATGCAAAGAATGATTAAAGCACCGGATGAAATAAATAATATACAAAAAGCTTGCAAAATTACTGATGCATGTTTTAAACATATTTGTGAATATATAAAAGAAGGAATGACAGAAAAAGAAATTGCATTCGAGATTGAGTATTATTTTAAAACACATGGGGCAGAAGGAGTATCTTTTGATACAATTGTAGCTTCTGGTAAAAATTCATCAATGCCACATGCAGTTCCAACTGATAAAAAAGTGGAAGCTGGGGATCCTATAATAATAGATTTTGGATGTAAATATAATGGCTACTGTTCGGACATGACTAGAACAATCTTTGTAAAATATGTTCCAGAAGGAATTAAACCAATATATGACCTAGTACTAAAAAATCAGCAACTTACTTTAAAAGCAATAGAAGAAAATGCAAATGCAAGAATATTAACAATGATGGTGGAAAGTGACTTTAAAGTAAATGGATATACTCTAGACCACAGCTTGGGACATGGCGTGGGATTGGATATTCATGAATTACCTTATATTGGTAGAAAAGACTTTTTACTTAAAGAAAATATGGTTGTAACAGATGAACCAGGTATTTATTTACCAGGAAAATTTGGAGTAAGGATAGAAGATACTGTTTTAGTAAATAAAAGTGGTTGTACAAGATTGACAGAATCTAATAAAGATTATATTGTTGTTGCTCAAGATTAGACAAATTGTGTTTAAAAACAGTGATTATAGGTTTACAATAGATATGTCACAGTAAAAATAAAAAAAGGAAATACCAATATGATATAATGTTTTTAACGACA
>CALXMM010000012.1 GCA_944389475.1 uncultured Clostridia bacterium
ATTATATTAAATATTAATAAAAATTTAAAGAAAGGAGTGTATGGTTATTTAAGTTATTAAATATATCATACAAGGTAAATATGTCCGCAGAAAATGTTTATAAAAAAGTATTAAATGTTTTTTTTATAATATTACTAATAATTTTAATAGGAATAGTAATATATGTTTTATATAGATTTATTTCAGCAAAAGTAATAAACAATAATTCGGATGAATATATATCAGAATTTGAAAATCAAATAGTTGATGAAAATGCTGTAATAACTGATGAAAGTTCTGAGCAACAAGGTGAAAATGGTGATTCGGATTCAAGCCAAAGTTCAAAAGCTAGTAAGGTAAAATCTGCAAGAGCATCTTCAAGCAAAAAGTCTGCTAATAAATATTATGGTTTTGATATATGTGGATATATCAGGATTCCAAAGACTGGAATAAAATATCCAATTATATCTACACTTTCTAAACAAGCTTTGGAAAAAGGTGTTTGTGTAGAATATGGACCAGGACCAAATGAACCCGGAAATACAGTAATTGCTGGTCATAATTATTTAAATAGATTATTCTTTTCAAAAAATAAAAATTTACAATTAGGAGATAAAGTATATATTACGGATTTATATGGAGTAACAGCAGAATATACAATATACAATAAATTCGAGACATCTCCACAAGATACAAGTTACATATTTAGAGATACTGGAGGAGTACCAGAAATAACTCTTGCGACTTGTTCAAGAAATAGCTCTGCAAGATTAATAATATATGCAAAATAAAATTAAAAATATAAAAATAAAACTAAAAAAATTAAAAAGGCAAAAATAGAACTTAAAAAATTTAAATTTAGAAGTTAAAGGTGTAAAAAAATTAATTCAAAAATTTACAATTATTAGTTGAAAATTTATTTATTGAGTGATAAAATACAGATACTTTTAAAAGGGAGTAGCTTGTAAACTACTAATCAACAATCGCGAAGTATTCTGGTTAGTAACCTAATGTAAAATCGATTTTTATGTTGGAACAAAAGCAAAGACAAAAAGTAAATCAATTTATTAGGTAAGCAAGACTTTTAAAAAACGCGAAAAGTTTTTTAAAGTCTTGCTTTTTTGCGTATAATAATAGAAAAGGAGAGATGAATTTTGAATTGGTTTAACAAAGGAATTAATGAAGTCGAAGAAGAATTACAAACCAATGTAAAAGAAGGCTTAACAGAAGAACAAGTAAAAGAAAGATACCAAAAATATGGTATGAACGAATTAAAACAAAAAAAGAAAAAATCTTTGTTTGTAAAATTCTTAGAACAATTTAAAGATTTTATGATAATTGTTTTAATTATTGCAGCCATTATATCTGGTGCTGTAGGAATAGCCGAAGGTGAAGGAATAACAGATACAATCATAATTTTAATAGTTGTAGTACTTAATGCGATAATAGGTGTTGTTCAAGAAAGCAAAGCAGAAAAATCACTAGAAGCATTACAAAAATTAAGTGCACATGCTTCAAAAGTTTTACGTAATGGCAAAGTTACTGTGGTACAATCTAGAGAGTTAGTTCCAGGAGATGTAGTCGTTTTAGACACAGGTGATTATGTACCAGCAGACTTAAGAATTGTTGAAAGTGTAAACATGAAATCTCAAGAATCTTCACTAACAGGTGAATCTGTACCAGTCGAAAAAGATTCAGAAACATTAAAAGATGAAAAGGTAAGTCTTGGAGATAGAAAGAACATGCTATTTTCTTCTTCTCTTATAACTTATGGAAGAGGAAAAGGAATAGTAGTAGAAACAGGAATGAATACAGAAGTTGGTAAAATAGCAGAGATAATTAATGATACAGAAGGAACCGAAACACCACTTCAGATAAAATTAAATAAATTAGGAAAAACATTAGGATTAGCAGCTCTTTCTATATGTATTGTAATATTTATAATAGGAATTGCATATGGTAAAGACATAATAGAAATGTTTATGACAGCTGTAAGCTTAGCTGTTGCAGCAATTCCAGAAGGATTAGCAGCAGTATCTACAATTGTTTTAGCAATTGGTGTTCAAAGAATGGTAAAGAAAAATGCCATTGTTAAAAAATTACCTGCAGTAGAAACATTAGGAAGCGCAACTGTTATATGTTCAGATAAAACAGGAACACTAACACAAAATAAAATGACAGTACAAAAAGTATTTGTAGATGACAAAATAGAAGATGTTCCAAATATAAAAGACATAAATGGTGAATTAGACAGATTAATGCAAGTTTGTACATTGTGTAATGATACTAAGATTGGAGAAAACAAACAATTAACAGGAGACCCAACCGAAACAGCATTAATAGATTTAGGCTTTAATATAAACTTTAATGTTAAAGAAACATTACAATTAAAAAGACTAAAAGAAATTCCTTTTGACTCAGACAGAAAATTAATGACAACAGTAAATAAAGTTGGAGACAAATATTTAGTATGTACTAAAGGTGGAATAGATGAATTACTAGCTAGATGTAATTCTTATGTAATAAATGGAGAAATAAAAACAGATTTAGATAATTACAAAAAAGAAATATCTAAAAACAATGTTGCTATGGCAAAAGAAGCATTAAGAGTTTTAGCTATGGCATATAAGGAAATAGACCATGAACCAACAGATGAAGAAATGAAAAATATGGAAAATGATTTAATTTATGTTGGAATGGTTGGAATGATAGACCCACCTAGAGAAGAAGTAAAATTAGCTGTTGAAAAATGTAAAACAGCTGGAATAAAGACAGTAATGATTACAGGAGACCATAAAATTACAGCTGTTGCAATAGCAAAAGCTCTAGGAATTTTGGAAAATGAAGAAGAAGCTATCACAGGTAGCGAACTAGAAGAAATGTCAGATGAAGAACTAACTAAAAATGTTAGAAAATATTCTGTTTATGCAAGAGTTTCACCAGAACACAAGGTAAGAATAGTAAGAGCATGGCAAGCAAACGGAGAAATAGTTGCCATGACAGGTGATGGTGTAAACGATGCTCCAGCATTAAAAACTGCAGATATTGGATGTGCAATGGGAATTGTAGGTACTGATGTATCTAAAGAAGCAGCAGATGTAATTTTAACAGATGATAATTTTGCAACTATAGTTTCTTCAGTAGAAGAAGGAAGACGTATTTATGACAATATATTAAAAGCAATTCAATTCTTACTATCAAGTAATGTTGGTGAAATAATAGTTCTATTTTTAGCAATATTATTAACACCTTGGCTTGGAAGTACATTTGGAATAGATATAAATTTAATAGAAGTATTACTACCAATTCATATATTATGGATTAACCTAGTAACAGATTCACTTCCAGCTTTGGCATTAGCAGTAGACCCAGCAGAAGATGATGTAATGAACAGAAAGCCAAAGAAACAAAAAGGTATATTTACAAAAGGAATGTCTTTCAGAGTAATATATCAAGGAATTATGATTGGTTTACTAACACTTGCAGCATTTATAATAGGTTTAGCTACTCCAGAGGATAAATTACCAACAATGGTAAGAGTGGATGGAGAGATATTTAGTGCAGAAGAAGTCGAAAATTTGGATGAAGCATTAGCAAATGGAGCAGAATATGTAGAACCACAAGAAGTAAAAGTAGAAATTGGTCAAACAATGGCATTTATGACATTAGCATTTGCAGAGCTAGTACATGTATTCAATGTTAGAAATAACAAAAAATCTGTATTCAAAACACATCCATTTAACAATAAAATGTTATGGCTTGCAGTTGGAGCCTCAGCAGCATTAATGCTAATAATACTACTAATACCAGGACTAAGACACATATTCAGTATACCAATATTACCAATAGGAAATTTAATAGAAACAATATTATTAATCTTAGCACCATTAGTAATAGTCGAAATATTCAAACTATTAAAGATAAACACAACCAAGGATGAACTTTAGGGACGGACCTTAAAGTTCATTGGTAGACATAATGCAAACTGGAATTTTGAATTTGGGGATGGAATTAAAGTTTACTGGTTAGACATAACGCAAAACTTGGAATTTTAAACTTTGAGATGGATCTTAAAGTATACTGGTTAAACATAAAGCAATTTAAAACTATTAATTAGACAAAACTAAAAGCAATAAGAAAACAGTTTAAGTTTTCTTATTGTTTTTTTAAAAACGTTAATATATAATATAAATAAACATAAATATTAATAGGGGATTCAAAATGACACTAGATTTAATAGAAATAAAACCAAGATTAAATGTAAAAAAAGTAATAATAATTTCTATAATTGCATTATTAATAATTTCACTTTTATGTACCTCTATTTTCTTTGGAATATATCATCACATGAAAAATGTAAGCATAATAGAAAATAAAATAGTAAATAAAAGTATACCAACACATGAATTATATTTTTCAGATAATGCAAAGAAAAATTTAATAGTAGACAAGGTAAATCATATATATAATTCAGATTATAAAAGAGCTTTTTTAACTTTTGATGATGGACCATCAAAGTCAGTTACCATACCAATATTGGATATACTAAAACAATATAATGTAAAAGCAACCTTTTTTGTATTAGGAAGTAATGTAGAAAGATATCCAGAAATTGTGAAAAAAGCTTATCAAGAAGGTCATTACATAGGAAACCATGGATTTACACATGTATATGCAAATATATATTCATCACCACAAGCTGTTTTGGATGAGTATAATAGAACAGAAACAGCAATAAAAAATGCAATAGGGAACCAAAACTATAATTCAAGATTATTTAGGTTTCCTGGAGGAACTGCTGGCGGAAAATATGCACAAATAAAGACAGATGCAGTAAATTTACTAAATCAAAACAGTATTGCACATTTAGACTGGAATGCATTAACTGCAGATTCTGCAGGTCTAACAGATGTTAATGCAATGAAAACTTATGTTGAAAAAACAATTGGAAATAAAAATAGTGTTGTAATTTTAATGCATGATAATGGTACGAAAAAAGGCACATATGAATTATTACCACAATTAATACAAGAATTACAAGCAAAAGGATATGTATTTGAAAATATTTATGATTTATTAAAATAAAACTATAAAGATAGTATTGTGTGCAAAAGCTTGGAATCTAATATATAATAAAAGAAAGTGTGAAAAAATGACTAATACTAATATAACAAATTTTAGAAAAAAATATATAATTTGCTAGAACAAACGATTAAATATAATGAACCAATTAATATTTCAACCAAAAATGGAAATGCTGTAGTATTATCTGAAGAAGACTACAACAGTATAATGGAAACATTATATATTTCATCAATACCTAACTTAAAAGATGAAATTATTAAAAGAGCAAAGGATAAAGATGAAGAGTTTATAGATGAAATTGAGGCTAACTGGTAATAGTATATAGAATAGAATTAAACACCTCCACCTTATGAAAAATTAACAGGTGATTTAAAAGGTTTGTATTCTCGAAGAATTAATATACAACATAGATTGGTATATCAAGTCTTGGAAGAAGAAAAAAAGATAAGAATTTTATCAATGTGGTCACATTATGAAAATATATAAAAGGCTAATTTAATAGCCTTTTATTTTATGGTGAAATATTTTATAAATTATTTAAAAGTAATAATAGCATGAATAATTTTTTCATCCAAACTTTTTATAACAACCTTATGAATATTATTTTCAAAAGCATAATAGCATTTTACTGTATCATGTAATCTAATTTGTTTTCTATAGCAAATTTCAAAAGAATCAAATATATTATTTTCATAAACCGTTTTTGGTAAAGTTTCATATGCTATATCCAAATAATATAAATTATGCATATGTTTATTCAAATCTATTTGAGAACGTTGAACTGTATAAATTGTCTGTGATTGATATTCGCTTGCATCTGCTAATTTAGAAAGTACAGATTCGTTTTCTGGAAATACCATTTTAGTATCAGGTTTATATTTTTTCATTATTTCTTCAGGTATTGGTCTTAATCTGCCAGTAGTTGTATCAACTAAAACCCATTTAGAAGTAGCAATAATAACAAGTTCATTATTCTGATTATATGCTTCAAAATCACGATATGTAGAGAATTTTTCTACATTTCTAGCCCATGTTATAATATGCAATTTATCCCCATAAATAGGCCTTTTTAAAACTTTAACTTTCCAACCAAGTAAAACCCAAGAAGAATGAGTCTCTGGAATTTCATTTAGTCCAAATTTAACACTGTCTGAATGATAGGAACCAATATCCTCAAAAAAAGATAGTATAGATTTATTACTTAAATAATTAGGCTTTTCAATATCTTTAAGTCCAATTTCAAAATTATGTTCAAAATAAGCCATTAATTATCCTCCTTCCGTTTTTTATTTTTGCTAATATACAAAATATTTTCAAAATCATTTATTTGCTTTGATTAAAATTAAGTCTAGTAAAGTCACATAATCTAAAACATTGAACATATAATACAATATTTTTACTCAAATGTCTAGTATAACAAGTACCAACTTTATGCAAATCTTATGATAGACACTGAAGTTCAGAATAAGCCTATAACTCAAGAAAGTACTAACTTTATGTAAATCCAACAAACTTCTAGTTCCATTACAAAGTTCATTAGGTCCATTCAAAAAAGCTCATGAGTCAACATAAAATTTGAACTTTAAGGACCGTCCCTAAAGTTCAAAGGTAAACATAAAATTTGAACTTTAAGGTCCGTCCCCAAAGTTCATTAAGGTCCGACCCTTAAGTTCAAAGTTCATAAAAATATTTACAAATTTTGATAATTGTGAAATAATATAGGCATATAGGAGTGATAGTGTTATGAGAATATTAAAAGATTTTAAAATGCCTGATTTTAAATTTCCTAAGATGAAAATGGAAGGTATGGAGAACATACAAGAAATGCAAGTGAATTATGATCAAATAGATAAAATGAAGAGTAAAAAGAACAAGGGTAAATTTTACGAAGAGACTCATTATAAAACAGTAAAGGAAATATTTAAAAGGTCAATAGAGTTATACAAAAATAATGTGTATATTTTGGAAAGACCAAATCATGACCATAAAGCTAAGTTTGAAGAGTTTACATATGAAAGATTTGGAAATGATGTTATAAATTTAGGTACAGGGCTTATGAAATACTTAAATTTATCAAATGAAAGAATTATTATTATAGGTGAAAATACATATTACTGGTATGTATCATATTTTTCTATACTATGTGGCGTGGGAACAGCTGTGCCAATCGATAAAGAACTACCTAATAACGAAATAGAAAATGTTATAAAACGTTCACATGCTGCTGCAGTTATTTATTCTAAAAAGAAGAAAGAATCTATAGACAAAATAAAAGATAATTTACCAATGGTAAAATATTTTATAGAAATGAATAGTGATGCTCCAGTACAAGGTAGAGATGTAGGTATAGAACATGTAATTGCAGAAGGAAAAAAATTGACAGATGCAGGAAATACAGAGTATATGAATGTAGAGATTGACCCAGAAGAATTCAAATTCTTAATCTTTACTTCTGGAACAACTTCACAAGCAAAAGGAGTTATGATATGCCATAGAAACTTAGCTGAAAATGTTAATGCTGTTTCTAAATATGTAAAACTATATCAATGGGATAGACTTTTTTCTGTATTACCATTGCACCACACATATGAATCTTCTATTGGAGCATTATTACCATTTGCATTTGGTTGTTCAGTTGCAATTTGCACAGGTCTAAGATATATTGTGCCAGATATGCAAGAAGCAAAGCCTACTGCAATGTTAGCAGTACCATTATTAGTAGAAACTCTATATAAAAAGATAAATCAATCAATAGAAAAGAGCGGTAAAGCAGGCTTAGTAAATTCTATGATTCACATAACAAATGCACTAAAAAGCGTAGGAATAGACATTAAAAGAAAAGTATTTAAAGAAATTTATGATAATTTAGGTGGAAATATTAGAATAATAGTTTCCGCTGCTGCACCAATAGACAAGAAAATAGGAAAATGGGTACAAGATATTGGTATAGAATTTTTACAAGGATATGGTTTAACAGAAACAGCACCAATTGCAGCTCTTACACCGGAATGTGATACAAGAATTGGTTCTGTTGGACTTCCAGTAAATTGTGCAGAAATAAAAATACATAATCCAAATGAAAATGGAGAAGGAGAAATTTGGATTAAGAGTAGAACATTAATGCTTGGATATTTTGAAGATGAAGAAGCAACAAAAGAAGCAGTAAAAGATGGCTGGTTCAATTCTGGAGATATAGGATATATGGATAAGGATGGATATGTTTATGTTACAGGAAGAAGCAAAAATGTTATAGTAACACAAAACGGAAAAAATATTTATCCAGAAGAAATAGAATTATTATTATCTAAAATACCGGAGATACAAGAATGCATGGTATATGGTAAAGAAGTAAAAGGAGAAAAAGAATTAATCATAACAGCAAGAGTAATACCAAATATGGAAGAAATAGAAAGATTACATGGAAAAGATTTAAGCGAAGAAGAAATACATAAAATAATTTGGGAGAAAATAAAAGAAGTAAACAAACAATTAACATCATATAAAGCAGTAAAGAAATTAGAATTAAAACATGATGAATTCGCAAAAACAACAACAATGAAAATAAAAAGATATGTAGAACTTCAAAAAGATGTAAATAAGACAGAAAACAACGAAACAGAAAAAAACTGAAAATTTGGAGGAAAAATGAAAAAGAAAAAAGTACTATTTATATCTAGTACAGGTGGACACTTTAATGAATTAATGCAATTAAGGCCAATGTTTAAAAAATATGATTATCACATAATTACAGAGAAGGATAAGTTTACGGAAGGTTTTAAAAAGAAATACGGAAAAAGAATTTCCTATATGGTATATGGAACAAGAGCACATAAATTTGCTTATCCATTCAAATTTTTATGGGATTGCATACTAACAGTATTTTATTTTATAAAAATTAGACCACAGTACATAGTAACAACAGGTACACACACTGCTGGGCCAATGTGCATATTAGGAAAGATATTTGGAAGAAAAATCATATATATAGAAACATTTGCAAACAGGGACTCTAAAACTGCAACAGGAAGTTTAATATATAAATTTGCAGATTTGTTTATAGTCCAATGGGAAGAAATGCTAAAATTATATCCAAAAGCAAAATTAGGAGGATCAATATTTTGATATTAGTATTATTAGGAACGCAGGATAATAGTTTCCATCGTTTACTGGATAAAATTCAAGAGTTAATAGATAAAAAAATAATAAAAGAAGAAGTGGTGGTTCAAGCAGGAAGAACAAAATATGAATCAAAAGATATGAAAATATTTAGCTTGGTATCACAGGACAAATTAAAAGAATTAACTGAAAAAGCAGATATAGTAATAACACATGGTGGAGTTGGTTCGATTGTTATGTCATTAAAAATGGGTAAAAAAGTTATTGCAGTACCACGTTTAAGTACTTTTGGTGAACATGTAAATGACCATCAAATACAAATAGTGGATTCATTCGATAAACAAGGCTTTTTAATAGGAGTTATAGAATTAGATAATTTGGAAAAAGCACTAGAAAAAGCAAAAACATTTAAACCAAAAAAATTTGTAAGTCAAACAGATAATATGATAAAAATAATAGAAGATTTTATAGATAATAATTAAGAAAATAAAGAGAGCTTAAGGAAACATCTTAAGCTCTTTATTTATGTGAAAAAAGTACTAAAAAAATCCAAAAGAGGTTTAAGAAAATTATTAATGAGCAAGTATAAAACACTAAAAAAATCATATATTTCGATAGCTGTTTAATTGACACATAGATTGTTTTAATATACAATAAACTAGAAAAAATGGGAGAAAAGAGGAATAAATTAATATGAAAAAATTATTATTTGCAGCATATAATTTAGACTTAGGAGGTATAGAAACCTCACTAGTAACTCTTACCAATTATCTATTAGAACATGGATATGAAATAACCCTAGTATTGGAAAAAAAAGAAGGTGTTTTTTTAGATAAAATTTCTCCAAATATAAATATAATAGTATATTCACCTGCAAATGATAAAAATATATTCATAAGAAAATTAAAAAACACAATAAAAAGATTAAAATTTATAAAAAAATACAAAAATAAATTTGACTTTTCTGCAAGCTTTGCAACATATTCAATACCTGCAAGTTTTGTAGCAAGAACATGCTCAAAAAACAATGCTTTGTGGGGACATGCAGATTATTTAACTTTATACAATAATAATCAAAAGCAAATGAAAGAATTTTTTAACGAAAGAAAAGTAAAAAAATTCAAAAATATAATATTCGTATCAGAAGAGGGAAAAGATAGTTTTATCAAGGTATTTCCAAAATTAAAAGGAAAAGTTAAAGTTTGTAACAATTTAATAAATGATAAAAGAATAATAAATAAAGCAGAAGAAAAAGTTAATGATTTAAGAAAAGAAAATGTAGTAACATTCTTAAATGTTGGTAGACATGATGAAAGACAGAAAAAATTATCAAGAATTATATATGCTGCAGAGCAATTAAAAAAAGACAATAAAAAATTTAGAGTAGTTTTTATAGGTGATGGACCGGATAGCAAGAAGTATAAAGATATGGTAAAAGAAAAACATTTAGAAGACAAAATTCTATTTCTAGGAAAGAAAAAAAATCCATATCCATATTTTAATATGAGTGATTGTGTAGTATTATCATCTAATTATGAAGGATATCCAGTAGTATATTTAGAATCATTTATATTAAACAAACCAATAATAACTACAGATGTTTCCGATTATGAGCAAATAGAAGGTCATGGAATTGTAGTAAAAAAAGATAAAAAAGAAATCTATAAAGCAATGAAAGACTTTATAGAAAAGGGATATAAAATAACAAAGAAATTTGATGCAAACAAATATAATCAAGAAATTTTCGACAAACTAAAAGAAATTATTAAAGGATGAGTAAAACAAAAAGTAAGCAAAAGTCATCCCTAATACTAAAGGAAATAATCTATAATTAAAGAATGTTATCACTAAAACACGAAGGAGAATATTATGAAGAAAATAAGTGTTATTATACCAGTTTATAATACCGAAAAATACTTAAGAAGATGTTTTGATTCAGTTATTAATCAAACCTATCCGAATATGGAAATGGTTGTTATTAATGATGGAAGCAAAGATAATTCTGAAAAAATTATTAACGAATACAGAAATGAATATCCAGAGATTATCAGCTATTATAGTAAAGAAAACACAGGAGTTGCAGACACAAGAAATTTTGGTATAGAAAAAGCTAAGGGTGATTACATAATGTTTTTGGATTCTGATGATTATATTGATGAAGCTCTATTTAACCATTTAGAAACATATGTTAATCAAAATATAGATTTAATAAAATTCAAATTACAAAGAGTAACTAGAGATGGCAAATTAATTGAATTTGTACCCGGTGAAACTTTTGAAAATACCTCTGGACAAGAAGGTTTTAATAAATTATACGGTACAGATGTATTGCTAGATTCACCATGTGTATATCTAATAAAAAAAGATATTTTCACAAAAAATAATTTAAAATTCAAAGTAGGAACTGAACACGAAGACTTTGGATTAATGCCATTTGTGATAGTATTAGCAAAAACAATGGTCTCAGTTAATTTTTATGGATATTATTATGTTCAAAGTGATAATAGTATAACCAGAAATGAAGATTATAGTAAAACATTAAAAAAAGCATATGATGCATTGGCACATTATGACAATGCAATAGAACTTTTAAAAAAATTAGATTTAAATGAAATAACAAAACAAAATGTAAAAATATACTACACAAATGCAATTATTTTAAAAACAAAAGAATTACAGCCAGCGGACCAAAAAAAATATATTCAAGAAATAAAAAAGAGAAAAATGACCCAAAATATAAAAATAAGAAATATAAAACAATTAATAAAAAGAATTATATTGGGAATAGATATCAAATTATATTTAAAAATCCAAAACTAAAATATAAAAATCGTATGAGAGGCGATAAAATGAAAAAAGTAAGTATTATAGTACCATTCTATAATGTAGAAGAATATATAGAAAGAAGCATAAAATCATTGGTAAATCAATCTTTAAAAGACATAGAGATTATTCTGGTAAACGATGGAAGCAAAGATGGCTCAGAAGAAATTGCAAGGAACTATCAAAGAATGTATCCTGACAAAATAGTTTATTTAGAAAAAGAAAACGGAGGATTATCTGATGCAAGAAACTATGCTTTACCATATGCAACAGGAAGATATATAGCATTTTTAGACTCCGATGATTATGTAGAAGAAGAAATGTATGCAGAAATGTATCAAACAGCAATAATGGATAAAGCAGATGTTGTAGAATGTGACTATTTATGGGAGTATCCTGAAGAAACAATAGAAAGCAAAGGAAGAACATATAAAGATAGAAAGGATATGCTATTAAACTCAAGAGTAGTAGCATGGAATAAGCTTATAAGAAGGGACTTATTAGAAAGCACAGGCATAAAATTTCCAGTTGGATTAAGATATGAAGATGTAGAATTCTTTTACAAATTAATACCATATATAAATAGCATATCAATTGTAAAAAAGCCATTTGTACACTATGTACAAAGAGACAACTCAATATCAAATACACAAACTGCAAAAACAGCAGAAATAATACAAGTATTGGACCATGTAATAGAATTCTATAAAGAAAAAGAAATATATAAAATATATAAAAATGAACTAGAATACAATTATGCAAGATATTTGCTTTGCAGTTCTATGCTTAGAATGGTTATGATAGAAGATAAAGAAGAAAGAGAAAAAACAATAAATTATGCATGGGAGAAATTAAATACAACATTTCCTAAATGGAAAGATAATTTCTATTTAAAAGAAAAAGGACTAAAAAACAAATACATGCTAAGCGTTAATGACAAAACATTAAAAATTTACGAAAATTTAGGAAGAATCAGATTTATACGTAAGAAAATTCAAGAAAAATTTGCGTAAAACAAAGTTTAGAATAAAAAATATTACGGACTATAGTTTTATTATACAAGGAGAATTTATGGAAAAATTAGAACAAGCTAAGACAAAAAAGAAAATCAATTTAGAAAATTTATCTGAAAATCTATTAGTTATATTTTTAATATTGTGTCCAATCTTTGATATAGTAAGTTTTGTCTTTAGGAATACTTTTAATACAAGTATTTCTCCATCAACAATATTAAGACCAATAATACCACTAATAGTTCTATTAGATATATTTGTAAAAAGCAAGAAAAAATTAAGAATCTTTTTAGTAGTTCTAGCCTATGGAATATATGCATTAATACATTTATTATTATTTAATACAGCAAACACAGGATTTAGTTATAGTAATGTAGTTCACGAAATGCAATATGTTATGAACTACACTTTTATGATAATAATATTATTTATATATATTTATGTATTTAAAGATAAGGATAAAAGTAAGCTACAAAGAGCAGCTATATCATCAGTATCAATATATATAGCATCAATAATATTATCAATTATAACAAACACATCATCAACTACATATATAGAAGGAACAGGATTAAAAGGATGGTTTGAATCAGGAAATAGCATTAGCGCAGTACTAACACTTTCTATTTTTGTATTATTAAGTACTAATGACAAAAATTACAGAAAAATAATTATAGGCGAAATAATTATTTTAGGAATATTCCTATGCATGGTAATTGGAACGAGAGTAGGACTATTTGGATTTATAGTAGCATTGGTTTCTTTTGTTTTTGCAGAAATTGTTGGAAAATTAATAAGCAATGATAAAATAAATAAAAAATTTGTAGCAAGCGGAATAATAGCAATTCTAGCAGTAGTACTCATTGTAGCAGTTGTAGGTTCAAATACACTAGAAAGAAGGAAACATTTAAAAGAAATAGAAGGAGATATTGTTGATACATCAACAAACAGCGAGGCACATATTACAGGAAGCTTGCTAGAAATAAAACAAAAAATTGACAATGGGCAAATAGAAGATACATATATGAACAAAGCCCAAAAGAAATCACTATTAGAACTTTATGATATTGCAAATAAATGGGATATTAGTAATAATGACCAACGTATACAACAATTAATTTACAATGCATTACTAGTAAAAAATCAAGCAAATCCATTATTAATAATCTTTGGAAATGGATATATGAACCAATATAGGGAATTAGTTATGGAAATGGATATTCCTGCATTTTTATTTAATTTTGGTATAATTGGATTTTTACTATATTTTGGGCCATTTTTGGCAATATTTATATATGGAATATACTTTGGAATAAGAAAAATAAGACATATAGATAGAGAATACATAATGTATGTATTAGGAATAGGATTAGCATTTGCAATATCAGTATTCTCAGGATATGTATTCTTTAATATGTCAACAAGTACAATGATTGCAGTTATATGTGCATTATTAATAAACAAAATTTTTAGCATAAAACAAGAATTAGCAGATGTAAAGAAAAAGCCAGATAAGATTCAAAAAAACGTATAGCTAATATTTATAAATTTAAATGCACATCGATAATACAAAAAGGAGTCCAATTATGAAAAAAATATTGTTTGGTATTACAAGCCTAACTTTAGGTGGAGCAGAAAAGGTTCTAGTTGATTTAGCAAACAAATTAAGTGAAAAATATGATGTTACAATTCTTACAATATATGCAAAAGGTGAATTCGAGAAAAAGCTAAATTCAAAAGTAAAACTAAAAACCATTTATAATTTTCAATTTAATGATATGACAAACTTTAAGAAAAAAATAACCGCTTTAAAATTATTACTATTTAAAGGGCATTTTTATAGAAAATATGTAAAAGGCGATTATGATATAGAAATTGCTTTTTTAGAAGGAGCGATAACAAGACTTTTTGGTGCGAAAAACCATAATACAAGGAAAATTGCATGGATTCACAATGACATAAGCAAAGTCTTTGGAAAAGATATAAAAGCAAAAATAAAAATAGCAATAGACAAAAAAACATATGGAAAATATCAAACCATAGTATTTGTAAGCAAAGACAACAGGGATAGATTTAACGAAGTATATAAAGATGTTAGAGATGAATATTTACAACCGGTACATAAAAGAGTTATATATAATTACATCAATCCGGAAAATGTTA
Organism: uncultured Clostridia bacterium; assembly: GCA_944389475.1. GTDB lineage: Bacteria > Bacillota > Clostridia > TANB77 > CAG-508 > Merdicola. The sequence continues at coordinate 15,180 of CALXMM010000012.1, forward strand.
TAGAAGGAGCAAAAGAGCCAATAGAAGACAATTTAAAAACTGATACTATAAGCTTTTTAACTGTAGCAAGACTTACAAAACAAAAAGCAATAGATAGAATTATAAGAGTACATAAAAGATTAATTGACAAAGGATTTAAGAATGAATTTTATGTAATTGGAGATGGACCAGAAAGAGAAAATTTAGAAAAACAAATAGAAAATGCAAAGGTAGGAGATACATTTCATCTTTTAGGAAAAAGAGAAAATCCATATCCATATATGAAACAAGCGAACTTTTTCTGCCTTTTATCAGAATTCGAAGGATATGGAATGGTAATAGAAGAGGCAAAGATACTTGGAAAACCAATAATAATAACAGATACAGCAGCAAGAGAAGCAGTTGAGAATTATAGCAATTCTGTAATAGTGGAAAATAACGAAAAAGCAATATATAATGAGCTAAAAGAAATTATTCAAAAGAAAAAGACAAGTTTTTCTGAAAAAGAAGAAAAATATGATAATAGTAAAATAATTACAAGATTGGAAAAACTATTGGAAGAAGAAGTTAAGACTGATGTATAGTATATTTTAGATAATAGTATAAGTTGTATACTAAAAATAGTAATGCAATCTAAATGCCAGAGTAGATTTGGTAATGAATAATATAGAGGATGTGAAGCAAAGAGTATGAAACTTTCAATATTAACAGCAACCTTTAACAGGGGAGAATTCTTAAAAAGATTATATGAAAGCATATTAACAAATATAAATTCTGGAATAGAAGTAGAATGGCTAATTATGGATGATGGCTCTAAAGATGATACAGAAAATATCATAAGTAAAATAAGAGGAGAAAACAGAATTTATATAAAATATTTAAAACAGGTAAATCAAGGCAAAATGGCAGCAATAAATCACCTAATGAATTATGTTACAGGGGATTTAGTTATTGAGTGTGATTCTGATGACTATTTTACAGAAGATGCATTTTTGTACATAAAAAATGCATACGAAGAAAGTCAATTTGAAAGAGATTTATATGGATTATGCTTTTTAAAATATGACCAAAAGGGACAAAACATTGGAGAAGAATTTAAAAACGAGAAAACAACAATGTTTGACTTATATTTTAAAGAGATGGAAGATGGAGAGAAAGCAATAGTATTTTTGGCAGATAAGAGAAAAGAATATAAATATGAGTTAGAAGACCACGAAAACTTTGTAACAGAAGCTAGAATGTATCATAAGATGGATTTAAAGTATAAGATTAAATGCTATAATGAGCCAGTAATGGTATGCGAGTACCAGAAAGATGGCTATTCAAAAAATATCCAAAAACAATTTAAAAGAAACCCTAAGGGATATTTCAAGTATTTCCAAGAGATACTTGTGGAGCATGACATGGTTGGTGTGCCTTTTAAGAAGAGATTGTATGTAATTAAACATTATATATTATTTGCTACCCTAACAAAAAGGAGGGACCTTTTGAAGGATGTTAAAGGATTGCTTAATAAGATATTGATTGTGGTGCTTTTTGTGCCGGGATTTTTAATGACAAAGAAGAAGTTTAGGCAGGAGAAAGAACATTTATAACTCTTAAATTTTAGCAAAAGATTTGAAAAAATTATAATGTTACATTTAAGAAATAACCTTGAAATGACATAGGGGTAATGATATAATGACAAAAGTTTAGAATTAATGCGAAAGGATGTAAAAAATGATACCTGATAAAAAACTAAGTATAATAGTTCCAAATTATAAAAATAAAGAGTATTTAGAAAAAACTTTAAAAAGCTTAACAGAACAAACATATAAAAATATAGAGATAATAGTAGTTTGTGATAAACCAGAAGAAGATTGTGACAAATTGCTAGAATCATATATGGAAAAAGATAAAAGAATTGTATATATAAAAAATGAAAATAAACAAGGAAAATTTAAAGCTAGAATACAAGGAGCTAAAAAAGCAACTGGTGAATACATTGCATTCCTAGATGCAGATAATTATGCTTCAATAGATTTTTATAGAAATGCATTAAATAATGCTCAAATGAACAAGTCAGATATTGTAATAGGAGATATTGTATATGAACAAGAAAATGGAGATAAGTTCGTATATAACTTAATGCAATTACCTTTAAAGCCAATAGAAGGCAAAGAATGTTTTATAAAGTTTTTTGAACAAAATGGATTAAATCCATTTTGGAATAAAATATGGAATAAAATTTATTCTAAAGAAATATTTGATAAGGCATTAAAAATATTACCAAGATTTGAAAATGATGCAAAATATACTACTGAATTTATATTATCTACATTGCTATTTTATTATGCAAGAAAGGTTACCAGAATTGACAATGACAATGTATTTTATTTACAACATAAAAAGGAAAGAGATAAAGAAGCAGTATTACAAGATGCAAATGAAGTAATAAATGTATTTAAAACTTTAGAAGGATTTTTTAAAGAAGAAAATATATATAATGAAATTTCATCACTTATGGATGAATGGAAACATTTTATGTATCAAAAATTAATAGATGATGCAGATAAAGTAAATATTAAAAAACAAGTTGAAAATAAATTAGAAAATTTTGGAACAAATCATAAACCTATATTAGATAAAAATTATTTTAAATGTGTAAAATCAGTATGGAATGACAATTTAGAAAAAATTAAAAGAACTATTGCAAAGAAAGAAATTAAATATGTTAGCTTTGATGTATTTGATACATTAGTTGTAAGACCATTCTTAAATCCAACAGATTTATTCTCTGTAGTAGATAAGGAATTTAGAAAGTTTACTAATAATAGCACAGGAATGGACTTTACAAAAATCAGGATATTTAGTGAAATTCAAGCAAGAGCAAAAAAGGAAAAAGAAGACAAAAAATGTCAAGATATCACTCTAGATGAAATTTATGATACTATGGCAGAAGAGTATCATATAGATAAGGATATATTGGATAAAACTAAACAAAAGGAAATAGAATATGAATTAAGATTTTGTACTAAGAGATATACTGGGTATGAACTTTATGAAATGGCATTAACTTTAGGAAAAAAAGTAATTTGTACATCAGATATGTATTTATCAAAGGAAGTAATAGAAAAAATATTACTAGAAAATGGATATACAGATTTGTCAAATATTTTTGTTTCATCAGAATTAAAAATAACAAAAGCACATAAAGATTTATTTAAATATGTGTTAGAAAAAGAAGGCATAACAGCAAAAGAGATGACACATATAGGAGATAACTATGTATCAGATTATGAAAATCCTAAAAAGCTTGGAATTTTAAGCTGTCATTTGCCAAAGGCATCAGATGTTTTCCAAGATAGAAATGTTACACATAATCTTTCTGCAATGCTTACAAAAAGTTTGCCAATGTGGAGAGACAATAAAAATGCTCTAAATTTCTTAGGAATACGTTGTATGATGGGTATTGTTGCTAATAAATATTTTGACAATCCATATAAAACATTTAACTACAAAGCTGATTTTAATGCAGATCCATATTTAATTGGATATTATCCTTTAGGAATGTATATGTTTGGTTTAATAAAATGGATGTTAGATGATATGCAAGGAAAAGATTATGCAAAAATTGTATTTATGGCAAGGGATGGATATTTACCAATAAAATGTTACGATATCATGAAAAAATTATATAAAAATGTTCCAGAGTCAGATTATCTATATATATCTAGAAAAGCATTAATACCAATTACTATACAAACAAAACTTGATTTATATAAATTATCAGAAGTTATAAATGTTACAAATCATAGTCCAAAAGATATTTTAAGATATATAAAAGATTGTATAACTATTAAAGATGAAAAAGAATTCGAAAAAATATGTAAAGAACATAATATAAAAATGGACAAAGACTTTGAAATTATTGAAAACTTTGATAATTTCATTAGCCTAGTTATTGAAAATTTATATGATGAAGAAAAACAACAAAAGAATTTAATTAAATATAAAGAATATTTTAATGAAATATATAAGAACCATTCAGCAACATTTGATATTGGATATAGTGCAAGGCCAGAAATGTTTTTATCAAATTTGTTGCAAAAACCTATAGATACTTATTTTTGCAATATAAATCATTCAGAAGCGCAAAGACATGCTCAAATAGGTGGATTTAAACTAAAAACATTTTTTGATGCAAAACCTACAACAACTGGACATGCATACGAAATGATGTTATCAGCTTTAGCACCATCTTGTATTGGTTATGACATAGAAGGTGAAGAAGTAAAACCTATATTTGAAAAATATGAGAACACTTATACTGTAGAATTCGCTATGAAGACAATGCAAGAGGCTGCACAAGATTTTGTTAAAGATATGGTGGATATTTTTGGAGAGGATATAGATATAATTTACTATCAAAATTACTATATTTCTTTACCTTTCATGGCATACTTAAACTCTTCAAAAGAAATAGACAAAATGCCATTTTCTTCAGTTATTTTTGAGGATAATGTAGGAATTGGAGAACCACTAAAAATGGTAACAAATTGGACACAGGATTTAAGTACTAGAAATCAAGCAACAATGGACAATTTATTTACTATAGATAATGATATATCAGAATTTTTGGGAGAAAATGAATTGGTTTATAATTCTACTGTAGATTTAAAAGACAGGAATAAATTTGTAAGACTTATATATTATGTATTCTTCGACAGAAAAACATTGTCAAGAAGAATAGGAGATATTTGCTATAAAAATAAAGTATTATGGGCTATATACAAAAAAATAAAATATAGAAAATAAAGTGGAGGTTAAAGGTAAGTGGAAAATAATTATAGTATAGAAGTACAAGATGTTTATAAAACCTTTAATGTATATTTGGACAAAGCCAATAGTTTAAAAGAAAAATTACTTTTTTGGAAAAGAAATAGAAAAGAAGTAAGAGAAGTTTTAAAAGGAATTAATTTAAACATAAAAAAAGGAGAAGCGGTAGCTTTAATTGGAGTAAATGGAAGTGGAAAATCTACATTATTAAAATTAATGACAAAAATAATATATCCTAATAAGGGAAAAATCATTACACATGGTAAATTAACATCATTATTGGAATTAGGTGCAGGCTTTCATGAAGATTTCTCTGGGAGAGAAAATATATATTTTAATGCTTCAATATTCGGATTAACAAAAAAAGAAATAGATGATAGATTGGAACAGATAATAGAATTTTCAGAATTAGGTCAGTTTATCGATAATCCGGTAAGAACTTATTCATCTGGAATGTTTATGAGACTAGCCTTTGCTGTTGCAATTAATGTGGATGCAGATATTTTATTAGTTGATGAAATCTTATCCGTAGGAGATCAACACTTTCAAGAAAAATGTATAAACAAAATGAAAGAATTAAAAAGTGAGGGGAAAACAATGGTATTTGTTACCCATAATCTTGAATCTGCTAGAGAATTGTGTGATAGAACAGTATGGCTACATCAAGGTGTAATAAGAATGGATGGAGATACAAATCAAGTTATAGATGAGTATTTAAAAGAAACAAGATAGAAAGGAATAAACAATGAAAGTCTTTAAAAACTTATATGATTATAGAGAATTATTAAAATCAAGTATAAAAAAAGATATTGGAGGAAAATATAAAAATTCAGTATTAGGAGTATTATGGTCTTTTCTTTATCCATTGCTTCAAATAGCTGTATATGCAATTGTTTTTCCACTTATAATGAAGAGTAATATGGAACATTATACTGTATTTGTATGTACAGGTTTAATACCTTGGAACTTTTTCTCTACAGCTATATCTAGATCATCTTTTACAATGATAGAAAATGGAAACATAATTAAAAAAGTATATTTCCCAAGGGAAATTTTGCCAATATCAGTCGTAACAAGTGAGGCTGTGAACTTTGTAATTTCCACAATTATTATATTATGTTTTGTTTTAGGTAGTGGAATGGGATTCTCAGCAGAAGTCCTATTCTATCCAATAGTATTATTAGTACAATATGTTTTACTAATTGGTATATCATTTTTTGTATCAAGTATAACTGTATACTTTAGAGATTTACAACATTTTATTGGAATTGCATTACAATTACTTTTCTATGCAACACCAATTGTATATGCTGCAAATTTAATACCAGAAAGCTATCAATGGATTTTAAAATTAAATCCTATGACATACATAATTGATGGATTTAGAGCAATATTCTACTATCAACAACAACCTAATTTTGTAGAGTTAGGTTTAACATTATTACTAGGTATTGTTTTATGTGTATTAGGATATTTGCTATTTAGTAAATTACAGAAAAAATTTGCAGAAGAACTATAAAATAATATTTGAATAATTATAAAGTATAGAGCCAAAATATAGTAAAAAATGGTAAAAAGGAGATGTGGCTTTAATGAAGGAAGAATATGATTTTTCATTAGAACCAGGTAAAGAAAAAATAAAATACAGAGATTACAAGGCAAAAGAGCCTGTAATCTCTGTTGTCATACCATTTTATAATGATAAAGATTATATAGAGCAATCCGTAAATTCTGTTTTAAACCAGACATTTCCTTATTATGAAATATTAATTATAGATGATGGTTCTAAAGATGAGGAATCATTAAAAAAATTAGAAGATGTTGCAAAACAAGATGAAAGAATAAAAGTATTTCATAAGGAAAATGAGGGATTGGCTGCAACGAGGGATTATGGTGCTTCAAAATCTGCAGAAACAGTCCAATATTTAATGTTCTTGGATTCAGATGATTTATTAGAACCAACATATTTAGGATGTGCATATTGGACACTGGAGACTAATAAAGATGCTGCATGGGCATATTCAGATTCCATAGGGTTTGATGCAGATAATTATACTTGGAATAAATGGTTTGATTCCGAAAAAATGAAAAAAGAAAACGAATTAGTTTCTGCTGCAATGGTAAGAAAGACAGACTTTAATGCTGTTGGAGGATATGGATTAAAAGAAAAAGCAGTAAATGAAGATTGGAATTTTTGGCTAAAACTAATTGGAATAGGCAAATATCCTGTTCATATGAGTTATTATGGACAATGGTATAGAAGAAAAGTAAGTGGTGAATTAAAGAAATCTAAAGAGAATAAAGACAGAGCGTTAGAAATTATAAAAGAAACAGCAAGTAAAATTAATAAAAATGTAAAAGCAATACAATATCCTAAACAAGATTATAATTATGATTTGCTCTTAGATAAGGTAGAAAATATTGTACAACCAGAGCTTGATGGGGATAATAAAAAAATAAATTTATTATTTGTTGTCCCATGGCTTATTACAGGTGGTGCAGATAGATTTAATTTGAATTTAGTAAAAGGCTTAGATAAAGAAAAATATAATATAACAGTAATAACAACGGAGCCAAATAAGAATACACTAAGGCAAGAATTTGAAAAATATGCAACAGTCTATGATTTAACATCTTTTTTAAATCAAAAGTTTTGGCTTGCATTTGTAAATTATATTATAAAAAAAGAAAAGATAAATGTTATATTAAATTCTAATAGTAAATTTGGATATAGTATTTTGCCTTATTTAAAAGCAAAAAATCCAGATGTACCTATTATAGATTATGTACATATGGAAGAGTGGTATAATAGAAATGGTGGATATTCAAGGTATTCTACTATGGTTTCTTCAGTGATAGATAGGACTTTAGTTTGCAATGAAAACAGCAAGAATATTTTATGCAATTATTTTGGAAGAAACGAAAATGAAATACAAACAGTTTATATTGGGGTTGATGAAGATGAATTCAATCCAGAAAAGTACAATAAAGAAGAAATTTTAGAGAAATATAACATTGCCAATGATAAAAAATACATTTTTAGTTATATTTGTAGAATATCAGAACAAAAAAGACCAATGCTATTATTAGAAATAATTAAAAATCTAAAAGAAAAAAGAAATGATTTTAAAGTTTTAGTAGTTGGTAATGGAAATTTACTACCTAAAATGAAAGCAAAAGCTAATAAATTAGGTTTAAACGAAAACATATTATTTTTAGGAAATATAGAAAATCCAGAAGAAATTTACAAGATAAGTGATATAACAATTAATTGTTCAATAAAAGAAGGTTTAGCACTAACATCATATGAATCATTAAGTATGGGAGTACCAGTGGTATCAAGTGATGTGGGCGGACAAAAAGAATTAATAAATGAAGATGTGGGTGTTATAGTTCCTTGTTTGCAAGATGAAAAAGATATTTATAGCGAGGAATATACAGAAAAAGAAATAAATTCATATATACAAGCTATAGAAAAAATATTAACTAATTTAGAAAAATATAAAAGTAAATGCAGACGAAGAATTTTAGATAAATTTACAATAAAAAATATGATAAAAGAAATGTCTAAAATTTTAGAAGAAATACAATCAAATCCAAATAAAGAGAAAATTGAAAATGGTAAAGCATTACAAAATAATATTAATATAACCAAAGAATTAATAACGATGAATATGATGAATGATAAGATTGAATATAATTGGGAATGTACAGAATATGAAAAGAAAATATATGGACGAGCTTATTCTGTAACAGGACTTAATTATAAACACGAATTAATAAAAGAAAGATTATGGAAGATTCCTTTATGGAGAGGATTTATTAAAGTAGTACATAAGGTGAAAGGAAATTAAGTAGGATGGAAAAGATAAAAGAGATAATTTTTAAGTATAAAAATGTTATAGCAGTATTATTATCAATATTTGTTGCTATAGGAATAAATGTTACTTTTAATAAAGATTTGAATGCTTTAAAATTTAATAGCAGTGCATATAATATATTTTATATAATTGCAATTATCGGAGTTTTTCTACTTATTTATTATAGTTTCAAAACAAAGGAAAAAAGATTATGGATTTGTAGCATAATTTTAGGATTAATATTTGCAATTTGTTTAACAATCGGTGATGTGTGCAATGTTTATAAGGACACATTATTTCCAAATTCAAAAAAATTTATTTTATATGTATTAATAAAAACGGTAACTTATTTTATATTGTTTAATAGTATAGTTGTAATTGCACTAAAAAAATTGCCTGAAATTGTAGAAAAATGGAATAAGGAAAATAAAGAGTATAAATTTTTTACTGCTAATAAAAAATCTTTTGTATTTATAGGGTTAATATTTTTATTAATACAAATTCCATTTTTCTTATATAGTTATCCCGGAAATTTCTTTTGGGATGCAGCTAATGGATTGGATCAAATTGTAGGAAATATACCATATGAAGATCATCAACCTATAATATATACATTATTTGTAGGAGGCTTATGGAAGTTAGGACAGTATTTGTTTAATGATGGGAATATTGGAATTGCAATTTATACTGTTATACAAATGTTTTCAACATCTTTTGTTTTATCGTATATTTTATATTATATGGCAAAGAAAAGAGTTGCAACTAAATATAGAATAATAACATTTATTATTTTTTTAAGTAATCCTCTTATTCCATTATTTGCTGTTAGAGTAGAAAAGAGTATTTTCTTTGCTTTATTATTGATTTTGGCAAATATTCAAATTATTGAAATGTTTACTAATTCAAAAGAATATTTTCAAAAGAAAATTCATTATTTTACATTTGCTATTGAGATATTATTAATGTCATTATTAAGAAATAATGGAATATATATTGCTTTATTAACATTTATCATTATTTTTATTATAAAAAGAAAGTATTGGAAGAATATAATAATAATATTTTTTATACCGATTGCAATGTTTTATATAATTAAAGGACCTATTTGGAATGCTTTTAATATTATACCAATGGGAAGCGAAGAAGCGTTAAGTGTTCCATTACAACAGTTTGCAAGGCTTATAAAATATGAAAAAAATAGTTTAACTGCAGCAGAATATAATGAAATACATAAGTATTTAAATATGACAGATGAAGAAATAATAGAGGAGTATAAGCCAACAATCTCAGATGATATAAAAGCTAATTTAAATAGAAAAGCTTTTGCAGAAGATAAAATAGGATTAATAAAATTATATATAGAGTTATCATTAAAGTATCCAGGACAAACAATATCTGCATTTATTAGCAATTCCTATGGGTACTATTCACCAAATAATAATATGCTTTATGGAGTGCAGATTTATAATGACGAAAGTAGGGATGTGTATTCTAAATTTAATAGTTCTGAAAATGATTTGAAAAATACAAAATTATTAGATTTAAAAATTGTTAAAAATATAAATCAACATTTTTGGCAAAAAGATATACCAGTAATTTCATTAATTTCTACAAGTCTAGGCTTATATTTTTGGTTATTATTATTTGGAATTGTATATGCAATATATAAAAAGAAATATAATTATATAATTAGTTATGTACCTATGTTATTACTATGGGCAACAACAATAATTGGCCCATTAGTTGAATTAAGATATGTATATACTCTAATGTTGTTTGCAATACCTTTATTAGGCCTTACTTTGTATTATAAAGATACAAATGTGAAAGGAGAAAACGATGAAGAGTAAAATAATAAATTGTTTGAATGAAAATATAAATATAATAATGTTTTTAATTACATGCTTTATTGCAGTTGGACTAAATTTATTTTTTATACAAGATGGTAATTATTTAAAATTATCATCAGACAGTTATAATATATTATTCTTAATTTTTATTATAGGAATTTTTATATTATTAAAAAAAGTATATAATATTAAAGAAAAAAGATTATGGATTTGCACATCTATATTAGCTATAATCTTTGCAATAGCCTATCTTTGTGGAAATATAGGAAATACTTATTGTAATGGGGTAATACCTAATTCAAAAAAGTTTATACTATATATAGTAGTAAAAGTAATTACCTATTTTATAATTTTTGATAGTGTTTTAGCTTTAATATTTTATTATGGTAAAGATTTAGCAAAAAAAATAAATCTAAAGAATAAAGAGTATAAATTATTTACAGCTAATAAAAAATCAATATTCTTTGTTGCTGTGATATTTTTAATCTCATATATTCCATACTTTTTATATTATTATCCAGGAACATTACAATATGATGCTATTAACTGTTTAGAGCAAATAAGTGAGTATACAGCTTATAATAATCATCATCCAATATTATTTACATTATTTTTTGGAGAATTATGGAATTTCGGAAAAAATGTTCTTGGTAATGGTAATTATGGACTAGCAATTTATACAATTATTCAAATGATTGCTACAAGTTTGGTCTTATCAATAATAATATATTATATGGCTAAGAAAAAGATACCAACAAAATGGAGAATATTAGCCTTTTTACTATTACTATTAAATCCATTAACAGCAATGTATGCTGTTAGAATAGAAAAAAGTATGTTTTTTTCCTTAGTAATGATATTAGTAGTGATAGGAATTATCAATATTATGGTAGATAAAGAAGATTTTTTTAAGAAAAAGCATAAAGTAATAATGTTTTCTATATTATTATTGTTGTTAGTACTTTTAAGGAATAATGGTATATATGTTATAATATTAACATTAATTTGTATGTTAATAGCTTGCAAAAAAATAAGGTTAAAAATTTTAACAGTTTTTATGATTCCAACAATAATATTCTTTATAATACAGGTTCCTATATTAAATAGTTTTAATGTAGTAAAGGCTAAGACTAGGGAAGCATTAAGCATACCGATGCAACAATTTGCAAGATTAATAAAATATGAAAATCAAAATCTTACCGCAGAAGAAAAATCAAATATTCATAAATATTTACCTGTAGAAGATGAAAAAATTGCAACAGAGTATCAATCTCTAATATCTGATAATGTAAAATTTGATTTTTCCGAAGAAGCGATTAAAGAAGATAAAATGACATTAATAAAAACATATTTTAAATTAGCATTAAAGTACCCTGGACAAACAATATCTGCATTTTTATTAAATACCTATGGGTATTATGCTCCAAATAGTTATAACATATGGGGAACACCAAATTTTAAAGAGGAAACTGCAAATCTTATAAAAGATGTTGGAACTGTGGAATTAGACGAATCGCTTTCTGAAGAAATTAGAAATATGCCAATAGAGGATAAATATGATATTCATCCAAAAACAATATTAAATTTAAGTTATATAGATAGAATAAATAATCATATTTTAATGAAAGACATTCCAGTATTTTCAATGTTTATAACAAGTATAGGATTATATTTCTGGTTATTATTAATATGTATAACATATTGTATATATACAAAAAATTATAAAAAGATTATAATAATGTTACCAATATTATTCTTATGGCTAACATCAGTTGCGGGCCCAGTAGTAGAATTAAGATATGTATATTCAATGCTACTTTTAATGCCACTATATGTTGGAATGGCTTTTATTACAAATAAGGAAGAAGAAAAAGAGGAGGAAGTATAATGAAAAAAGAAAAAATTGCAGTGCTAATACCATGTTACAATGAGGAACTAACAATAGAAAAAGTAATAAAGGATTTTAGAAAAGAATTGCCAGATGCAGATATATATGTTTATAATAATAATTCAAAAGATAAAACAACAGAAATAGCGAAAAATAATGGAGCAATAGTGGTAAACGAATATAGGCAAGGAAAAGGTAATGTAGTAAGAAGTATGTTTAGAGATATAGAAGCTGACATATATGTTATGGTTGATGGGGATGATACTTATCCAGCTGAATTTGTTCATAAGTTAATAGAGCCAATTAGAGAAGGTAAGGCTGATATGGCAATTGGAGATAGGTTATCTAATGGAACATATCAAAAAGAAAATAAAAGACATTTTCACGAATTTGGAAACAACTTAGTAAAAAAAGCAATAAATTTATTGTTTAAAACAGATTTAAAGGATATTATGACAGGATATAGAGCTTTTGATAGAATGTTTGTAAAAAATATGCCAGTTTTAAGTCCAAACTTTGAAATAGAAACTGAAATGTCATTATATGCATTGGATAAAAAGTATATTATAAAAGAAATTCCGATTGACTATAGGGATAGACCAGAAGGAAGTAGTTCAAAATTAAATACAATAGGTGATGGAATAAAAGTTGTAAAAACAATTGTAAGAATGTTTAAGGATTATAGACCTTTTGCTTTCTTTACCATAGTAGCTTTATTATTTTTAGTATGTGGATTAGCTGTTGGAATTCCAGTTTTAGTTGAATTCTTTAAAACCTCATTAATAACCAAAATGCCATCAGCAATTTTAGCTACAGGTTTTGTGAGTTTAGCAGCAATTTCATTCCAATGTGGAGTATTACTTGATACGGTAACAAGACAACATAAGGAAGCATATGAATTGAATTTACTAAAATGGAAACAGTTGGAAAACAAATAAGGGTAGGTAACAATGGATAAAATAAAAAATTTAATTAAAAAGTTTTGTACAAAAGAAGTTATATTATATGTAATATTTGGAGTGTTTACTACAATTGTAAATATTGGCTCATTTTATGTAATGAATAAATTATGGGATTGGAATGAAGATTTTGCTAATTTTATAGCGATTTTACTTGCGGTTTTATTTGCATATGTGACTAATAAAGATTTAGTATTTCATTCTGATGCTAAAAATTTTAAAGAAAAATTAAATCAGTTTTTAAAATTTATTTTAGGACGAGCATTTACAATGATTGTTGAATTTGGAGGATGTTTTATATTATTTAAGACAGCAATTCCAGAAATGATAAGTAAATGTTTTATGACCATTATAGTAATAATATTAAATTTCTTTATAAGTAAATTTTTTGCATTTAAGAAAAGAGATAAAATAGGTGATAAAGATGAAGAAAGTAACTATAATAATACCAGCATATAATGAAGAGGAATCATTACCATTTTTAAAGGAAAGGTTGAACGAGTTAATAAATAAGATAAAAACAGATGATTTTGAAGTATTATTTATTAATGATGGTAGTAAAGACAAGACATTAGAAATAATAAAAAAATGGAGAGAAAAAGATAAAAGAATAAGCTATGTAGATTTTTCTAGAAACTTTGGAAAAGAAACAGCAATGATAGCTGGGTTGGATTATGCAACTGGAGATTGTGTAATTTTTATGGATGCAGACTTACAAGATCCACCGGAATTAATTCCAGAAATGTTAAAATGGTGGGAACAAGGATATGATGATGTTTATGCTAGGAGAAGATCTAGAAAAGGTGAAACATGGTTAAAAAAAATTACGTCTAAAATGTATTATAAAGTCTTACAAAGTTTAACAAGTGTTGAGATTCAAAGAGACACCGGAGATTTTAGATTATTAGATAGAAGATGTGTAAATGCTTTAAAAATGATGAGAGAATCACAAAGATGTTCAAAAAGTATGTTTAGCTGGATTGGATATAAGAAAAAAGAGGTTTTATATGATAGAGAGCCGAGAGTTGCTGGAAAGACTAAATGGAACTATAAAAAATTAGTTGATTTGGCAATTGATGGAATTACATCATTTACTACGTCTCCTTTAAGACTATCTACATATCTTTGTATACCAACTTTTTTAGCGTTAGTAATATATTTTATATATGTAATATGCAAAATGATTTTAGTTACTGGAAAAATAGATGCTTATCAAGCAATTATACTTTTGATTTTATTTTTTAGTGGAATACAGATATTGTTGTTTGGAATAATTGGCGAATATTTAGGAAGAATATTTAATGAAACAAAAAATAGACCTTTGTATTTGGTTAATGAATACAATAATGTAAGGGAAAACAATGAAAACGATAATGTCATAAAGAAAAATGATTAATAAAGATAAAAGGGGAATTATTTTTATTAATACGGGGAGGAAGCTAAATGAAGAAAAAATATGTTAAAATTTTTGCGATAATTATTGTTCTAATATTTTCAATTTGCACAATAGTTTTTGCTGATAATAATTTAATAAACTCCAATGAAATGTTGAACAATAATATTATAGACGAAGAAGCCATAAATAATACATTAGTAGAAGAAAATGAAAACAAGAATAATAATGAAACATCAGAATATAATGACAATAAAGCAATAATTGACAATCCAAAATTACAAATTAATAATAAAGAAAGTTCAAAAATTGAAGCCAAAAGTTCAAAAGTGATAGAAGATGGAACATATAGGATAGCTATGTTTAGTAATAAAAATATAGGCTTAGATATAAATGGTGCTTCAAAAGATAATGGTGCCAATGTCTTAATATGGGAATGGCATGAAAATAATCCTCAAAAACAATTTGAGTTAGAATATGATGGTAATGGATATTATATAATTAAAAATAAAAACTCAAATAAAGTATTGGAAGTTCAAAATAGTGGAATGACAAATTATACAAATGTATGGCAATATGAACAAAATGACTCAGATGCTCAAAAGTGGATAATACAAAAGAATACTAATGGAAGCTATAGTATAATATCAAAGTTAAATGGATTATTTTTGGATATAGAGAATGGAAATATATCTAACGGTGGAAATGTACAGGTATATGAAGGAAATGATTCTGTGGCACAACAATTTACCTTTATGAAAATTACTAAGCCAGAAAAATTACTTGAAGATGGAACATATAGGATAGCTATGTTTAGTAATAAAAATATAGGCTTAGATATAAATGGTGCTTCAAAAGATAATGGTGCCAATGTTTTAATATGGGAATGGCAAGAAAATAATCTTCAAAAACAATTTAATATTAAATATGATGAAAGCGATGGCTATTATACAATTACAAATGTAAATTCAGGTAAATTGTTAGACACTGAAAATGGTGGAAATACAAATGGCACCAATGTATGGCAATATGAAGAAAATGGAACAGCTTCACAGAAATGGAAGATAATAAAGAATAATAATGAAAGTTATAGCATAATATCTAAAAATAGTGGACTATATTTAGATATATCAAATGCATATCTTGCCAACGGTGGAAATGTACAAATTTATGAAGGAAATAACTCTGCAGCACAACAATTTTTGCTTTTAAAGTTAGATGATCGAACAGAGAAAACTGTAGATGATGGAATATATGAAATAACATCAGCAATAAATTCTAATAAAGCATTTGATATGACTGATAATTCTATTAATGATGGTACACAACTACAGTTATGGGATTCAGATGGATTTGTTCAACAAAGATATAAAATAACGTATAATAAGAGTTATTATACAATAACTGCAATGAATTCCAATAAGGTGTTAGCAATTAATAATGACAATCAAGTAATTCAACAAACAGCTAATGGAGATATAAAAGAAAAATGGAGTATAAAATCATTTGATGACAATAAATATACTTTTGTATCATTATCAAATAATTATTGCATAGATATACCTTCTGCTAATGCAAGTAATGGAGTTAAGTTACAAGTATATAATAAAAATAATACTATTGCTCAAAAATTTTACTTAATAAATAGAACTCCAATGCAAGGTGAACAGAGTATTAAAGATGGAATATATAAAATAGGAAGTAATATAAATTCTTCACAAGTTTTTGACATAACAGATGGCTCTTTAGATAATGGAAAACAGATTCAGCTATGGAATAATTGGGAAGCTACTCAACAGAATTTTGAAATAAAATATAAGGGAGATGGTTATTATACAATTAGATCAAATTTATCTAATAAAGTGTTAGCGGTTAATACTGCAAATGTAGAAAATGGAACATCAATAATCCAACAAGAGGAACAGGGAACAGATCAAGAAAAATGGATAATTAAAAATGAGGGTAATAATACTTATAGTTTAATCTCAAAATGTAATAATTACTATATAGATGTGCCATCAGCTAATTGTTCAAATGGAATAAAGATACAAATGTATGAAAATAATGGAACTAATTCGCAAAGATTTCAATTGATACAGATAGGAGCGGAAAGAACAATAGAAGATGGAACATATAGGATCGCTTTATTTAATAAAGAAAATATAGGATTAGATATAGATGGAGCTTCGAAAGACAACTGTGCCAATGTTTTAATATGGGAATGGAATAAGAATAACATTCAAAAAGAATTTAATTTGCAATATATAGAGGAAGATGGCTGTTATATTATTACAAACATAAATTCAGGAAAGGTATTAGATGCGGAAAACGGAGGAACAACCAATTATACAAATGTATGGCAATATGAATATAATGGCACAGCAGCACAGAAATGGTTTATTACAAAAGATAATAATGGAAGTTATTCAATTCATTCTAAAACAAGTGGATTGTGTTTAGATGTAGAAAATGGTAATTTGACAAATGGCTCTAATGTAAGGCTATATGAAAGTAATAATTCTGCAGCACAAGAATTTAAGTTTATTAAACAAACATCAAAGACACCAAGATATATAGAAGAGGGGTTATATAAAATAGTAACTAGAATAAATCAAAATATTGGATTTGATATAGCGGATGGAAGCATGGAGAATGGTGCTAATTTACAATTATGGTCATATCATGGTGTAAGTCAAGAAAAATTTAAATTGACATACGAAAATGGGTATTATTTTATTACCGCTGCACATTCTAATAAAGTTTTAGAAATTATGAGTGATAACAATATAGAGCAAAATGAAAAACAAGCAAATAATAACAATCAAAAATGGAGTTTAATGCCGGATGGTAGTGGGGCATATTATATTGTTTCTAAAGCTAATGGTTTATATATGGATGTAGCAAATGGCAATATTTCTAATGGTATTGGTATAAGAGGTTATCAAGGAAATGGACAATTATTTGTATTTAAAAATTGTGGAATAAATATAGATGCCAATAAGTATCCTGGAATACAAGAAAGAGTTAATGAATTAGTAGAAAATCATCCAAATTGGCAATTTGAAGTTTTGTATACAGGATTAGACTTTTATGCAGCAGTTCAAGGGGAATATGAATATGACAACAAAAAAGCATGTTTAGTTGATACTAATGTATATAAAGGTGATTGGATTGCTCCTAATCCATATGTAAGTGGAAACTGGGCATCAGCATCTTATAATGGAATAGCATATTTTATGGATCCAAGAAATTTTTTAAACGATGTAGATGCATTCCAATTTGTTGATTTAACAGATTATGCTAATAGTGGAGCTACATTAGATTCAATTCAATATCAAGTTAATGGAACATTTTTAAATAATTTTGCAGAAGATGTAAGAATATCTTGTGAACGTCAGAATGTAAATCCATATTATATAATTGCGAGACTATTCCAAGAACAAGGAAGAAATGGTTCTATTACAATTTATATGAATGGTGGAGATGGAAAAACTTATTTTAATCCATTTAATATAAACGCAGTAGTTGGAAATGATTTTAATACAGCTTTAGCTGAAGCAAAAGCTCAAGGATGGGATACTATGCAAAAAGGTATTGAAGGTGGAATAAAAATTGTAAAAGAAGAATATTTAGATGCTAAACAGAATACATTATATTTAAACAAGTTTGATGTGAATCCAAATAGTCCAGGAAGTTTTTATACACATCAATATCAGCAAAATCTATCAGCTGCATATAGTGAGGCACGTACTTTTAGAAGTGCATATGTAAGTACAGGAACTTTGGATAATGTAATTAAATTTATTATACCGGTTTATGAAAATATGCCAGGTTCACCAGCTGCTAGACCAACAGGAAGTGGGACTGCTACAGAACCGAATTTCCCAAAGATTACTGATCAAGGGCCAAAAAATGTTCAAGTTATAAATATAGATAGTATTTTTAAAGTTAGAAGTGGACCAGGAACACAATATGCCGAATTAGAAAGATTAAACAATGGAACTGTAATGTTATCAGTGGAAAGATATGATAACGGATG
Organism: uncultured Clostridia bacterium; assembly: GCA_944389475.1. GTDB lineage: Bacteria > Bacillota > Clostridia > TANB77 > CAG-508 > Merdicola. Next base: position 33,966 of record CALXMM010000012.1, read on the forward strand.
GCAAAGGGTTGTAACACCATCCGGAATAGTTGGATATTGCTCTGGCGAATATTTAAAATTTATAGATGATGTTACAAATTGTAATGAGAGGGTAGCTATTTCTACAAATACAAATGTTAATGTTAGAATTGGACCAGGTGTAAATTTTACAAGTTTGGGAACATTTATTGATGGAACATCAGGAACTAGAATACTAAAAGGAGCATATACCGCTGATGGTCATACTTGGGATTTAGTAATTTTAGATAATGGAATTAAAGGATTTGTCGCTACCCAATATTTAAGGACAATTTAAAAAGGAGAATGGTAAATTAATATTTTATTAATTTACCATTTTACTTAATATTTGAAAGGAGAATTTATGAGATTAAAAATAAGTATTTTTTTAATTGTTTTTTTATTTATATTATTTTTTTCAAGTATAACTTTAGCAGAAACTGATAGACTTGTGGATATACCTGTACCGCCTAATAGCTCGGGTTATGCTGATTTTACAGAAGAAGAAGCCGCAGAACGTGCACGTGCATATGAAGAGAGTAAAAATAACTTAGCAACATCTAATAGTATTGTAGGAAAGTCTAGCGATAATTATTTAAAGTCATTAAGTATTGATGGTTATGAGTTGTACCCGGAATTTAATAGGCAAGAGGACACATATACAATTTATGTAGAAGATGACACTGTTAATACTTTTAATGTTTCAGCGGAAGCGGATAATGAAAATGCGAAAATTGAAGGAATAGGAAATATAACTGTTTCACAAGAACAAAGAATAATAAATGTAAGAGTAATTGCAGAAAACGGTGATTTAAAAGTTTATACAATAGATGTAGAAAATGAAGAAAACAAACCTAAGAATATAAATAAATATATAATAATTATAATTGTAATAATATTAATAATAATAACTATTTTAATTACTATAAAAATAAAAAAGAAATAAATTTAATTTAAAATATACAATGTGACGAATTCTATCACTTTGTATATTTTTTTCTTGTGAAAAAATAAAATTAATGATAAGATAAAGTACAAATATAAAAAAGGGGGACAGTTTAATGAAAACATTTCATTTTAAAATTATTTTTATGATCTGCATTATAGTTTTATTAATTTTTTGCTTGGCGTTTGCAGATGCTAATGCTATAAATGAAAAATCCAATATAAACACGCTTATGACAAATGAGTTGGATAATGATGTAAATAGTAAATTAACAAAGGCAAAAGGTATATTAGACAATTCTCAAAAAGCTGTACCAGATAAGGTATTACAAAACGGAAAATATAGGATAGTAATGTATAGTAATAATAATATTGGAGTTGACATTGATGGCTCTTCAAAAAATAATGGGGCAAATGTGTTAATTTGGAGTTGGAATGAAGAATATAATTTGCAAAAACAGTTTGAAATTAACTATGACGAAACAGATGGATATTATACCATAGCAAATGTATATTCTGGAAAGTTATTAACAGTACAAGATGAAAAAAATAATGTAATACAATATGAGGCGAATGGGGCAACTTCACAAAAATGGCAAATTGTAAAAAATTCAAATGGAAGTTATAGTATCATTTCAAAACTAAATGGATTATATCTGGATGTACAAAATGGTAATATTTCTAATGGAGCGAATGTACAAGTATATGAAGGAAATGGGACAAATGCACAACTATTTAAATTTATTGAAATTATTGAGCCGGAGAAAACTGTAGAAGAAGGAACATATAGAATAGCGATGTTCACTAATCCAAATATTGGAGTGGATATAAATGCGGCTTCAAAAGAAAATGGAGCAAATTCATTAATATGGGATGGGTATAGTGATAGTACTTTACAAAAGAAATTCAATTTAAGATATGATGAATCAGATGGATATTATACAATAACAAATGTTAATTCAGGAAAGTTATTAGATGTTCAAAACGGAGGTATGTCTAACGGATCCAATGTATGGCAGTATGAAGAAAACAAAACGAGTGCACAAAAATGGCAAATAATAAAAAATAGAAATGGAAGTTATAGTTTTGTATCAAAATTAAATGGCTTATATTTAGATATACAAAATGGAAATATTTCCAATGGGGAAAATGTTCAAGTATATGAAGGAAATGGTTCTATAGCACAACAATTTACTTTAATAAAATTAGGCTATCAAATAGAAAAACCAATTAACAGTGGTTTTTTTGAAATTGCTTCTGTAATAAATAGAAATAAAATATTTGATGTAACTGATGGTTCTTCAAAAGATAATGCAAATATACAATTATGGGAGTTGGATGGTTTTATTCAACAAAAATTTAAAATAACATACAATAATAGTTACTACACAATAACGTCTATGCTTTCTAATAAAGTATTAGCTATAGACGATAAAAATCAGTTAATACAAAAAACTGAAAATGGTGATATAAAAGAAAAATGGCAAATAAAACCTTTTGAAAATGATAAGTATACTTTTGTTTCATTAGCGAATGAGTATTGTATTGATATTCCTGTAGCAAATGTATATAATGGAGCGAAATTACAGGTTTATGAAAGTAATAATTCTAATGCTCAAAAATTTTATTTGAATGATAGGAATCCTATACAAGGAACGCAATCAGTAGAAGATGGAACATATCGAATTATTTCACCTATTGATAATATGAAAGCTTTTGATGTTACAGATGGATTAAGCACAGGTGGCACAAAAATTCAACTTTGGGATAATGATGGCTTCGATCAGCAAAAATTTGAAATTATATATGTCGGTAATGGATATTATAAAATAAAGTCTAAATTATCTGGTAAAGTTTTAACTGTAGAAAGTGAAGTGCCAAATTTTAATAGTTCAATTACGCAGGAAAAAGATAATAATTTAGAAACTCAAAAATGGGTTATTAAAAATTTTGGTAACGGATTGTATAATATAATATCAAAATGTGAAAATCTGTATATTACAACACAAAATACACCGGAAAACGGAGAAAAGTTACAAATGCAAAGAAATAAAAATTCATCTTCTCAATCGTTTATATTAATAAATGAGACACCAAAAAATAATATAAGTATTATTCAAGATGGTATTTATCGAATAAAAATGAAAAACAGCAATACAGCTTTTGATATAAATGGAGCAAGCTATGATAATTATGCTAACTTACAAATATGGTCAAGTGATAATTCTCCACAAAAGAAATTTCGTATAGCTAGAATAGGAAATACAAATTATTATAAAATAATTGCTACCCATTCAGCAAAAGCATTAGATGTACAAAATGGGGGAATAAATATAGGAACTAACGTAGACCAATATGATCAAAACGGTACCAATAATCAATATTGGTATTTTAAAGATTGTGGTAATGGATATTACAGTATAATCTCCAAGGCTAATGGGTTGTATTTAGACATTGCTGGAGGAACAACAGGTAGCAATGGGACAAATGTACAATTATATTACTCTAATAATTCAGATGCTCAACAATTTAAATTAGAACATGTGAATATAGTTGAAAAGGGAACTTATGAAATAGAAACTAAATTAAATTCAAATATGGTTGTAGATGTATCCGGTGGTTCATATGATAATGGAGCAAATGTACAGTTATGGACTGCTGATAATGTAAATCAACAAAAATTTATTTTAGAGCCACAGACTGATGATGTATATATAGTAAGAGCGAAACATTCTAATAAAGTGTTGACTGTAAATACAAATACAAATAATGTATACCAATTAGATTATAATGGGGCAGATAATCAAAAATGGATTATAAGAGAAGTCGGCGAAGGATATTATAAATTAATTTCAAAATATAATTCTTTAGTTTTAGATGTAAATATAGGGTATCCAATAAATGGACAAAACATACAAGTATATAGTGATAACGGTACAGATTCTCAAAAATTTAGATTTGTTACAGGATATAGAAAATTCTTTGAACAAGGAACTTATGGAACCTCAGGTAAGAGACAATCTGGTCAAGGAGGATATGATTTACAATATTATAAGATAGGAAAAGGAAGTAAGCACTTATTTACAACATTTTCAATTCATGGCTTCGAAGATTATTATTGGAAAGATGGCTCAGAATTAACATATATGGCAAATCAATTTAAAGATTATTTAAATAATAATTTATCCGAGAATTTAGTTAATGAATGGACAATATATATATTTCCTAACTTAAATCCAGATGGACAATATGATGGATGGACAAATAATGGACCAGGACGTACAACAGTATACAGTAATGCACCAAGTCATAAAGGAATAGATATGAATAGAGGATGCAGTGTTGGCTTCCAGAGACTTACTTCAGATAGAAATTATACTGGAACTGCAGCATTTCAAGCACCAGAAGCAGCACAACTTAGGGACTTTATATTAAATCATCAAGGCTCAAGTAATGTATTAATAGATGTACATGGTTGGTTAAATGAAACTATTGGAGATAGTGAAGTAGGCTCATACTATAGAAGTGAATTTGGAATTTCTAAACATATAAAAAGTTATGGAAATGGATATTTAGTAAATTGGGCAAGAAGTTTAGCCAATACTCGTTCAATGTTACTAGAACTTCCAGGAGTTTCAAACCATAACCAAGTACTAAGTAGAGACTATGCAGGTAAATTTAATAGAGCAACTATGAGATTATTAAATGATTTTTAGAGGAGAATTTATATGAAGAAAAAAATAGGTGTTATAATTGTATTAATAATAATTGTTGTATTAGCAGTAATTTTAGCTATTAATCTTTCTAATAGAGATAAAAAAGATGATGAGCAAAATAATATGCAAAATCTTATTGAAAATGATGTGTATACAAACAAAGTGGTTTCAACAGATGCTAATGAAATTAATAAAATAAAAAATGAGATTAATGCTACAGGACAAACAGATATATATCAAGTAGAAGAAGAATATGATGGAAGAAAAATAATTCAAGTAAAGCCTGATGTTCAATATCAAGTTGCTTTAGCAGGAATATTAAAAAATGGTATTCCTGCAGAAAATGAAATTAATACATTATTAGAACAAGCACCAACCAAGAGTGGTGTATGGATTTCTACAAATTCTAGAGATAAATTTATGGAATTATTAAGAAATAATAATATAACGGAATTTGAAATAACTAATGATGGATATCTAAAATGTAATAAACAAGATAATTTGACTGAACAAGAACAAAAATTAAAAAATATGATAGACTCAGATAAATTATATGTAATGGATATATCAGGAAAAACCTATCAAAGAGATTATATAAGTGGAGAGATTATAGAATATCCATTCGAAGAAATGGATCCATATCAATCCATAGAACCTTATGTAGTAGATGATTCAATTATTTTAGGAATAACTTCAAATTCAACTAACTCTCTAAGTAATGAAGAAATATTAAATGATATTTTAGAATATTAAAATTAATTAGAATAAATTACTAAATAACACCAATATTTTATAAAAATATAAAATATTGGTGTTTATTTTTATTTTTTCTTGTAAAAGAAAAGGCGTAATGATAAGATAATAACGAAGTTATTATAGATATTGGAGGTTTTAGTTATGGAAAATATTAAGATTTTTGCTTGTAGTAAATATGCAGAACCATTTACAAAGGAAATTTGTGATTATTTAAAAATCCCAATGGGAAAAATTAATTCTATGAAATTTGCAAATGATAATAATTTTGTACAAATTTTAGAAACAGTAAGAGATGATGATGTTTATTTAATTCAAAGTAATGTGCCACCAGTAAATGAAAGAATAATGGAATTATTAATAACTATAGATGCAGTTAAAAGAGCATCTGCAGGAAAAATAAACGTTGTATTACCATATTATTTTTATTCTCGTTCAGATAAAAAAGATCAGCCAAGAATTCCAATAACTGCAAAATTAATGGCAGATTTATTGGAAACTGCAGGTGCAACAAGAGTAATTACATGTGATTTGCATAATCCAGCTATACAAGCTTATTTTAATCATATAAATTGTGATAGGCTTTCTGCTGAACAGCTTTTAGAAGATTATTTCGCAGATAAAAAGTTAGATAATATGGTAATTGTAGCAACTGATGCCGGAAGTTCTAAAAAAGCATATAAATATTCTGAATTCTTTAATTGCCCAATAGCCATGTTGGATAAAAGAAGAGATGGAAATAACGATAGAGCTATTGGAACAACTATTATTGGAGATGTAAAAGACAAGAATGCAATAATATTTGATGATGAAATAGATACAGCTGGTTCTATGATGGAAACGGTTAGAGTTTTAAAAGAATACGGAGCAAAAGCTATTTATGCAGGTTGTACTCATGGAGTACTTTCTGGACCTGCAATTGATAGAATAAAAAATTCTCCAATAAAAGAATTAGTAATAACAAATACAATTCCACTCGCAAAGGAGAAACAAATACCACAAATAAAAGTGGTTTCTATAGCACATTTATTTGCAGAAACTATTAAAAGATTGAATGAAAGACGACCTTTGGGAGAATTGCTTAAAAGGAAATAATAAATTTTAGGAAAAAGGCATTAAACTTATAGAGTAACCAAAAAGCATAGAGTTAATAAACTTTATGCTTTTTTGGATAGAATTTTTTTGTTGAATTATAGGTTAAAATAGCAAAAAAAGTCAAAATTATTTGAAATTTATGTTGCATATATGAAATAAGAATGATACAATTTAAAAAGCTGGAAAAAAAGGAGAAGAAAAATGAGCAAACATGGAAAAAGAATGGTTGATGAACCAAAAAAAGGAAACAAGAGAGGATTAAAAATATTTTTAAGGATTATTTTAGTTATAGTAATTATTTTAATAATTTTATTAGGAATTGCATTTGGATTTGCAACAAGCAAAATATCAAAAATGCAACAAGTAGATATTAACGAAGATAATTTAAGCATTAATAAAGATACAGAGGAAAACTTAAAAGGTTATAGAAATATAGCATTATTTGGTGTTGATAGTCGAGATGATAATTTAGGAGAAGGAAATAGAAGTGATTGTATTATAATTGCTAGTATAAATCAATCAACTGGAGATGTAAATTTAATTTCAGTATATAGAGATACATATGTAAATATTGATGGTCCTGGATTAGATAAAATCACGCATGCATATTCTTATGGTGGTCCTGAATTAGCATTAAAAACATTAAATGAAAATTTGGATTTAAATATTTCTGAATTTGTTACAGTTAATTTTGATGTAGTTGCAGATGCAGTTAATGCAATAGGCGGAGTTACTATCGATATTCAAAAAGATGAAATTAAATATCTAAATAGTTATTTGAGTGAAACATCAAAAGTTACAGGATTACAAACTTCTCAAATTACATCTGCAGGAAAGCAAACATTAGATGGAGTTCAAGCTGTTGCTTATTCTAGAATTAGATATACTGCAGGTGGAGATGAAAAGAGAACAGAAAGAATGAGAACAGTAGTAGAAGCTATGTTTGATAAAGTTAAAACCATGGGCATTGGAGAAATTAATAATTTAGCTAATAAGATTTTACCTGAATTATATACAAATATTAATACTGGAGAAATATTAAGTTTAGTGCCTACTGCACTTAAGTTTAATGTAAAAGAGAGTATTGGTTGGCCATATGAAACAAAAGGAATTACTTTAGATAGATGGTATGGAGTACCAGTTACACTAGAGTCAAATGTAGAGCAGTTGCATAAGGAAGTTTTTGGTGAGACAAATTACGTAGTGCCTTCTAATGTTAAAGAAACAAGTGAAGACATAATAGATAAAACAGGATATAACAAATAAGAATAATTAAAGGGGAATTATATCATGGATGAGAATTTTTATGTAAATGTTTCTAATACTGAAACAAGCGTAAAAAATATAAACACAACATCTATAGGATTTGAAGAATCAAAGATAAGAAAAATTACACGAATAGAAAAAATATTTAAAAGAACTGCCGATATAGTTGGAAGTTTATGTGGAATAGTGTTATTAGTGCCTATTACCTTAGGAATAAAAATTGCAAATATAATTAATAAGGACTATGGACCAGTATTTTATGTTCAAAACAGAATTGGTAAAGATGGAAAGGTGTTTAAAATGTATAAATATCGTTCCATGGTTGTTGATGCTGATAAAAAATTAAAAGAATATTTGTTACAAAATGATGATGCTAGAAAAGAATATAAAAAATATAAAAAACTTAAGCGTGATCCAAGGATAACTAAAGTTGGAAATTTTATAAGAAAAACAAGTTTGGATGAATTCCCACAATTTATAAATGTATTAAAAGGAGATATGAGCTTGGTAGGACCTAGACCATATCTTATAAGAGAAAAAAAGGATATTGGAGAGGCTTATTGGCAAATAGTTAAATGCAGACCAGGACTTACTGGAATTTGGCAGGTACGCGGAAGAAGTGATGTTACTTTTGATGAAAGAGTGGATATGGATTTAGAATATTTTTATACCCAATCGCCTTCATTGGATGCAAAAATAATTGTTAAGACTGTAAAAAAAGTTGTATTAAAGGATGGAGCTTTATAAAAATAAGCGGAAAGGAAACAGAAATGAGCAATATAAAAATTCTTGTAGCAGCACACAAAAAATGTGATGTCCCACATGAACAAGATTTGTTTCTTCCAATTTTAGTAGGTTCTAAAGGAAAAGAAAGTATAGATGGATTTATTCGTGATGATAAAGGAGAAAATATATCTAGTAAAAACCCATATTATTGTGAATTAACTGGGGTCTTTTGGGGATGGAAGAACCTTAATTCTGATTATGTGGGTTTGTGTCATTATAGAAGATATTTTACATGTAAAAAACATCTTCAAAAAGATGAAAAAGGAAGACTTGAATGTGTTATTACCAAAGATGAGGTCAAAGAAAAATTAGAAAAAGCTGATATAATTTTACCTAAGAAAAGAAATTATTTAATAGAAAATTTATATTCTCACTACAAACATACAATGTATGTTGAACCTTTAGATATTACTGGAGAGATAATAAAGGAAAAATGTCCAGAATATTATCCGGAATTTGAAAAATTAAAAAAACGTAGAACAGCACATATGTTTAATATGTTTATTATGAAAAAAGAATATCTAGATGAATATTGTACATGGCTTTTTGATATTTTATTTGAATTAGAAAATAGAGTTGACATTTCAAAGTACGATACTTTTCATGCTAGATTTTTTGGAAGAGTTTCAGAACTTTTAATGGATGTTTGGCTTTATACTAAAAAATATAAATATGAAGAAGTAAAAGTAATGGATTTAAAACCTGTAAATTGGCTTAAAAAAGGAACTAGCTTTATAATGGCTAAATTTACAGGAAAGAAATATTATAAAAGTTTTTAAGCATGAAAATATGATTATGAAAGGATATAGAAAATGAATCTTATTACTCTTATTATTAGTATAGTGCTACTAATTGGTTTTATATTTTTTTATAGAAAAAGAAATACAATAAGTCCAATAGTAATATTTTTTTTGCTATGGACATTTGTATTATTTTTATCAAACTTAAATTTGTATGGTATATATAGACCTTCTTTTAAAGCATACTTTTTAATAATGTTAATGTTATTGTTTTTTTCAGTAGGTATTATTTTAAATATAATTATAACAAAACAAAAAGCAAAAAAATCAAGTTCATTCAAAAGCTATAAAAGTAACAGAAAAATAGTACTAAGATATAAGTTATATTATTTTTTATGCTTTTGTTTGATATTTTTTAATATAATAGATATTATTATTATTATTAAAGAATTAGCAAATGGCAATCCAATGTGGCAAATAAGAAATTGGACATTGGAACCGGTTGGATCTAGTAATCCAATATTAGAAAGAAGAAGTTTTTTAGAATCAGCATTTAGAAATATTATATTAGCTTCTTTTCAAACAATTATTCCGCCTATTACAGCGTATTACTTTTTTTATGAAGATAATAGAAAAAGAAAATATAGTTTATTTGTTGTTTCATTGATTGTATTGATAACTTCAAGTATAGCAGGCGGGGGGGGAAGATTAGGATTTATTTATTATATTGGATGCTTTATCTTAACTTTCTTTATTGCATATAAAAAAAGTTCTATTGAAGTAATACAAAAATATAAAAAAATTTTATGTATTTTTATTATACTAGCTGTTTTATTTGTTGTTATATATACTATTGTAAGAACAGGATTAGGAAATATAGGAAAACAGATATATACGTATTTTGCTTTGCCACCTACTTTGTTGAGTATTTGGCTCCCTGATTTGGAAAATGTAAAACATACTTTTGGTTTAACAACCTTCTTTGGCATACATAGTTACTTTTTTAGAGTGTTAGAAACAATAGGTTTAGATTTTCTTGTACCACAAATATATAATGATACATATACTTATATCCTTAATGCGGAAACATTTAAGCAAGTAGGATATGGAATAGCTAATGCTTTTGTAACACCAATATATTATTTCTATATCGATGGTGGTTATCCATTTGTTTGTATTGTATCGGTATTCTTTGGATATATTGTTTCTGCTTTATATGAAAAATTTGACAAAAGAATTGATGCTAGAAGTTTTGTTATATATGGATTAGTTATGTATGGAGTGTTTGTATCCTTTATTAGGATACAAACAGCAATACCATCATATATAATTTCATTTGCTTTTGCGATTTTTTTGTTGAAAAAACAAAAGGTTAATAAAGGGATTGATGATAATAAAAAAAAGAAAGAGGATTTTGTCAATGGGTAAAGATTATGAGCTTATAAGTGTCATTATACCAATATATAATGTAGAACAATATTTACCAAAATGTATAGAAAGTATTATAAATCAGACATATAAATATTTAGAAATTATTTTAGTAAATGATGGTTCAACAGATAAATGTTTAGAGATATGTGAGAGATATAGATTAAAAGATCGACGAATTAAGGTTATAAACAAAAAAAATGGTGGATTATCAGATGCTAGAAATGTTGGAATTGATAATTCTTCTGGAAATTATATAACCTTCATAGATTCAGATGATTATGTTGATAGCGATTATGTAGATGTGTTATATAACACTCTTATTTCATATAATGCAGATATGTCCATAGCATCACATAAAGTTATTTACTCTAAGAAAATTATAGACAAGGCAACGGGTAAAAAATTTTGTGCACATCCTAAAGAGGTTTTAGATAAAATATTATATGATGATGGAATTGATTTGTCGGCTTGGGCAAAACTTTATAAAAAGATTTTATTTAATAATATAAAATTCCCGAAAGGGAGACTATTTGAGGATTCTGCTACAACATATAAATTAATTGATGCAAGTAAAAAAATTGCTGTTAATTCGAGATCTGTATATAACTATGTAATTAGAAATAATTCTATTTCAAACGAAAAATTTTCTAAGAAGAAAATGGACTTAATAATTTCAACTAAAGAAATGACAGATTTTATTAGAAAAAAGTATCCAGAATTAGAAAAAGGATGCGACAGAAGATTGATGTATGCATATTTGAGTACATTAACACAATTATCAAAATCAAAAGAAAAAAATATCACTCTAAAAGTCAAAATTATGGATTATATAAAACAGAATAGAAAGATCGTATTAAAAGACAAGAGAATTCCTGATAGGGATAGAATTGGTCTTGTTTCTACAATATTTGGATTTGAATTTTATAAGGTTATGTGGAAAGTATATGCAAAATTGAGTGGAAGAGGTTAATTTGCAAAGGTGGAGAAAAATTTTGAAAAACAGAAAGATTGCTACTAATACAGTAATGTTAATGATTTTCAATATAGCGAAAATTGTATTTCCTTTTATAACATTACCGTATTTAACTCGTGTTTTAACAACCGATACATATGGGAGTGTGACATATGTAAAAACTGTAATGACTTATATGCAAATTTTAGTGGATTTTGGTTTTGTATTATCTGCTACAAAAGATATTGTAAAAGTTAGAGAAAATAAGAAAAAAGTGGGGTTAGTAATCGGTGATACATTGATAGCAAGGATAATATTAGGTGGAATAGGGCTTATTATAATTATAATATTAACATTTATATTGCCTATACTAAAAAATAATGTTTTATATACAATTTTGTCATATGTTGTAGTTTTCGAATCTATTTTTTTGATGGATTTTCTATTTAGAGGTATAGAAAAAATGCATATTATAACGGTTCGTTTTATATTGATGAAAATGATTTCAACAATATTAACTTTTATATTAATTAAAAGTGATTCAGATATGATATTAATTCCTATTTTGGATATTATATCATCATTAATGGCTGTAATATTAGTATTTTATGAAATAAAAAAAATGAATATAAGAATGCATTTCTCTAAAATAAAAAATGTATTTAAGTCAATAAAAGAATCTTTTATATATTTTTTATCAAATGTAGCTTCAACATCTTTTAATGCATTAAGTACTATAATTATTGGGATTTTTGTTGGAACAACAGAAGTTGCATATTGGGGAGTTTGTATGCAAATAGTTGGCTCAATACAAGCTTGTTATACACCTATATCAGATGGAATATATCCAGAAATGATAAAATCAAAAAATATAAATTTAATAAATAAAATTGTGAAGATATTCATTCCAATAGTTATTATAAGTTGTGTATTGGCATATTTTTTGGCAGAACCTGGATTTTGGATATTAGGAGGAAAAAATTATTTGGAAGCTGTTCCAATATTTAGATTGTTAATTCCTGCATTATTTTTTGGATTTTTTGCAATACTATATGGTTGGCCAACATTAGGAGCAATAGGAAAAACAAAAGAAACAACTTTTACGACAATAATATCTATAATTGTATATATTATACTATTAATTATTTTAATATGCTTAAAAGCATTTACATTATGGAATATAGCTATAGCAAGATCAATAACAGAATTTACACTTTTTGGAACAAGATATTTATTTTATAGAAAATATAAACAATTATTTAATCGAGAATAAGAAAGGATGATTATATGAAAGCAGCAGTAATAACTTTACACTCTGTTTGTAATTACGGGACTCAACTTCAAGCATATGCTACACAAGAAAAGTTAAAACAATATTTTGATGATGTAGTATTTATTGATTATCGAAGGCCAGACACATATGGAGTAGAATTAGTAAAAACTTTTACTAAGGGAAATTTTCTAAAAGTTCCAGTTATTTTGCCAACAATTTTATATTGGAAACGTAATTTTGGAGGATTTCAAAAGAAATTTCTTAATTTAACAAGTAAAAAATATTTTTCTTTAGAGGATTTTGATGATTTTGAAGATGTTGCCGATGTTTACTTTTCAGGTAGTGATCAAGTTTGGAATACTGGATGGAATCACGGTATAATTCCACCGATGTATTTAAGTTTTTTAGATGATAATAAACCAAGATATTCATATTCATCAAGTTTTGGAAAATCAGTTTTAGAAGATAAATATATAGAAGAAACAAAAAAATATCTAGAAAAATATAAAATGATTTCTGTCAGAGAAGAAAGTGGAATTAAAATTGTAAAGGAACAACTTGGAATAAAAAATTGTATTAGAATAGTAGATCCAACATTAGCACTAGAACCGGATTTTTGGAGAAAAATTGCTCCAAAGAAAAAGGTTAAAGGAGACTATATATTGATATATAATCTAAACAGAAGTAAAGAATTTGATGATTATGCAGAAAGATTATCTAAGAAAACTGGCATGAAACTATATCGTTTCTGTACAAGATTGGATCAAATATTTAGAAACGGTAAGAGTTTAGTAATGCCAGAAATTCTTGATTTTATTACGTTAGTGGATAATGCGAAAATTGTTCTAACAGATTCTTTTCATGCAACAGCTTTTGCAATTAATCTTAATACAGAACCTATTTGTATTTATCCTAATAAATATTCAGGAAGGTTATCGAGCTTTTTAGAGTTAGTTGAGTCAACTCAAAGACATGTAGAAGATTACAATGATTTAGATGTAATTAACAGACCAACTGATTTTGAAAAAGTAAATAAAATTTTGAATGAAGAAAGAAGAAAAGTTGATAATTTCTTAAATAGAATTGTAAAAGAAAATGGAGGTAACAATGGTAAATAAAGTAAAAGGGAATAGTGAACCTCTTATTAGTATAATAATTCCTGTATACAATGAAGAGAAGTATTTAAAAAATACAATTAATGCTGTGTTAAATCAAACATATAGTAATTTAGAAATAATAATCGTAAATGATGGATCAAAAGATAATTCAAGAAAAATTATTGATTATTATGCAGGTATTGATAATAGAATTAAACCAATACATAAAGAAAACTCTGGTGTTAGTAATTCAAGAAATTTAGCTTTAGATAATGCTTTGGGTCAATACATTTGCTTTATGGATGCTGATGACTATATTTCTAAAGATTATGTGTCTTATTTATATAAAATATTAACAGAAAATAATGCCGAAATATCTTTAGTGCCATTTCCTCAAAAGTTTACGAGCCAAAGTAAAATAGATTTTAATAAAAATATAGAAAATAAAAATGATACTGTAGAAATTTGGAATGGAAAGCATGCAGCAGAAGAGATGCTTTATTATAGAATTAAAGAATCTTCTTGGTGTAAACTTATCAGTAGAGAGTTGATAAATAAATACAAAATAAGGTTTAATCCTGAATTAAAATGTGGAGAGGGTTTTAATTTTTGTACTACTTGTTTACAGAGAGCAAAAAGAGTAGCAGTTGGACATAAAATAATTTATTTTTATAGAGTAGATAATCCACATAGTGCAATGACTAAGTTTAATATGGATATGATAAGAAATGGTATAAAAGCAATTAAGCTTATAAACAATAATTTAATAGATAGGGATAAGGAATTGGTAAAAGCTTGTCATTATGCTTTTTGGCATACGCATTGTGATTTTTTTAATATAATGGTTGGATGTCGAGTAAAAGGCAAGTACCCAGAAGACTATAAAGAAATAAAAAAAATTTGTAGAAAAGATGCTATTTGTATTTTCTCTTCGCCTATAGCCGTGAAGGAAAAAATAAAAGGAGTTTTATATTTAATAAATCCATATATAACTGCTAAAATTATAAATTTTTTTAGATTACGTAAGTTTACTATAGATGAAGATAAATAGTATATTATGGAGAGCAATAACATGGAACAATTAGGTATACATAGTTTGTAAAAAAATGGTACTAATTTATCAGCATATAATGAAAAGCGAATCAAATATATTTATATTATGAAACAATTAACTATAATATGTGTTGTTCTGTGTCACTTATTAGATCTACGTGTGTAAGTGTCTAATGGATGAAATTAAGTAGTGTTCCTAAAATTTTAAAATTACTATGTTTATAATTGGAAGAATTGGAGTTCCGCTATTTGTTTTTGTATAAGGAGTATTACCTTTAAATAAAAAATTTGAAAATGATAAAGATAATATTAAATTTAATAAAAAATCTAATTTCTTTATTAATCGTAACTGAAATATGGAATATAAATTATTATATATTCATGAAAATATGGTACTCACAAGAGTTTGATAGTATAGAATTTGAAATATTACTCTTTTTTTAAAAAATCAAATTCACCTAATATGTGGTATATTACTATGATTTTAGAAATGTATATGGCTATTCCTTTTTTATCTATAATTGTGTATAAATTTTCATTAAAAGCAATAAATATACCTATTATAATTTGGTTTACTTGTTCAACATTAATACTTAGTGTTTCAGTATATGTATACTAATATGTTGGAAAGCTATACCATGTTTTTTATTAGTAAATGGAGTAATTTTATTAAATAAAAGTTCAAATTTGAAAAAGCACTATAGAAAAGTACTAACAATATATATTGTTAGCATTATATGAAAATTGTATATTTGCTATTTCTTTGTATGTATTTATAAATTTGAATTTATGAATGTAAGTAAAATTGATTTATTGAAATATTTTGCCACTTAAAAATAAATATAGTTCATTTTTTTTTTATTAAAGCATTATTAGCTGTATATATATAATATTCACTATAATTTATTGCGCTTTTAACGATGAAAAAAGGTGAAGAAAGGATTTAGGAATTTTATTGATTTTCTTTTATATATTTATATATAGAATAAGTATAATAGAGTTTATAGGAAAATATATTCTAAAATATAATAGAATTATTTTTATAGAATTAAAAGATATATTTTTATTTGGAAAATATGCAATATTTTTATTGCTTTTGAATTTGAAGGTTATATTTATTTCTATGGTAAAAGATTAGAAAAGATAAAACATAAAAACTTAATAAGCATTCTATGTATTTGTATATCATTACTTCTTTTGCTATATCAAAATATATTGTGAATGGAACTTTTCAATAGAAAGGAATATATTTACAGATCAAATATGACAATTTTGCTACTTTTATACTTTCAATAGCATTTTTTATTTTAATGCAAAATGTGACAATAAAAAATAAATATTTATCTAAAATTGTTACTTGATTTGTTTTAGTTACATTAGGTATTTATTATATTCATATACCGATACTTACTATATTAGTATATATTTAATTTATATAAATATATTTATTTTAAAGGAATATTTCCTAATATAATAAAAACTGTAATTGTAATCTTATTTAGTTTAGAAATAATTAGTATTGTTAAAAAATTGCTGAGAATGAAAAGAATTGTAATGTAGTATAAAATGAAGGAAGGAATATTTTATGAAATACGATTATTTAATAGTAGGAAGTGGACTTTTTGGTTCAATATTTGCATACGAAGCAAATAAAAAAGGAAAGAAATGTCTAGTAATAGAAAAACGACCACATGTAGGAGGAAATATATATACAGAGAACGTAGAAGGAATACAAGTACATAAGTATGGGGCCCATATATTTCATACAAGCAATAAAGATGTTTGGAATTATATTAATCAATTTGCAGAATTTAATCGTTATACAAACTCACCTGTTGCAAGATATAAAGATGAATTATATAACATGCCTTTTAATATGAACACATTTCATGCTTTATGGGGAGTTATAACACCAGATGAAGCAAAAGCAAAAATAGAAGAAGAAAAGAAAGAAGCAGGAATAACAGAACCAAAAAATTTGGAAGAACAAGCAATCAGTTTAGTTGGAAAAACAATATATGAAAAATTAGTTAAAGGATATACAGAAAAGCAGTGGGGTAGAAAAGCAACAGAACTTCCAAGCTTTATAATTAAAAGACTTCCAGTAAGATTTATATATGATAATAATTACTTTAATGATAGTTATCAAGGGATTCCTATTGGTGGGTACACACAAATTATAGAAAAAATGTTAGATGGTATAGAGGTAAGGTTAAATTATGATTATTTTGACCATAAAGATGAATTAAAGGATATAGCTGATAAAATTATATTTACAGGACAAATAGATAAATTTTATGATTATAAATTTGGAGAATTAGAATATAGAAGTTTAAGATTTGAAACGGAAACATTAAATACAAGTAATTATCAAGGAAATGCAGTGGTAAATTATACAGAATACGAAGTTCCATATACAAGAATTATAGAGCATAAACATTTTGATTATGTAGATACAGGTAAAACTATAATTACAAGAGAATATCCTGCAAAGTGGGATAAAGACAAAGAACCATATTATACAATTAATGATGAAAAAAACTCTAATTTATATAATAAATATAAAGAATTATCAGAAAAGGATAATAAAGTAATATTTGGAGGAAGATTGGGACAATACAAATATTTTGATATGGATAAGGTAATTGCAGAAGCTTTAAAATGTGTAGAAAATGAATTAAAATAACATTTAGAAGTAAAGTCTATATAGCATAAACGTAGACTTTACTTTTTTTGTAAATTTTATCAAAATAATAGTTAATAATGTTCTTTCTAAAATTATTATTGAATATTAGATATCAACGTGATATTATATACAAAAAAATATATAAAAGATTAGAGGATATTAAAAAAGAAATTACTTTTATTAATTAAGATACTATCGAGCAAACCATGAAAGGAATGTATTTTATTATGAAAAAAGTTTCAGTTGTAGTACCAATGTATTATGAAGAAGAGGTAGCAGAAGAATGCTATAAAAGATTAAAAAAGGTATTAGAAAATTTAAATGATTACGATTATGAAATAATATTTATAAATGATGGAAGTAAAGATAAAACTTTAAGTATTTTAGTGAATATAGCAAATGAAAACAAAAAAGTAAAAGTTATATCTTTTTCTAGGAATTTTGGTCATCAATGTGCAGTAACAGCTGGACTTCAATATGTTACAGGAGATGCAATAGTAATAATTGATGCAGACTTGCAAGACCCACCAGAGCTTATACCAGATATGTTAAAACTTTGGGAGCAAGGCAATGAAGTAATATATGGAAAAAGAAAATCTAGAGAAGGAGAATCTAAATTCAAATTACTAACTGCATCAATGTTTTATAAAACATTAAATGCTTTATCAGATGTTGAAATACCAAGAGATACAGGAGATTTTAGATTAGTAGATAGAAAAGTTGTAGATGTAGTAAATTCTTTACCGGAGCACAATAAATTTTTAAGAGGACTATTTAGTTGGGTAGGCTTTAGACAAACACCATTTGAATATGAAAGAAAAGAAAGATTTGCAGGTAAAACGAAATATCCATTAAAGAAAATGCTTAAACTAGCCAAAGATGGAATTTTTAGTTTTTCTACAAAGCCTCTAAAAATTGTAGGGGCTATGGGAATAATTTCTATGCTAATTTCTATATTAATTTTAATATATACAGTATTATCATATATTTTTAATTGGAATAATTTAACTGCTGGTTGGACATCTATGATGGTAACAATGACTTTCTTAGGAGGCATGATTCTTATTTCTTTGTGGATGATAGGTGAGTATATTGGACGAATTTATGATGAAACAAAGAGAAGACCACAATATATTATAGAAAGGATGATCAACATTGGAGACAGCGATAAAAAAGAAGAGTAGGGATTCTAATATAGAATTATTAAGAATTGTTGCAATGTGTTTAATAATATTTCATCATCTAGCTTTGAATACTGGAATAATAGATGGATATACTTTAAGTAAGACAATGATTTTTGGAATAATGGGTGGAATAGGTGGAAAAATAGGAGTTATTATATTTGTACTTATAACTGGATATTTTAGTATTAATAAAAATTTTAGTTTTAAGAAAGTATTCATATTATGGTTCCAAATATTTTGCTATTCAGTTGGTTTTATGCTGATATTTAGACTAACTGGAATAGAAAAATTGGGAACAGTAGATACTGTAAAAACATTTTTTCCATTAGCCTATAATCAATATTGGTTTATAACAGTTTATTTGTATTTGCTATTGTTAACACCATTTATTAATAAGTTTTTAAATAGCTTAAGTAAAGAAAATTATCAAAAATTGTTATTAATATTAACTATTATTTTTGTAATAATACCTACTGTTTTTTATACTAATTTATTAATAGGAAGTACTTTAACTCCGATTGGAATATTATTATTTATATATGTATATATACTTGGAGGATATATAAGATTATATGGTATTAAATTTTTTGAAAATAAGAAATTAAGAAATATAATTCTAATTTGCTTAGGCTATATAGTAGTACTTGCGATTGCTTTAATTGGTAAAAAGCTAGAACTACATAATAAATTCTGGGGTAATTTATTTGCTTATTACAGAGAAATGAATTCAGTATTTATTTTAGTGCCTTCAATTGCATTGTTTTATATTTTTAAAGAATGGAAATTAAAATCAAATAGAGTCATTAATTATTTTGCAAGTATAAGCTTTGCAGTATATTTATTCCATGAAAGTAATTTTATGAGATATAGATTATGGCATAATATATTTGGTATAGATTTCATACAGAAGATACCAGGAGGTCCACTTTCTACATTAATAATTGCTATAATTAGTTTTTATTTAATAACAGCGGTTATAGAATTTTTAAGAAAAAATATTATAGAAAAGAATGTTTTAAAAATAAAACCATTAAATCGTTTATTTAATAAAGTAGATAATTTTATGATTTTAAAATAAATAGGGGTGATTGCAATGCATAATGTATCAGTTATTACAATATTTAAGAAGAGACATCAAAAAGTAAAAGAATGCTTAAATAGTTTAATAAATCAAACTTTAGAGAATATAGAAATTATTTGTATTTATAAACAAGAAAATACACAAATTGATACCTTTGTAAAGGAAACTCAAGAAAAACATAATAATATAAAAATTATATATAAAACAAAAGCGCAAGATGTTGTAGCTAAAAATAAAGCTTTAGAAGAGGCTGATGGAAAATATCTTTTAGTTTTGAATGGAAATATGTGCTTAGAAAAAACAGCATTAGAAAAGATGTTCAGCAGTGCAGAAAAAAACGATACAGACATTGCAATTTGTGGCTATAATATAATTGATATAAATTCAAATGAGTTAATAAAAACAGGATTAAATAATAAATTTCAAGAGAATGAAAATTTGGATGGGAAAAATTTAAATTTAGCATATTTAAATTTAGATGCAGGTAATAAACTAATAAAAAGAGAAATTATGCAAGACATAAAATTTGAAAATTATGATGAATGTCAAGATGAAATTCTTGTATTAAGTTGTTATGCTAAAGCAAATACGGTTTCATTTGTTAATGATGAGCTATTCTATAAATATGAAGATAATTCGATTCATAATTTAAAAAATGCAGTTCAAATCAAAGATTTAAAAGATGGATTAGTAGAAGTTAAGAAATTATTTAAAGAGACCGGAAAATACGAGAAAATGAAAAATATCTTAACATTTATAGCATTTTCAAAAATAGGATTAAGGTCAGTTATAGAATTATCATTTGATACTGGTAGCGATTTAAAAAACTTGATTAGAGAGACTATGAATTATTTAGATATAAACTTTTTTGAGTGGAGAAAGAATCCGTGTTTTAAATTTAAAAATGTTCCAAGAAAAAGTTATTGGTTTGCACATATTGCTTATAAATATGGATTTCAACAAACATTTATAAAAATAAATAAAAAATTGGTGGAGAAAGGTAATAGGCTATTAAGGTATTAAAGAATAGGATACTTAAAAGTATCCTATTCTTCATTTTAGGAAGAATGCATAAAAAACTATCAAACACTTGTACTTTTTTCATATAAATGATATTATTTTAAGGAGAAAATTTAATAAAATAGGAGATTTTTATTTTACAAAAAATCTTTAGAATCTTTGGAAGAATAAGATTAGGCTACTTATGTTTAGAAAGCAAAGAGAGAAAGGAAAATTTTTATGGATGAAGAAAATTTAATAAATCCCGAATTAATAAACGAGGAAGAAAATAGATTAGAAAACTCATTAAGACCAAAAACTTTAGATGAATATATTGGTCAAACTAAAGTTAAGGAAAATTTAAGAGTATATATAGAAGCTGCAAAAAAGAGAGGAGAACCTTTAGACCATGTGCTTTTATATGGACCTCCAGGACTAGGTAAAACTACATTATCAAATATAATTTCTAATGAAATGAATTCAAATATAAAAATCACATCTGGACCAGCAATCGAAAAGCCTGGTGATTTAGCTGCATTGCTTACTAATTTATCGGAATTTGATGTCCTATTTATAGATGAGATACATAGGCTTAATAAAAGCGTAGAGGAGATATTATATCCTGCTTTGGAAGATTATACTTTGGATATAATCATTGGAAAAGGACCTAGTGCTAGGTCTATAAGATTGGATTTACCTAAATTTACATTGATAGGTGCTACTACAAAAGCGGGTTCTCTTACTACACCTTTAAGAGATAGATTTGGGATTGTAGAAAGATTGGAATTATATGAACCAGATGATTTGCAAAAAATTGTAAAAAGGTCAGCTGGAATTTTAAATGTTAATATAGATGATAAAGCTAGTATGGAAATAGCTAAAAGGTCTAGAGGAACGCCAAGAATTGCAAACAGAATATTAAAAAGAGTTAGAGATTATGCATTGGTTTTAGGCAATGGAGATGTAGACCTAGAAATGGCTAAAATTGCACTTAATAAACTAGAAATAGATGATTTAGGACTAGACCAAACGGATAGAAATATTTTATTTACAATTATAAATAAATATGCTGGAGGTCCTGTTGGAATAGAAGCTTTAGCTGCCACAACAGGAGAGGAGATAGAAACTATAGAAGATGTTTACGAACCTTTTTTAATGCAAATAGGATTTATATCTCGTACTCCAAGAGGAAGAATAGCACTTCCTGCAGCATATGAACATTTAAATATAGAATATAATAAGTAGTTAATTACACACATATTTATAGATAATAAATGAAATCTATTTATAGATAATACAATGAAATTAGAAATTTCAATAATAAGTAATTTATAGATTGGAGAAAAAGTGAAAGAGAAAACAAAAGTAAAGTTAATAGATATATTCTTTATCATTATAGCAATGGTTTTATTTGCAGCTACTGTTTTACCTAGAAATTTGGAAAATTTAGATGAAATATGGAATTTTAATTTTGCAAGAAATATATCAAATGGATTATTGCCATATAAAGACTTTAATATGCTACAAACACCATTGTTATCATTTATTCTTGGAGGAATTTTAAAACTATTTGGACAAGAATTGTTTGTTATGAGAATAGCTTCTTTAGTTTTAGGAGCAGGAATACTATTTATTGCATTTAAAATCTTAAGAGAATTAAAAATAAATACAAAATGGTCAATTTTTTCTTCAGCACTATTATTTTTATTTATTAAAGATAGCTTTTATATAGATTATAATTATGCAATTTTATTTGTTACATTATTACTAATTTATATAGAGCTAAAATATAAAAATTATAGTGTGAAATACAATGTTTTAATAGGACTTCTTGCAGGAATAACTATTTTATTAAAACAAAGCACAGGTATAATAATATCTGCTATAACTGTTTTGTATTTACTATTAGAAAAGAGAGATAAAGAAACCTTAAAGGCTATTTTATATAGAGTTACAGGAGTTCTTATTCCTTGTATAATTTTTGTTATATATTTATTTTTAACGAATTCGATGTCAAGTTTTATAGACTATTGTATTTTGGGAATAGGAACATTTCAAAATACAATATCATATTTAAAACTTTTACGAGAAAAAGATTTAACAGCATTTTTAGCTTTATTAGTGCCTGTTACATTAATTATATTATTAGTAATTAATCTGTTACATGTAAAGCAAGGAAAATTAAAAGAGAATATTCAAGACATAATATTATTTGTATTTTCATTAGGTCAATTTATTATGATATATCCAATATCAGATGATATACATTTTAAAATAGCAGCTTTTCCTACGATAATGGCAATACTATACTATGTTTGCAAGAATATACAAGAATTAAAAAATATTAAGTTATCAATATTTATAGAACACTTTATGAATATAATAACAATATCTTTTGTAGGATTATTAATATTAGAATCAATAAATGATATATATTTGTATTCACAAACAGATAAATCAATATTAAAACATTTTTCTAACATACCTATTTCATCAACATTACAAGACAGAATTATAGAAGTAGATAACTTTATACAAAATGAAAAGAAAAATGTATATATATTGGATTCAGAAGCTGCAGTGTATATGATACCATTGGATAGATATAATAAAGACTTTGATATGTTTTTAAAAGGGAACTTAGGACAAGCAAGCGAAGAAGGACAAATCGAGAAAATAAAAAACATGAAAGATACATTAATACTAATAAAAAATAATAAGATACCATTAAATTGGCAGACACCAAAAGAAGTAATAACATATGTGAAAGAAAACTTAAGAAAAGTAGGAACAGTAAGCTTTTTTGATATTTATGAACTTTAGGGACGGACCTTAAAGTTCAAAAGATTTACATAAACATATTTTAGGACTATGAACTTTGGGGACAGACCTTAAAGTTCATAGGATTTACATAAATACATTTTAGGACTATACTAATGAGAAATGAATTTATAATACTAAAGATTTATTAAATAAGTGGGGGCAAGAATTAATATTTAAAGGAGGTTTTTGCATGCCACGAAGAGCAAGAAAGGAAATAAATTCGAAATTTCTACATATTATGATACAAGGGATAAATAGGGAGTATATTTTTAATAATGAGAAAGACATTGAAAGATATCTAAAAATAACAAAAGAAAAATTGAAAAATATTGATTTAGATATAATATCATACTGTATTATGAATAATCATGCTCATTTTTTAGTATTTGCTAAAGACATTAATCAAATTTCTGTATTAATGAAGAAAATTAATACAAGTTACGCTATATATTATAATAATATATACAATAGATGTGGATATGTGTTTAGAGATAGATTTAAATCTGAAGAGATCCTTTCGAGAAAACATTTGATAAACTGTATTCATTATATTCACAATAATCCTGTAAAGGCTGAAATTTGTAAGAAACAAGAAGATTACAAATATTCAAGCTATAGAGAGTTTAAGAATAAGTCATATTTAATAAATAAAAACAAAGTGTTAAAGATATTAAGTGATTATGATATTGATATAAAGTCAATTTTAATTGAAGATTATACAAATTATAATTTTATTGATGATGTAGATGTAAATAACAAGAACAAGCTCAAAGATGATGTTTTAGAGGAATTTTTAAAGAAAAAAATATTTGTAATATGAATGAGTTAAGATATAATGATACTTTTTTAAAAGAAATTGCAATTATTATGAATAAACAGTATCATTTTACTCAAAAAGAAATTGCTGAAAGTATAGGCGTAAATAGATTAAAGATTCATCGATTGATTCATGAATGATTATATGAAATAGTAGGACTTATATTAAAATTTATAGTTTTGTAATATTTAAGATGTTACGAATGTTACGTAAAAATAAAAAAATTACGTAAGATTCAAAAAGTTAACGTAAAGAAATAAAAGCTATGTAATGTTTAAAAGGTTAACGTAAAATTTGAACTTTAAGGTCCGTCCCTAAAGTTCACGAGGAGGAAGTGAAATATGAGTAAAATAGAAGACCTAAGAGATTTAATTATATATCAAAGCAGAAACAATGAAAATATTTCAGTTGAAGTACTTTATGATAATGAAGATTTTTGGATAACACAAAAATATATGTCCAAATTGTTTAATGTTTCTGAAAATAATATAACATATCATTTACAAAATATTTTTAAAACTAAAGAATTAGATGAAAAATCAACTACTCAAAAAATTAGAGTAGTTCAAAAAGAAGGAAATAGAAAAGTTTCAAGAGAATTAAACTTTTATAACCTAGATGCTATTATTGCAGTTGGCTATAGAGTAAATTCTAAAGAGGCAACCGATTTTAGAATTTGGGCTACTAATGTTTTGAAAGAGTACATAAAAAAAGGATTTGTATTAAATGATGAAATGTTAAAAAATGGTCCAAAATTTGGAAGGGATTATTTTAAAGAACTTCTAGAAAGAATTCGTTCAATTAGAACAAGTGAACGTAGAATATGGCAACAGATAACCGACATATTTGCAGAATGTAGTATTGATTATGATAAAGATTCAGAAATTACAAAACAATTTTATGCAATGATTCAAAATAAATTTCATTATGCAATTACGGGAAACACAGCGGCTGAAATCATATATAATAAAGCAGATCATACTAAGGAAAACATGGGGTTAACAACATGGAAAAATTCACCAGATGGAAGAATTTTAAAATCAGATGTAATGATAGCTAAAAACTATTTGGATGAAAAACAAATAAAAAGATTAGAAAGAGCAGTATCAGGGTATTTTGATTATATAGAAGATTTAGTGGAAAGAGAAAATACTTTTACAATGGAAGAATTTGCAAAAAGTGTTAATGAATTTCTTGCATTTAGAAAATATGATATTTTAAAAGATAATGGAAGAATTTCTAAAAAAATGGCGGAAGAAAAAGCTGAAAAAGAATACAATGAATTTAATAAACATCAAAAAATAACTTCCGATTTTGATAAAATACTTTTAGAAACCAAGGATATTGAAAAGAAAAATAGTTAAAATTTAAAAAGTTAATGTAAAGAAATAAAAATTACGTAATGTTTAAAAGGTTAACGTAAAATTTGAACTTTAAGGTCCGTCCCTAAAGTTCACGAGGAGGAAGAAAATGAAACTTTTAATGCATACTTGCTGTGCACCTTGTAGTGTGTATTGTATAGATTCACTAAGAGATGAAGGGATTGAGCCAACAGTTTATTGGTATAATCCTAATATTCATCCATATACAGAGTATATAGCTAGAAGAGATTGTTTGAAGAATTATACTGAAAGTATAAATGTTGAAGCCATATTCGAAGATGAATATGGCTTGGATGAGTTTTGCAAAAATGTGGTGAATTCTTTATGTACTAGGTGCCAAGATTATTGTTATCCAGTCCGTTTGGAGCAGACTGCAAAATATGCAAAGGAACATGGCTTTGATACAATTACTACAACGCTTTTAGTTAGTCCATATCAAAAGCATGATATTATAAAAAATCTTGGAGAATTGATTGCTAAAAAATATGGTTTAGAGTTTTTATATAGAGATTTTAGAGTTGGTTTTAAAGTTGGACAAGCTAAAGCAAGAGAACTTGGGCTATATATCCAAAAGTATTGTGGATGTATATTTTCCGAGAGAGGAAGATATTTAGGCGAGGATTTCTTACCTCCAAAATTGCCAGAGGGATTTGAGTTTTTGCCAGTTAAACATTCAGTTAATATAAAAAAAGAAAGAGATAATAAAGAACAGTATATAGAGTTGCTTCTTGAAGCAGACCCAAGTAAAGAAATGATTAATAAGTATTTATCTGATGGGGAACTTTTTGTATTAACATATAATGATGAGCCTGTTTGCGTTGCTGTGGTAACTAAGATAAACAATGATACTGTGGAATTAAAAAATATAGCAACAAAAGAAAATTACAGAGGAAAAGG